>JBOGVO010000090.1:0-24658 GCA_050692855.1 Actinomycetota bacterium | reverse complement strand
AGCTCCACGTGGACGCCGGGTGGCACGTAGATGAACGAGCCGCCCGACCAGACCGCGGTGTTCAGCGCCGCGAGCTTGTTGTCGTTGGCCGGGATGACCGTGCCGAAGTACTCCTTCACCAGGTCGGGATGCTCACGCAGGGCGGTGTCCATGTCGGTGAACAGCACCCCGAGCTGGTCGAGCTCGTCCTTGATCTTGTGATAGACGACCTCGCTCTCGTACTGCGCGCTCACGCCCCCCAGGTACTTCTGCTCGGCATCGGGCAGGCCCAGCTTGTCCCAGGTGCCGCGGATGTCCTCGGGCAGCTCGTCCCAGTTCGCGGCCTGCTTCTCGGTGGAACGGATGAAGTAGTAGATGTTCTGGAAGTCGATCTCGCTCAGGTCGGCGCCCCACCACGGCATCGGACGCATGTCGAAGTAGCGCAGGCTCTTCAGGCGATACTTCCGCATCCAATCGGGCTCGCTCTTCAACGCCGAGATCTCCTCGACGACGCGCTCGTTCAGGCCCCGCTTCGGCTCGAAGACCGCGTGGGACGGGTCCTTCCAGTCGAAGCGATAACCCTTGGCGAGCTCCTTGAGGTGTTCCTCCTGCGTGACGGCCATGACTGGCAACTCCTCGCGATCGCGCTCGTTCGGCGGGCGGTGCGACGAACACATCCAATGTACCCGCGGCACGCGCCCAAAGTCCACCGCCGAGGTCGGATTTGCCCGAGCGAGCTCCCATGCCTAGGCTCCCATCACAGGCTGACGAAGGAGGGCGTGAGATGGAAGGAACGGGTGCACGGAAGGACTCGACCGAGCTCATCAGGCGGGTGCTGTCGGTCGTGATCGCGGTCGCCGCGATCGCGGTGGCGGCGACGACGGGTGACTCGTGGGCGGTGCGTCTCACGCTGGTCCTGGTGGCGGCCGACGTCACCGCGCGCCTCTGGCGTTCGTGACGGAGACTCCCCTGCCCACCCGCCCCGGGCACCGGCAGGGTGCCGCCGCCGGTCGTCGTCGGCGATCGGACGCGATCGCGGCGGTGAGCGGCTCCCTCCTGCTGGTGGCCTGCGCGATCCCGGCCTCGAGCGGCGACGTCGGCGGTCCCGAGCGCTCGATCTTCGAGGCGGTCAACGGGCTGACCGGCGCCCTCGAGCCGGCGATGTTCGGGGTGCAGTTCCTCGGTGTGCTGGCGATCGGACCGCTGGTGGCCCTGATCGCCCTGATCGCCCGGCGGCCGCGACTGGCGATCGCGGCGCTGGTCGTCACCGCCGGCAAGCTCGTCGCCGAGGGGCTCGTGTGGCAGGTGGTGCACCGCGAGCGGCCGGGAGTCACCGAGCCGGCGGCCGTCGTGCGGGGCGGCACCTCGGTTGCCGGAAAGTCGTTCGTGAGCGGACACGTCGTCATCGTGAGCGCCCTCGCGTGGGTCGTGCTTCCCTACCTTCGAGGCCGGTGGCGTCTCCTGCCGTGGCTGGTGGTGGCGCTCGTCGGCTTCGCGCGCGTCTACCTGGGCGCGCACAACCCGCTCGACGTCGTCGGAGGGTTCGGCCTCGGGCTCGCGATCGGCGGGCTCACGAACCTCGCGCTCGGGGTGCCGGTGAGCGATGGGCACGAGTCGCCGATGAGCATGCGCGAGGCCGGGGACGATGCCCCGGCCTCGGCGTGAGCCCGGCCCGTGGCGCGCTATCCGCCGAGCTCGACCGGCGCTGCGACGAGCGAGCCGTACTCGGTCCAGGACCCGTCGTAGTTCTTGACCTGCTCGTACCCGAGCAGCTCTTGCAGCGCGAACCACGAGTGGGAGGATCGCTCGCCGATGCGGCAGTAGGCGATGACCTCCTTGTCCGAGGTGATGCCCTCGGACTCGTAGAGCTCGCGCAGCTCGTCGGCGCTCTTGAACGTGCCGTCGTCGTTCGCGGCCTTCACCCACGGGATGTTCGCGGCTCCCGCGATGTGACCGGGCACCTGCGACTGCTCCTGAGGAAGATGATCGGGTGCGAGCTTCTCGCCGCGGAACTCCTCGGGCGAGCGCACGTCGACGAATCCGCTGGTTCCGCCGACCTTCCCGATCACCTCGTCACGCAGGGCGCGGATCTCGGGTCGCTCCGCCCCGGCGATCGTGTACCCGGTCGCCTCGTGGCCGGGCACGTCCTGCACCAGCTGCCGGCTCTCCAGCTCCCACTTCTTCCGCCCGCCGTTCAGGAGCTTCACGTCCTCGAACCCACGGAGCTTCAGCAGCCAGTACGCGTAGGCCGCGAACCAGTTGTTGTTGCCGCCGTAGAGCACGACGGTCGTGCCGTCGCCGACGCCCGCCTCGGACAGCAGGCGCGAGAAACCGGCCCGGTCCTGGAAGTCTCGCCCCACCTCGGTGCGCAGGTCGCTCGTCCAGTCCCACTTCACCGCACCGGCGATGTGTCCCTTGTCATAGGCCGTCGTGTCCTCGTCGACCTCGATCACGCGCACGTTCGGATCGCCGAGGTGCTCCTCGAGCCAATCGGTGTCGACGAGCACCTCTGGTTTCGCGTATCCCGCCATGTCTCCGGTCCTTCCTTCCCCGCCGGGGAAACGAACGACGGCCGCTTCTGCGGCCGCCGATGAGGGTGGTGCGAGGGATCTCCGGGGATGGTGGTTCAGGGGCCGCGATGCATGGACGTCTCCCGGACGACGCCGGGCATCGGACAGCACAGGCGAGACGGGATCATGGCCGCCACCTCCCCGACGCATCTGGTCCGAACCAACTCACGACCCCCCGGTCGGATCTGCAGGCGATACCTATCGCATCGTCGAGTCGGGCGTCAACGCCGAGCCGGCCGGTGCGTGCGTCAGAAGATGCCGAGCGCCGCCTTGGCCTCGTCCGACATCATCTCCGGGCTCCACGGTGGGCGGAGCACGAACTCCGGCCGCACGTCCTCGACGCCGGGGATCCCTCGCAGGAACGACCGCATCTGATCCTCGATCATCGGGCCGATCGGACACCCCATCGTGGTGAGCGAGTACTGGATGTCCACGCCGCCGTCGTCGCCGACCTGCACGTCGTACACGAGCCCCAGGTCGACGATGTTCAGGCCGAGCTCGGGGTCGACCACGTTCTTCAGCGCCTCCAGAACAGCCTCGCGCGCGTCGGCCGAGGGCTGGCCCTGAGCACCGTGGGAAGGTGCGTCGGGGGAAGCGCCGACGCCCGTCGATGCCTCCGAGGCGTCGCTTCGAGGGTCAACTGCGATCTCTTCGTGCATACGGGCATCCTCACTCGACTCGGCCTATCCTGAACAGCGTACCCGTACTTCCCCACAAGCGAAGGAGCGTGCACTCGCCCATGTCGCCCGAGTCCCCCATCCGTGCGCTGATCGTGGACGACCATCCCGTCACCCGCGAGGGGCTGCGCACGGCGCTGGAGCTCTCCGAGGAGGTCGTGGTCGTCGTCGGCGAGGCAGCGACCGGTGAGGAAGCGATAGAGCGCGCGCGAGAGCTCACGCCGGACGTGGTCTTCATGGACGTCCGCATGCCCGGCATGGACGGCATCGAAGCCACACGTCGGATCCGCCAGGCCGCGCCGACCACCAAGGTCATCCTGATCACGATCGACGAGTCCCGCGGAGCGATCAGCGAGGCGATCCAGGCCGGGGTGTCCGGCTACCTGCTGAAGGACGCCTCCCCCGATGCGCTCGTCGACGCCGCTCGCAACGCACTCGAGGGGAACGCGGTGATCCATCCCCAGCTCACGAAGACCTTCATCGAGGAGGTTCGGCTGGGCGAGGCCGAGACGCCGAAGGCGACGCCGCTGTCCAAGCGCGAGCGCGAGATCCTGCAGAAGGTGGCCGACGGCTCGACCACCAGACAGGTGGCCACCGAGCTCGGCATCTCCCCGCACACCGTGAAGACGCATCTCGAGCGCATCTTCGAGAAGCTCGGCGCGAACGACCGCGCTCAGGCGGTCGCGATCGCGATCCGCACGGGCATCGTGCACTGAAGCGACCCGCTACGACGGTCTCAACCCGCCTCCACGGGGGCCGATACCGGAACCACATGACCTTGACCGTGCTGCTCTGCGATGCGGCGAGCGCCGTCGACGCCCTCCAGGTCGAGGCCGCCGCCGACGTCGGCCTGACGCTCGATGCCACCATCGATGCCACGCGCGTGGCCGAGCTCTCTGCGCGCCTGCGACCCGACGTGGTGATCTGCCGGCTCGACATGGAGGGCACCCACGGCGTGGAGATCCTCTCGCGGGTGGTGGCCTCCTCGCCCACCTCTCGGACGATCGCCCGCATCGCGCCCGGGGATCCGGTGCGATCGGCCGATGCCATCGCGGCCGGCGCCGTCGGCCTCTCGTCGGTGGATGACGACCCACGCACGGTGCTCGCGATCGCCGCCGCGGTCGCGGGAGGCTCGGTGGCGATGTCGCCGGCCATCGCCGCATCGCTCGCCCGCGAGCTCACGGCCGCGACCGGGTCGTCGTCGCGTCTGGCCGAAGAGCTCGAGGAGGTCCGCGGGTCGATCGCGCAGGGGACTTCCGCCAAAGCCGACTTCCTCTCGAACATCTCCCACGAGCTCCGCACCCCTGTCACGGTCGCCAAAGGCATCGCCTACGTGCTTCGGAACCCCGCGATCGAGGAAGAGGAACGCGCCGAGTTCTTGGAGCAGCTTCAGGGTTCCCTCGACAAGCTGATGGGCATCGTCGATGAGATCATCACGATCTCTGAGCTGGAACGCGGCACGTTCGAGCTGGCGCTCGTCGAGGTGGATCTCGCCCCCCTCGTGCGGCGGGTCATCGATGGCGCCCGCGCGACGCATCCGGACGTGCCGATCCTCGCCGAGGTGGCTCCCACCCTCGAGACGATCGCCGACGAGGCCCGCATCGCCGGCGTGGTCGAGGAACTCCTCGACAACGCATGCCGGTACTCACCCGCGGGCGCCCCCGTCGAGATCTCGGCTCGGGACATGAAGGAGGGGGTCGTGGTCACGGTGACCGATCACGGCATGGGACTCGCTCGAGACGTCGCGAAACGGTCGTTCGACGAGCCCTTCTCGACCGGCGAAGGCGTGCTCCGCAAGGAGAAGGCGGGCGTCGGCGTCGGATTGCATCTCGCCCGCCAGCTGGTGGTCGAGCACGGCGGCACCATGTGGGCCGATCCCCTCCCCGGGGGCGGCACGCTCGTCGCCTTCTGCATCCCCTCCCCGGATGCCCGCGGGAAGGTCGTGCGGGCCGGCGCTGCCTGACCGGCCCGGCGCTGGCGGAGTGGCCTCCGGTCGCTTATCCTCCCGAGGGGTCCCATGCGCATAGCTGTCCTCGGAATCGCGATCGCCGTCACCTGCGTCGGGTGCGCCGTACCCTCGCCGACCGACCAGCTGTCCATGGCCGAGCCGATCCGCGTGGCGTCGTCGGCCTCGCCGTTCAGCCACGTGAGCGCCGGGCCGGTGGCCGCCATGGTGCCCGACGGGTGGGAGGCGCGCCCCGCGAGCGGCCAGGCGTTCCGCGGTGGCTTCTCGGCATCTCCGCAGCCCGATCGGTGGCGTCGCATGGACGGCGGAGTGGCCGGGATGTCCGCCACGTGGGTCGACGCGACGCTGGTGGGCATGCCGTCCGACTTCTATTACCTCGCGGCCACGGGTCCGGTGCTGTCCGCGCTCACCGCTTCTGAGCGATGCGTGGCGGAGTCCCAGGATGTGTTCCTCGACCGGCGCCCCACGTTCACACTGAAGGGGCCCTCGCGCGGCGACTACGTGGCGCGTGGCGAGGGCACGTGCCGCGTGAGGGGCGAGTCGACGCGATGGGCGTACTTCGTCGCGGCACCGGGATACGGACCGGTTCGGGAGCTCGGTATCCCGGCGTCGGGGTTGTACGTCGTCGTCGCCGTGACGCCGGAGGGGGCGAGAGCGAGCAGTCTGCTCGATCGGCTGATCCGGCGCACCTCGTTCGGGGGATCGTCGGTCGCGGACATCGTCGACGCGGCCGGGACGTTCCGGTCTCGGTAGCGGCCGATCAGCGGGGACTTCGATCTACGAAGGGAGGCTTGACCACCTCCGCCGATCCCCTCCGCCCTCGGATGTCGACCTCGACCGTGTCGCCCGACGAGGCCACGTCGGCCGGCCACAGGTACCCGAGGCCGATGCCGGTCTGCAACAGCGGCGAGAACGTGCCCGACGTGACCTCGCCGACGAGCTGATCGCCCAGGAACACCGGATAGTGTGCCCTCGGGATGTGCCGACGCTCGTGCATGCGCAACCCGACCAGCCGGCTCGGCAACCCCGCGTCCCGCTGACGCACGAGCGACTCGCGCCCTCGGAACTCCCCCTTGTCGAACGACACCGCCCACGAGAGCCCTGCTTCCAGCGCGGTGACGGACTCGAACAGGTCCTGACCGTAGAGCGGGTACCCCATCTCCAGACGGAGCACATCCCGCGCAGCGAGACCGCAGGGCATGCCTCCGAACGGCTCCATCGCCTCGAGCAGGTCGACCCAGAGCTCGCCGGCCACATCCTGGTACGTGAACAGCTCGAACCCGACCTCACCGGTGTAGCCGGAGCGTGTCACGATGAGCGGGCGGCGCCGGTACTCCGTCTCGGCGCACTGCATGAACGCGAGGTCGCCGGCGCTCGGGTACAGGCGCTCCAGCACGTGCACGGATCCCGGGCCCTGCACCGCGAGGAAGCACCAGTCCTGGTGGTACATCAGGTGGAGCCGGTCCTCGGCCGTGGTCTCCTCCAGGAGCCGCAGCACTCGCTGGGCGTTCGCGGCGTTCGGCACCACGAAGTAGCGGCGGTCCTCGAGGCGGTAGACGATCAGGTCTTCGATCACGCCTCCGCCCTCGTTCAGCACGAGGTTGTAGAGCGCCTCCCCCACCGACGCCTTCCGGAGGTCGTTCGTGACGACCCGCTGGAGCATCCCCAGGGCCCCAGGGCCCGTGACTTCGACCTTGCCGAGGTGGGTGAGGTCGAAGAGGCCGACCCGCTCGCGAACCGCTTGGTGTTCGCGGAGCGCGCCCGCGTACTCGATCGGCATCAGCCAACCGGCGAACGGACCCATCTTCGCCCCGAGAGCCTCGTGGACGGCTTCCAAGGGCGTGTGCTTCAGCTCCTGCGACTCGTCCATCGGCCGGCATCGTAGCCGCTCCAGATATCCTGAGTAGACTGGCTCGTCGGATGGGTGACGCGTACGACGTAGCCGTGATCGGAGGGGGAACGGCGGGATATTCCGCCGCTCTTCGCGCCGCGGAGCTCGGACGCCGTGTCGCCCTCATCGAGCGTGACGACCGCATCGGCGGCACCTGTCTGCTCCGGGGCTGCATCCCGACGAAGGCGCTCCTGCAATCGGCCGCGGTGTTGGATGCCGTGAATCGTTCCGACGAATGGGGCATCAAGGCATCGGGCGAACCCGACTGGTCGGCGGTGAAGGCGTTCGAAGACTCGGTCGTCGACAAGCTGGTGACGGGCGTGACCGGGCTGGTGAAGGCCAGGAAGATCGACGTCGTCCACGGGCTCGCGCGCCTGGTGCCCGGGTCCACCGCCGTCGAGGTCGACGAGGCGCGGATCGATGCGAACGACATCGTGATCGCCACGGGATCCACCCCCAAGCTGCTGCCCGGGCTGTCGCTCACCGACCGCATCATCACGAGCGACCAAGCGCTCTGGTACGACCGCATCCCCATGTCGGTCGTCGTGATCGGTGCGGGCGCGGTCGGACTCGAGTTCGCCTCGTTCTATCGGTCGTTCGGCGCCGAGGTCACGCTCCTCGAGGCGCTCCCCCGCCTCGCGCCGCTCGAGGACGAAGAGGTCTCCAAGGAGGTCGCACGCGCGTACCGCAAGCGCGGCATCACCACGGAAACCGGTGCCTCGGTCCTCGAGGTGAACGACACGGGCGAGGCCGTCGAGGTGAGCTACGACTCGGGCAAAGGCCCGGTCACGACGGTCGCCGATGTCTGTCTGGTGGCGACCGGGCGGGGGCCGGTGACCGAAGGGCTCGGCCTCGCCGAAGCGGGCGTCGGCACCGACGAGAAGGGCTTCGTGAACGTCGATCCACTGCTGCGCACGGATGTCGATCACGTCTGGGCGATCGGCGACGTCGCGTCCACCCCGCTGCAACTCGCCCACGTCGCCTTCACCGAGGGCTACGCCGTCGCCGAGCGCCTGAGCGGGCTGGACGCGCCCGAGATCGACTACGTCAACATCCCGAAGGTCACGTACTGCACGCCCGAGATCGCGAGCGTCGGCTTCACCGAGGCGCAGGCCCGCGAGATGGGCGCGGAGGTCGTGACCGAGAAGGTGGACTTCCGCGCCATCGGCAAGGCGAACATGCTCCGCGAGGGCGGCTTCGTGAAGCTCGTCGCCGAGGCCGACGGGCCGGTGCGCGGGGTGCACATGATCGGCCCCCACGTGACCGACCTGGTCGCCGAGGGCATGTTGATCGTGAACTGGGAGGCGCTGCCCGCCGAGGTCGCGGCGATGATGCACCCCCACCCGTCCTTGTCCGAGGGGATCGGCGAGGCGCATCTCGCGCTCGTCGGCAAGCCCCTGCACACCCCGTGAAGGAGCGCATCACCGTGGCGACCAAGGTCGATCCCACCGCTCCCGCCCGCACGGGCGGCGAGCGGCCCCTGACCGACGAGGGGCTGCTCGACATGCTGCACATGCTCAAGCTCTGCCGCTACTTCGACGAGCGGATGGAAGCGCTGTACCGCCAGGGACGGCTGCCGGGGGCGATCTACTCGGGACGGGGGCAGGAAGGCACCCACGTCGGCGTCGTCTGGACGCTGCGCCACGACGACGCCCTGTTCCCGACCCATCGCGACTTGTCCGCGCAGCTGGCCAAGGGGCTCGACCTGAACCGGGTGATGGCGCAGTTCTGGGGGCGCATCGACGGATACACGCGCGGCCGAGACGGCAACAGCCACCTCGGGGACTGGGCCGGGAACAAGACGTTCACGGTCATGTCGCACCTGCCGATCGCGTACCCGGTGGCCGCCGGCGCCGCCCTGGCCTACAAGATGAAGCGAGAGTCGAGGGTCGCGCTCGCGATCTGCGGCGAGGGCGCCACGTCGAACGGGCGGTGGCACGAGTCGCTCAACACCTCCGCGATCTTCCGGCTGCCCGTCGTGTGGGTCGTGAACAACAACCAGTTCGCGTACTCGGCTCCGAATCCCCTGGAGTTCCCCACTCCGACGGTCGCCGAGCGGGCGGTCGCCTACGGCATGCCGGGCGTGCGGGTCGACGGGGGCAACGTGCTCGAGGTGTTCGAGGCGACCCGGGCGGCCGTCGAGCGCGCTCGCGCGGGTGAAGGCCCGTCGCTTATCGAGTCGGTCTCGCTGCGCTGGCGCGGACACGCGGGTCACGACCCCGCCAAGTACATGCCCGGCGAGCTGCTCGAGGAGTTCATGGCCGACCACGACCCCGTCCGCAACTTCGAGGAGTACCTGCTCACCGAAGGCGTGGTGACAAAGGATGACGTCGACGCGCTGGGGCAGCGGGTCGAGGCGGAGTTCGAGGCCGGCTACGAGTTCGCGCTCGCCTCACCGTTCCCCGAACCGGGCGACGCCACCAAGGGGTTGTGGGTCGAGGACGGCTACTGGACGAGTGAGCCGGGCCGAGACGGCGGCACCGAGGCCGGCTGATGGCGAAGACACAGACGGTGGAGACAGGCGCCGCAGGTCACGGAGCCGAGCCGCGCGGCAAGCGGGCCGAAGACGGGCAGGCGACGTACCTGATCGCGATCGCCGAAGCCCTGTGGGAGGAGATGGAGCGCGACGAACGCGTCTACATGCTCGGCGAGGACATCGGCGTGTACGGCGGAGCTTTCAAGGTCACCGAAGGCTTCCTCGACCGGTTCGGCGCCGAGCGGGTCCTCGACACGCCGATCGCCGAGGAGACGATCGTCGGCATGGCCGTGGGCTCGGCGATGGAAGGGCTCCGGCCGATCGCGGAGTTCCAGTACGCCGACTTCATGTCGTCCGGATTCGACGAGATCTCCACGGTCCTCGGGCGCTACCACTACCGCTCGGGCGTGCCGCTGCCGGTGGTGCTACGCGGACCATCGGGTGGATACGTTCGCGCGTCCTCCTTCCACTCGGTGAACCCGGAGCCGTGGTTCGCGTACGGCGGAGGCATCAAGATCGTGTGCCCGGCGTTCCCTGCCGACGCGAAGGGCCTGATGAAATCGGCCGTGCGCGACGACAACCCCGTGATGTTCCTCGAGCACAAGTGGATCTACCGTCGCATCAAGGAACAGGTGCCGACCGACCCCGACTTCCTGGTGCCGATCGGCTCGGCCGACGTGAAGCGTGAGGGCACCGACGTGTCGATCGTCACGTACGGCGCGCTCGTGCACAAGTCGCTCGAGGCCGCCGAGAACCTGGCGCAGCGCGGCATCTCGGCCGAGGTCGTCGACCTTCGCACGGTGCACCCGATCGACGAGGAGACCGTGTTGGCGTCCATCGCCAAGACATCGCGGGCGCTGGTCGTGACCGAGAGCTATCGCTTCGTCGGCATCGCGGCCGAGGTCGGCGCCACGATCGCCGAGAAGGCGTTCGAGCATCTCGATGCCCCGGTGAGACGCCTGGCGCCGCCGAACATGCCCGTCCCCTTCTCCCCCACGCTGGAGGACGCGTTCCTGCCGCAGATCGCCGACATCGAACGCGCGGTCGAGGAGTTGTCCGCCTGGTGATCCACCTCATGCGCGAGGGAGGAGTCCGATGACCTCGATCCAGATGCCCCAGCTCGGCGAGACGATCATCGAGGGAACGATCCTGAAGTGGCTGAAGGCCGAGGGTGAGACCGTCGAGCGCGATGAACCGCTGTTCGAGATCTCGACCGACAAGGTCGACACCGAGGTTCCGTCCCCGGTGGCGGGCACGGTCACGAAGATCCTCGTGGGTGAGGGCGAGACGGTGCCGGTCGGGACGGAGCTCGCTGAGGTGTCCTCCGGAGACGGAGCGAGCGAGACGACGGCCGCTCCCGAAACCGCTCCGGCCGCTGCTCCGGCCGATGCTCCGGCCGATGCTCCGGCCGATGCTTCGGCCGCGCCGGCGGCTTCCGCCTCGCCCCCGGAGGTTCCTGCCGCGCCCGCGGTGGTGGCCGACCGAGGACCTCGGTCGCAGATCCTGTCTCCGCTCGTCCGCAAGCTCGCGCAGGAGCACGGGCTCGACCTGTCGACGATCTCGGGAACGGGCGCCGGTGGACGGATCACCAAGGCCGACGTCATGCAGGCGGTCTCGGCCGGCTCGGGAACGGCCGAGCCGGCGGCCCCCGCCCCGGCGCCAACGCAAGCCCCGGCGCCGGTGGCTCCCATCGTGACCCCTCCCTCCGTCGGCGCGGCGGCGACCGGCGACGTCACGACCGAGCCGCTGTCGCACATCCGCAAGGCGATCGCGACGCACATGCTCGCGTCGGTGAACGAGACCGCCCGGGCGTGGACGATGGTCGAGGTCGACGTCGAGCACCTGGTTCGACTCCGTGAGGACGCCAAGGACGACTTCCTGGCGACCCACGGGGTGAAGCTCACGTATCTGCCGTTCGTGGTGCGGGCCTCGGTGGACGCGTTGATCGCGTATCCGCAGGTGAACTCCCGCATCGAGGGCGAGAACGTGGTCACACCTCGCGCGGTGCACATGGGCATCGCGGTGAGCTACGACGCCGGATTGATCGTTCCCGTGGTCAAGAACGCCGATGCGATGAACAGCGTGGGCATCGCGAGGGCGATCGCCGACCTCGCAGCGCGCGCCCGGGCGCATCAGCTGAAGCCCGACGAGGTGCAGGGAGCGACGTTCACGATCACCAACCCGGGCCCTTACGGCTCGCTGCTGAGCGTGCCGATCATCAACCGGCCGAACGTGGGCATCCTGTCGCTCGACGGCATCCAGCGACGACCGATCGTCGTCGAGGGGGACGCGATCGCCGTGCGCAGCATGGTCTACGTCTCGATGTCCTGGGACCACCGGCTGATCGACGGTGAGATCGCCACGAGGTTCCTCTCCCGCGTCAAGCAGAACCTCGAGGGCTGGGACTTCGCCGAGGATCTCGGGGTCTGAGGGCGTGGCCCGGTCGACCTGGCTCATCGAACCGCCGGGCCCGGTGCCGTACGAGACCGCCAACGGGGCGATGCATGACCTCGCCGAGCGACGCCTGGCCGACGACACGCCCGATTCGTTGATCCTGCTCGAGCACCCACCCGTGTTCACGGCCGGACGACGGGCCAAGCCCGAGCACCTCGTCTGGAGCGAGCGGGAGGCAGCGGCTCATGGCGCGGAGGTGCACCACATCGACCGCGGCGGCTCGTTCACGTTCCATGGGCCGGGGCAGCTCGTGGGGTACCCCATCCTGCACCTCGGGGCACGGCCCGACGCGGCCGGCTACCTGCGTTCACTCGAGGAGGCGGTGATCCGGGTCGGAGCCGCGCTCGAGGTCGAGCTGCATCGCCGGGACGACGTGCAGACGGGCGTGTTCGCCGGCGACGACAAGGTGTGCGCGATCGGCGTTCGCCTGATGCGCACACGGGTCACGTTGCACGGGTTCGCGATCAACTGTGACACCGACCTGTCGTGGTTCGGCGGTATCGTCGCCTGCGGCCTCCCGAACAACGGCGTGACCTCGCTGTCAACGCTGCTCGGACGCGACGTCACCGTCGACGAGGTCATCCCCATCGTCCGTACGAGCTTCGCCGAGGTGTTCGACCTCGAGTACGAGGCCCCTCCTGCCGACGAGCTCGCTCGCTTCCAGTCTCCGCTCGTGGCCTGAGCGCTCGCGTCCCTGAGCGCTCGCGTCGCTTGGCGCTCGCGTCTGATGAGCCCTCGGGTCTCTGCGACCTCGAGTCACGCTCGGTCTGCGGCGAGCGCGTACCGGGGCAGGTGCTCGAGCCATCCGAGCGGCCACGGCTCGTGCAGCCGAGCGGTCCATTCCACGTCACGCAGGCGACGGATGCGGATGCCGGTCCACCCCGCCTCGACGGCCGCCTCGGCGAGCGGCAACGGCGAGGGCATGCGCGCGAGCGGGAGCGAGGCGATGACCTCGTCGGGGTACGGCGCGTGATGGTGGGCCGCGGCGCCCATCGCCCGGCGGACGACGTCGGCGATCGCATGCTTCGCTCGGTGCACGGGCGCCCTCGAGCCCCAGAGCCCCTCGAACAGCACCACTCGACCACCTGGCGCCGTCACGTCGCGCCATGCGCGAAGCGCGCCCACCGGGTCGGGCATCGTCCACAACACGTGCCGCTCCATCACGGCGTCGAACGGTCCGGCGCGGGGCGTCATCGCCGAGCCGACCTCGAACGCGAGCCCGAGATCGCGTTCCCCGGCCTTCTCGCGCGCCTTCGAGAGCATGCTCTCGGAGAGATCGAGCGCCGTCACCCGGTAGCCCAGCTCGGCCGCGAGCAGGCTGAGCGACCCGGTTCCCGCACCGACATCGAGCACGGCGACGGGCGGCTCGGGCAACACGGTGCGCAAGGTGGCTCGCCAGGCCGCCGCTTCCAACGGATCGGAGACGGCGTGGGAGGCGGAACGGTCGTACGTCTCAGCGTCGCGATCCCAGAACTCCCGGATGCGGTCGTGGACGTCGGTCATGCGCTCCCACCTCTCTCGGTTCAGAACACGCGGGCCGCG
This sequence comes from Actinomycetota bacterium, assembly GCA_050692855.1. Taxonomy (GTDB): domain Bacteria; phylum Actinomycetota; class UBA4738; order UBA4738; family HRBIN12; genus JAOUEA01. The sequence continues at coordinate 11,103 of JBOGVO010000090.1, read as the reverse complement.
AGCTTGGGCCGGTACTCGGCCACCAACGCGTCGTCCCCGAGCGTGGCGAAGATGTCGACCATCGACTCGCGGGCGACGGTCGGTTCGTCGTCGAACCGGTCGAGCAAGCCGTCGAGCGCCTCGCGCCACCGTCCGGCGGCGGCCGACCGCCTGGGCTCGACGAGCGGACCGGAGCCGTCGAGCGCAGCCCAGCCGTGCACGCGCACCGTCGCCATGACCTGTTCGGCGTCGGGATCGGGAAGGAACGGCTCGACGAGGACCGCCGCCTGCTCGGTCTCGCCGCGCCCGACCAGGATGCGCGCGAGCCCGATCGCGGCCTCCCTGTTCTCCTCGTCCTTCGCGAGCGCGTCGCGGTACCCGGCCTCCGCGGACTCGAGATCGCCCGCGGCTTCCTCTGCGAGGGCGTCGTCGGCCTCCACCTCGGCCTCGGTCGGCACGAGCTCGTCGACGAAGCGGTTCACCTCCTGCTCGGGGTACGCCCCGATGAACATGCTCACGGGCTGCCCGTCGCGGAACGCCACCACGGTCGGGATGCCCTGGCTCTGCACGGCTTGCAGCAGGGCGTTGCCGACAGCGTTGGCATCGACGTCGAGCTTCGCGAGCAGGAACGCGCCGTCGCGCTCGGCCGCGACCTTCTCGAGGATCGGGCCGAGCGTGCGGCAGGGCGCGCACCACGAGGCCCACATGTCGACCACGACGGGCCGTTCGCTCGACCCTTGGATCACGACCTGCTCGAAGTCGGCATCGGTGACGTCGACCACGTGCTGCCCGGTCGCGCTCATATCGTCTACGTCCCTCATGGTTCCAGGTTCTCACACGTCCGCGGCAGCGATACATGTCGTCCATCCCCTCCGGCGTCACGGTCCTCGGGCGCCGCACGGGCTGAGCCGGGCCGGGAAGTCCGGGGTGTATGCTCGCGACACGGTGCGAGAGGGTTCGGGCACGTGTCGACGAGGGTAGCGTCCGCCCCCCACGGGGCCCTCGGGCTGAGCGATGACGACGTGCGGGAGATGTACCGCCTCGTCCTGACCGCCCGCCTGCTCGACGAGGCGGCGCTCCGCCAGAATCGCATGGGCCGGGCGGCGTTCGTCGTTCCCGCCGAGGGCCACGAGGCATGCCAGGTGGGCACCGCATGGGCGATGCGCCGAGGCGTCGACGTGTGGATCCCGTACTACCGCGACGGTGCCCTCGTGCTCACCGCCGGGATGACGCCGTACGAGGTGTTCCTCGGCATCTTCGCCAAGGCCGACGACCCCTCGTCGGGCGGGCGACAGATGCCCTCGCATTGGGGACACCGCGAGCTCGGCATCATCACGGGCTCGTCGCCGATCGCCACCCAGGTGCCGCACGCAGCGGGCATCGCCTATGCCATCAAGTATCGCGGGGAGGATGCCGTCGTGGCCTCCTGGTTCGGCGAGGGCGCCACCAGCGCGGGCGATTGGCACGAGAGCCTCAACTTCGCGGGCATCCACCGGCTGCCGGTGATCTTCGTCTGCGAGAACAACCGCTACGCGATCAGTGTCCCGCAGTCCAAGCAGATGGCCGTGGAGAACGTCGCGGACCGCGCCGAGGCCTACGGGTTCCCCGGGGTCGTCGTGGACGGCAACGACGTGCTCGCGTGCTACGGCGCGATGAAGACGGCGCACGAACGTGCTCGCGCCGGCGAGGGTCCGACCTTGATCGAGTGCAAGACGTACCGATTCCTCGGGCACACCTCCGACGACGACGACAAGACGTACCGGACGCGTGACGAGGTCGAGGAGGCCCGGCATCACGATCCCCTCCAGGTCTTCGGCGAATACGTGCGCACGAACGGCCTGCTCGACGACGTCGGCGCCGAGGAGCTCCGCAGCACGGTGAAGGCCGCGATCGACGAGGCGCTCGCGGCCGCCTGGGACGCGGAGGACCCGGCGCCGAGCTCCGCGAGTCGCCACGTGTTCGCCGAGCCGGACGAGGGCGACGCGTGACCGACACCGGCACCGACGCCTCGACCGAGAAGAACGTCGTCACGGCGATCCGCGACGCGCTGCACGACGAGATGGTGGCAGACGACCGGGTGCTGCTGCTCGGGGAAGACGTCGGCAACCGCGGGGGCGTCTTCCGCGTCAGCGTCGGATGGATGGAGGAGTTCGGCGAGGAGCGCGTGATCGACACCCCGCTCGCGGAGTCGGGGATCGTCGGGGTCGCGATCGGCATGGCGATCCGAGGACTGCGACCGGTGGCCGAGATCCAGTTCGCGGACTTCATCCACCCCGCGTTCGACCAGATCGTCTCCGAGGCGGCCCGCATCCGATACCGGTCGAACGGCGCGTTCTCCTGCCCCCTCGTGATCCGCGCCCCGTGCGGCGGCGGCATCCACGGCGCCCTCTACCACTCGCAGTCCATCGAGGCGTTCTACGCTCACGTGCCCGGCCTGAAGGTCGTGATGCCCTCCACGCCCGCCGATGCAGCCGGCCTGCTCAGGACCGCGATCGCCGACCCTGACCCCGTGCTGTTCCTCGAGCACAAGAAGACCTATCGGGCGATCACGGGCCCGGTGCCCGACGGAGCCCGGGGCGTCCCGATCGGTCGCGCCGACGTGAAGCGCACCGGCACCGACCTCACCTGCATCAGCTACGGCTACTCGCTGCACACCTGCCTCGATGCCGCCGCTCGGCTGCACGACGACGAAGGCATCTCGGTCGAGGTCGTCGACGTGCGTTCGCTCGCCCCGCTCGATGTCGAGACGATCCTCGACTCGGTGCGCCGGACCTCGCGCGCGATGGTCGTGTACGAGGACAACCGAACCTACGGCGCCGGAGCCGAGATCGCCGCCACGATCGCCGAGCGAGCGATGTACCAGCTGGACGCTCCGATCGTGCGGATCGGAGGCCCCGACATCCCGGCGATGCCGTTCGCGACCCCTCTGGAGCACTTCTACATGGAGCCCGAGCCGGATCAGGTCTATCGGCAGATGCTGGAGCTCGTCCGCCACTGAGGTCGGCGCGGTTCAGGCTGCGGGAGAACCCGTCGATACCCCCAGACGACGGTGGATCCCACGCGCATCCGGTCCGGGTCCGATGGAGGACGAGGGAAGAGCCGGCGCGATCCCTTGATCGCGCTCGGCCGTTCGGCGCTGGCACGGATACGCCGGGCCTCGATCGAGCGAGCCGCGCGCGCCGAGATGCAGGCGACATACCGATCGCTCGTGGAGCAGTTGCCCGCGATCACGTACCGCAGCGACGTGCACGACCACCTCGAGGGCGACCGCGTCGATGACATCTCTCCCAGGGTGCTCGAGCTCGTCGGCTTCACCCCTGAGGAGTGGGCCTCACCTGGCATGTGGGAGTCCAGGATCCACCCCGACGACCGCGTCGCCGTGATCGCCGAGGCCAGGCGCACGAAGCGGACGGGTGAGCCGTTCGATGTCGAGTACCGGCTCGTGCGCAAGGACGGCGCCCCGGTGTGGGTGCACGACACCGCGACGGTCGTGGGGAGCGGGGAGGACACCACCGCGTGGCAGGGCGTGATCCAGGACGTGACGGATCGCCGGGAGGCGGAGGCACGCCTGCGCGAAGCCGAGGAACGGTACCGGACCCTCGTGGAGGAGCTTCCGGTCGTGATCTACGTCGACGCCATCGACGATGTCGTGACGGCGCGCTACCTGAGCCCTCAGTACCAGCAGCTCACCGGGTACACGCCGGACGAGCGGCTCGCCGATCCAGGTCTGTGGATGCGCATCATCCACCCGGACGACCGCGACCGGGTCACCGCCGAGTCGACCAGGACGAACCAGACCGGCGAGGCCTACGACGTGGAGCATCGCATCGTCCGCAAGGACGGACACATCGTCTGGGTGCAGGACCACGCCGTCCTCGTCACGACCTCCGACGGTGAGCGGGTGTGGCAGGGCGTGCTCACCGACATCACCGACCGCAAGCTGGCCGAGGAAGCGCTCGGAAGCCGCGACCGCATCCTCGAGGCCGCCGGGTACGCGGCGGAGCGATTCCTGCGCGCCCCCGGCTGGAGGGATTGCATCGACGACGTGCTCTGCAGGCTCGGGCACGTGGCCTCGGCCACGCGAGCGGGGCTGTTCGAGAACGTCGAGCGGCCCGACGGCCTGCACGTCGTGCTGCGTCACGCATGGCTCGCCGACGACGCCCCCGAGGAGCTCGACAGGCCGCCGTCCCACCCGTACCCCTACGGGAGCGGGCACGCCCGATGGACGGAGGTGCTCGGGGAAGGAGGCGTGATCCACGGCCCCGTGTCGCGGCTTCCCGAGCCCGAGCGCGCTCCCATGGAGGCAGCCGGGATCCGATCGGTCACCGCCGTTCCCGTGCACGTCGCCGGCACCTGGTGGGGCTACATCGCCTTCGACGACTGCGCGGCGGAACGCGAGTGGCAACCGGCGGAGATCGACTCGATCCGGGTCGTGGCCAACACCCTGGGCGCGGCGATCGATCGCGAGCGGAGTGCGCGGCGCCTCACCGACGCCGAACAGCGGTACCGGGCGATCGTGGAGCACGTGCCGGCCGCGATCTACCTCGACATCGCCGATCGATCGATGCGCTCGGTCTACGTGAGCCCCCAGATCGAGGACATCACGGGCATCCCGGCGGAGGAATGGATGGACGAGCCGGATGCGTGGCTGCAGGCGATCCCGCCGGACGATCGCGCGGACATCCGGCGCGGCTACCTGGACGCCGTGACCCGACGACGGCCATGGAAGGCGGAGTACCGGATCGGCACGCGCGACGGTCGCACGATCTGGGTGCACCACGAGACCACGTTCATCGCCGGGGACGATGGCGAGCCCTCCTTCCTCCAAGGTGTGCTGATGGACATCACCGAGCGCAAGCTCGCCGAGCAGGCCCTGCGCGGATCGGAGCGGCGGGAGCGAGACGCCGCTGAACGCCTCCGAACGCTCGACGAGATGAAGAACACGTTCCTCGCGGCGGTCTCCCACGAGCTCCGCAGTCCGCTCACGTCGATCCTCGGGCTCTCGCTGACCCTGGAACGGGTTCCCGACATGCCCGAGGCCGATCGGAGCGACCTCACCGACCGGTTGGCGGTGAACGCCCGAAAGCTCGACCGACTGCTGAAGGACCTGCTCGACATCGACCGCCTGAACCGGGGCATCGTCGAGCCGCAGTACCGGACCGTCGATCTGGCGACGCTGACCCGCAGCACCGTCGAGACCCTCGACGCGCTCACGGACCGCGCCGTCACGCTCGACCTCGAGCCGGCCGTGCTCTCGGCCGATCCTCCGAAACTCGAGCGCATCGTGGAGAACCTCGTGACCAACGCCGCGCGACACACCCCGCCGGGGTCCTGCATCTGGGTGAGGATCGTTCCCACCGACGAAGGGGCCACCGTCATCGTCGACGACGACGGGCCGGGGGTGCCCGCTGCCCTGCAAGAGGCGATCTTCGAACCCTTCCGGCAGGGCTCGACCGCGTCCTCGCATGCCCCCGGCACCGGTATCGGCCTCTCGCTCGTGGCCAGGTTCGCAGAGCTGCACGGCGGACACGCCTGGGTCGAGGATCGCGAGGGGGGAGGCGCCTCGTTCCGCGTCTTCATCCCGGCCGGCCCCGAGCTCGGGCGTCGGATCGAGTCTGAGGCCCCGACCGCGCCTTCCGAACCGACCGCGCCTGCCGACGCCGGTCGCTAGTCAGCCGTCGTCGGGATCGTCGGCGTCATCGTCGGCGAAGCGCTTGCGCACCGTCGCGACCAGTCCTTCGCCCCGTGGCCGATCCTGCCGGCGGCGTTCCAGATCCTGCCTCGCCTCCCCGGGATCGATCTCTCGTGTGAGGTCTGTGTCGATGACGTCGTGTCGCTCGAGAGCGCTCGAGACCACGGCCTGCACGATGGCGGCCACGGGCAGCGCGATGAACGCGCCGACCAACCCGGCGATGCTCGCCCCGGCGATCGCACAACCGAACGCGACTGCCGCGTGGAGCTCCATCGTCTTGGCGGTGATGCGCGGGCTGAGCACGTAGTTCTCGACCTGTTGGTAGGCCGTGAAGAACACGAGCAGGACCAACGCCTTGACGGGGCTCTCCACCACCGCCACCAGCAGCGGCAACGTCATCGCGATGTACGTGCCGACCGTGGGGATGAACTGCGAGACCAGGCCCACCCAGAGCGCGAGCGGCACCGCGAACGGGATGCCCAGCGCCGTGAGCGCGGCGAACGTGACGATGCCCGACACCAACGCCAACAGCAGCCTGGAGTACAGGTACGCGCCGGTCTTCTCGATCGCGACCTCCCAGGTCCACAGCACGTGTCCCTGTCGGTCGGGCGGCAGCAACGACAGGACCGACCGGCGGAACCGGGGGCCGTCGGCCGTCAGGTAGAAGGTGAACAGCCCGACCGTGAGGAGCATGAAGATCGCTCCCAACAACGACGACGCGAAGCCGTAGACGTTGCCCGCGATGTTCGTGGCGAACCCGGCGAGACCGGAGTCCGCGCTCTGCAGCTGGTCCTCGATCGTGCGCTGCGACACCTCGACACCGAACCAGGCCTCGGTGGTGCGGCTGAGCGACGCGAGGATGCTCGGAGCCGCCTCGATCAGGGCTCGGAGCTGATCCACGACGAGCGGGATCATCAGCGCGACCATCACGATCGAGAAGACGGCCACGCCCAACAGGATCGCGCCCGTGGCCAGGCCGCGCCTCCATCCGCGATGCGCGAGCCAGTCCACCGCGGGCTCGAGCGCGAACGACGCGAACAGGGCCATCAGCACCCACGTGAACAGCGTCGTCAGCTGTCGGAGGAACGTCGTGGCGGCCGACGCGACGAGCCACGCCGCGAAGATCACGGCGAGCAGCGTGACGATCCAGCGCCACGACGGCGGCTGGATCCACACCGGGATCGGCCGGCGCTCTTCGGAGGGCGCATCGGGGCCGGCGTCCGACGGCGCTCGCGATCCGGCGTCCGACGGCACCTGCGATCCGGGCTCGCTCATCCCCCTCCTTCCGGCACCACTCGCCTGCGGATGGCCCCGTCGCGGAGGATACCCCTCGGCTCCCGCTCCCCGAGGCATCGTTCCCGAGCCGATCGCAGCGGAACACGGGGGCCGGGCTAGACTCGAGCGCATGCAGCAGCGAGACCACAACCCGCGCGACCGTCGCCTGCACCTGCCGATCGTGTCGGTCTCGTCGGGTGCGAGCGGGGGCGTGAGCGCCCGCGGGGAGCGGAAGCCGCCTTGGCTCAAGGTGCGACTCCGCGGCGGACCCAACGCCCGGGAGCTCAAGGACCTGATGCGCGGCCTCGACCTGCACACGGTCTGCGAGGAGGCGATGTGCCCGAACATCCACGAGTGCTGGGAAGACCGCGAGGCGACGTTCCTCATCCTCGGAGACCGGTGCACCCGCCGGTGCGGCTTCTGCGACGTGATGACGGCCAAGCCGGGCGACGTCGATGCCGACGAGCCCGCTCGCATCGCCGAGGCGGTCGCGCAGATGGGTCTCCGGTTCGTGGTGCTCACCGGGGTCGCCCGTGACGACCTTCCGGACGGCGGTGCCGCGATCTGGGCCGAGACCGTGCGTCGCGTGAAACGGGCCGTGCCCGGCGCCGGGGTCGAGGTTCTGCCGAGCGACTTCAAGGGCGGGGAACGCGACATCACGACCGTGCTCGAGGCCGAGCCGGACGTCTTCGCCCACAACCTCGAGACGGTTCGTCGGCTGCACGGCCGCATCCGACCCGCCTTCGGGTACGACCGCTCGCTCGATGTCCTGCGCGTCGCGAAGCGCGTGCGACCCGGCCAGGTCACGAAGTCCAACCTGATCCTCGGCATGGGTGAGCGCTCGGACGAGGTGCCTGCCGCGATGCGTGACCTCGTCGACGCCGGCTGCGACATCGTCACGATGGGCCAGTACCTGCAACCGACGCCCCGCCATCTGCCGGTCGATCGCTGGGTGCACCCGGACGAGTTCGCCGCACATGCCCGAGAGGGCGAGGCCATGGGCATCGCGCACGTCGAGGCCGGGCCGCTCGTGCGCTCGAGCTACCATGCGGGCACGCAGTTCCAGCGAGCGCTCGATCGCGGGCTCGTCTCCGCCGGCGACTGACCGCTCACCGCGGGGAGGGCCGAACCGCCTGCCGCAGCACGCGGAACCGCTCCCCGAGGTCCTCGACCTGGTGATGCGCGTTCAACCCACTCGGGTTGGGCACCACCCAGAGCAGCGAGGGGCCGAGTCTCCCCACCTGCGGCCCCAGCGCGGCCCGCGGCTGCCGGAACGCCGTGCGATAGGCGCCGATGCCGAGGATCGCGACGGCCGACGGCGCGAACGCCGTAGCGACCTCGACGAGGCGGTCGGCGCCCGCGCGCAGCTCGTCGGCATCGAGGTCGGCCGCACCGGACGTGGCTCGAGCCACGAGGTTGGTGATCCCGCAGCCGTACCGAGGGAGCTCGCCGTCTTCCCCCGGTTCGAGGACACGATCGGTGAACCCTCCCAGATGCAACGCCTTCCAGAACCTGTTCCCCGGTCGGGCGAAGTGATGACCCACGGCGCCCGAATACAACCCGGGGTTGATACCGCAGAAGATCACATCGAGGTCCGGCGCGAGCACGTCGGGGACCGTGCGCCCGGACGCCGCGGCGACCTGCTCGCGAGTCGGTCGATCCGCGCGTTGTCCCATGCCGGAAGCATCGCAGGGTAGCGGAGGAGCCGGCCTGTAAGCCGGATCCTGTGCGCGGGGCTCTCGCCCCGCCGGCGACCATCTCTCTCGGCGACGCCGGAACGTCGTCGCCGGGCCGTTCGCCGGCCCGGTGCGGCCTACCCGGCAGCTCGGACGGGCCGTCCTCGAACGCTGCCTGCTCGGCCTTGCTCCGGGTGGGGGTTGCCAGCCGCGACGGTCACCCGCCGCGCTGGTGCGCTCTTACCGCACCGTTTCACCCTTGCCCGCACGACCGAGGCCGCCCGGGCGGTCTGCTCTCTGTTGCCCTGTCCGCGAGGTCACCCCCGCCTGGCTCTCGCCAGCACCCTGCCCTGTGGAGTCCGGACTTTCCTCGAGCGGTCACGACCAACCCGCGGTCGCCCGGCCTGCTCCTCCACGACCGAGGATACCCCGCGGCCGTAGACTCCGGTCACGGTATGCGGCGGCGCATCGTTCTCCTCGTGGTGCTCGGCACCCTCGCCACCTCGTGCTCGGCCGCGTCGCCGGAAGGGCCGGGCGAGCCGGCGGGCCTGGATGAGCTCGGGGGGTCGCCCGCGATCCTCCAAGCGCAGGTTCGCGCCGCGACGCTGCGCTTCGTCGAGGCCTACCGGGACGCCGTGCTCGGAGGCGACGACCTCGAGGCGGTCACCGGGAACCCCCTGCTCCGCCGATGGGCGTACTGGGTCGGCGTCACGAACAGGGCGTTCCCCGGGGAGATCACGGCGACCTCGACGATCGGTGGCGTCGGCCCCGCGGCGCTCGTGTCGTCCGATGGACCGTTGCTCGAGGTCCAGCTCGCCGCACAGATCGATGTGGTCGCCCAGCCCACCGATGGGGAGCCGCTGGAGTTCTCGGTGCCCATGGACGGCCCCGTGCGCCTGATCGCGGAGGACCGGGGCACCTGGCGCGTGACCGATTTCGTCCGGTTCGGCGTCCCGGTGAGCGCGGCGTTCCTGCGCCTGGACCACCGGTACGAGCGACCAGGTGTGATGATCGAGCTCGATGCCTTCGGCGCCGTCCCGAACTGGAGCTTCTTCGTCCGCATCGCGGCGACGGGCGACGCTCCGGTGACGCTCGCCGAAGGCGACGCCACGTTGGTGGAGCGCGACGGCACGGCGGTCGGCGAGGCGATCGAGGTCTCTCCCCCTCTGCTCCGTGTCGGCGCCGGTCAGCGGGTCGACGGTGCGATCACGTTCGAAGCGGTCGGCGAGGTTCGCGGGGTCTCGCTCCGGATCGACCTCGGAGGAAAGCCCGATCCCGACCCACTCGAGATCCCGCTGAGGTCGGTGGTGGCGGCCGAAGGTGGCGGCTGAGGCTCGCTCATCAGAGGTCGAGGCGGGCCAGCCAGGCGTCCACGCCGACGTTCGCGAGTCGGTCGGCCTCGACATTGCGTTCGCGGCGAACGTGCTCGAACTCGATCGAATCGAATCTCGCGGCCAGCTCGCGGACCCGCTGATGCAGCGGCTGGAGATGGGCGGACTTCACCCGGTAGCGTCCGGTGAGCTGATTGATCAACAGTTGCGAGTCCGAGCGGAGCAGCACATCGGTGGCGCCGAGCTCTCGCGCGCGCTCGAGCCCACGGACCACGGCCGTGTACTCGGCGACGTTGTTGGTGGCCTCGCCCAACCCCTCCGCGATCTCGGCCAGCACCACGCCGTCACCATCGGTGATCTGCGCACCGGCGCCCGCAGGTCCCGGGTTCCCCCGCGATGCACCGTCGCAGGAAACGATCACACGACCAGGATGCGCCGGCAGTGCTCACACCTCCGCACGCCCTCGCTCCGCTTCAGCTCGTCGAGCTGCACCGCCGAGAGCTGCTCGTGGCACGCTTGACAGACGCCGTCGACCAGCGCGGCCGCACCGACACCCTTCTTCTGCCGGCGGAGGTCGTCGTAGAGCTCCAGCACGTCGGGCTCGATCGTCGGCACGATCACGTCCCGTTCAGAGATGCGCTCGGCGAGGTCTGCCTCGACCCTGGAGAGCTCCTCGAGGGCGCTTGCCGCCACGTCGTCCACGGTGGCGCGTGACGACGACGATGCGCGCTCGGCCTCGATGGCTTGGGCTTCGAGCCCTTCGCGGATCTCGAGCAGCGCGAGGAGCTCGTCCTCGCGGTCGGATCGGCGCGAGCGAACGCTCGTGATCTCGTGCTGCAGGGCTTCCAGCTCCTTGGCATTGACGATCGACCCGTCGTACATGCGGGCCTGCTCGGCCTTCTCCTTCTGGGTCATCGAGTCGATCTCGTGCTCGAAACGCCGCTGGTCACGGTCGAGCTCGTCGAGCTTCAGCCGCAGCTCACCAAGACGCGACTCGGCCACGTCGGCCTCCGTCCTCGCGGCGACGACGTCCGAGCCTTGCTCGAGCGCGCGTCGACGCTCGCGGAGCCGGTCGATCGCGGTGTCCGCTTCCTGGAGCGCGAGCAGTCGCGAGGTCGTCATGGCAGGCCGAAGCCTAGCCGATGACGAC
>JBOGVO010000089.1:0-5837 GCA_050692855.1 Actinomycetota bacterium | reverse complement strand
GGGTCGTAGAGGCTCGGCGCGTGCAACACGGCGGCGAGCACGGCGGAATCGCTCACCGTGAGCTCGCTCGCGCTCTTGGCGAAGTAGGTCTGCGCGGCCGCCTCCGCTCCGTAGGCGCCGTGGCCGAAGTACACGGTGTTCAGGTACTTCGCGAGGATCTGCTGCTTGGTGAGCTCCTGCTCGATCTTGATCGCCAGCAGGGCCTCGCGGATCTTCTCCTTGATGGAGCGGGGCGGCACGACGTACTCCTGTGTGCCGTTCGGGTGCTCGATGTAGTCGCCGGCGTAGACGTTCTTCACGAGCTGCTGGGTGATCGTCGAGGCGCCGACCACCGTCTCGCGCTTCACGAGGTCGGTCCAGGCGGCGCTGATGATGCCGCGCACGTCGATGCCGGGATGCTCGTAGAACCCGGCGTCCTCGGTGGCGAGCACGGCGTCCTGGAGGTTCTCGGAGATCTGCTTCAGCCCGACGATCTTGCGGTCGACCGCTCCGTGGAGCGACGTCAGCGGGGTCCCGTTGCGATCGAACAGGTAGCTCGTGCGGATCGGGGGCAGCGTGTCGGGGAGCTGGATGCGGGCGTACGCCACATAGAGCGAGCCGGCCAGCGCGGCCGCCACGAGCACGGGCACGACCAGGAACACCCACCAGAACCGTCGGAAGAACCCCTTCTTCCGCGTGCTGGGGGCGTGTTTGGGAACGTGCTTGGCCGCTTCGGGCCGCGTGGGGACGTCAGTCGACACGGGTTCCTATCCTATCCGCAGGGGTGAGCCCAGATGGCTCCAGGGACCCGTGCAAGTGTGACGGTGCGATGGAGATACGGTTGCGCCGCAGCACTCGGGCTCCGGCTTCTGCTCAGGCGATGACCCGACCGGCCGTCCGATCAGCCGGTCGCGCTGTGGCGGGCGGTGAACGCCTCGCGCAGGTGGTTCCACTGGCAGGAGGTGCAGACCTCCACCACATAGCAGCTGGAACCCGGATGGGCGGCGGTCATGCGAAGACCCGTGTCGATCGACCACACGCGGCCGTTCTGATCGCGCAGACTCTCGCCGAAGACGTAGGCGAGCAGCACGAGCTTCACCTTGCCGCAGACCGGGCAGTCGTGCTTCGTCGGCTCGCCGACGTGCTTGGCCGCGCGCATGAGCTCGGGGTGCGCGTCGCAGATGTCGGTCATGCCGAGCACGCCCACCTGGGCGTCACGGAGCAGCGCGCGCTTGGCGAGCGTGAAGTCGATGACGTTCAGCTCGGCGCGGCGGTTGCGCCCGAGGGGGGTGCGAGCTGGCCGGCGACTCGGCGTCCTGGTCATGGTCGGGCAAGCATACCCCCGGCATCCGTCACGGCGGACCCGTCGGAAGTCGCATGCGGAGTAGCCTTGCGGACGAGGGCGGCGGTCGGCCTCCGCGAGCGATCGGCCGCATGGAAGGGCGCACGCCCGGCCGGCTCGAGGTGATCCACGTCACGGAAGACCCCTACGGCTCGTTGGAACCGGAGGGCGCCGGCGGGCGACACGGCGCCGTCGCCCCTTCCGATGGAGGCACGCCCCTCTACCCAGAGACCGGCACGCTCGCGACGCTCGTGCGCGGCGCGCGGAAGCGGTGCCCGCGCTGCGGCGAGCGCGACACGTTCTTCTCCTGGTTCCGGATGCGACGGGCCTGCCCCAGGTGCGAATGGCGCTTCGAGAAGGAAGAGGGCGGCTACCTCGGCGCCATGGTGCTGAACTACGTCGTCGCCATCGGGCTCTGGGTCGTGGTGCTCGTGGTGGGGCTGGTGCTCACGGTTCCCGACGTGCCGGTGCTGCCGATCACGATCGTGAGCGTCGTCGTGCTCGTGCTCGGGCCGCTCGCCTTCTATCCGCGATCGAAGACGCTGTGGGCCGCCGTGGAGTACCTGACGCTCCGATCCGACCCGGACTACCACGCGCCCACGCACCGCGACCCGCGGGCCAAGGACCTCGAATGACGGACCCCTACTGCCGGGCCATAGCGATGCGGAGGCGTTCCTCCGGGTCGAGGAGGTGGTCGTGGTCGTCGTCGCCGAGGTCGATCTGCACCCAGTTGATCCTGCCGGTGAAGCGGCTGGTTCCGACGGTGTAGTCGGGGCTGACGGTCGTGCCGGACTCGTAACCGATGTCGGTCGTCTCGTCGGCGGAGAAGACCATCGGCTGGGTGGCTTCGACGCGACCCTTGCCGACCGCCGCGCCGTCGTAGTAGAGCGTGACGTCTCCTCCTTTGGCCAGCCCGCCGCCGTCGTAGGCGAACTCCATTCGCACCTGGTGCGTGCCTTCCGGGATCGGCGCGTCGGCCTCGGTCGCGAACTCCTGGATGCCGAGCACGTTGTAGACGAACGCGGCTTTGCCGGCCTTGGCGTAGACGCACCAGCCACCGAAGCGCCCGCCTTGGGCGATGATCACGCCTTCGGCTCCACCGGTCGGGACGTCAACCTCGGCGGTGACCGAGAACGACTTGTTCTTGATGCTGACCACGCTGTTCTCGGACAGGCGACCCATCCCGGGGAAGAACTGCTGTGAGTTCCCATGGATCAGGGTGGGTCGCCCTGCCATCGAAGGTTCGATCCGCTCGGCGGTGCGATCGTCGATCGGCAGCACGTCGTACTTCGTGGCCTCGATGAGCCAGAGCCGTTGCAGCTTCGAAAGCATGTCGGGCTCCTCGGCCGCGAGATCGTGGGCTTGGCTGTAGTCACCGGTGCCGTCGTAGAGCTCCCAGAGATCGTCATCGAAGGCCGGGAGGTCGCCGCCGACCATCACCCATGGCGTTCGGTGCTTGGTGACCGCGCTCCAGCCCCGGTGGTAGATGCCACGGTTGCCGAACATCTCGAAGTACTGCAGGTCGTGACGCTCCGGCGCGGCCGGATCGTCGAAGGTGTACAGCATGCTCCTGCCCTCCATGGGTGACTGCTGAACACCGTTCACCACGGTCGGTTCGGGGAGTCCCGCCGCCTCGAGGATCGTGGGTGCCACATCGATCACGTGCGCGAACTGCGAGCACAAGCCACCGCGCTCCTCGATCCCGTTGGGCCAGTGCACGATGGTGCCGTTGCGGGTGCCGCCCCAGTGCGAGGCCACCTGCTTGGTCCACTGGAACGGGGTGTCCATCGCCCATGCCCACCCGACCGCATAGTGGTTGTAGGAGCTCGGGGAGCCGAACTCATCCATCTTGCTCGCCATGAACTCGGGGGTCTCGAGGGCCGCCATCCCGTTGAAGTTCGCCATCTCGTTGAAGGCGCCGTTCACCGTGCCCTCGGCGGACGCACCGTTGTCGCCGACGATGTAGTAGACGAGGGTGTCGCCCAGGACCCCGAGGTCGTCGATCGCATCGATCACCCGGCCGACATGGTGATCGGTGTGCTCGAGGAACCCGGCATACACCTCCATCTCACGCTCGAGCACCGGCTTGAGCTCATCCGGCATGTCGTCCCACGCGGGGATCTCTTCGTGGCGCACGGTCAGCTCGGCATCCGCCGGGATGATCCCCAGCTCCTTCTGCCGGGCGAACGTGCGCTCGCGCAGCGCGTCCCACCCGTCGGCGAACTCACCCTCGTAGTTGTCCGCCCACTCCTTGGGGACGTGATGCGGGGCATGCGTCGCTCCCGGCGCGAAGTAGACGAAGAACGGCTTGTCGGGCATCAGCGCCTTCTGCGTGCGCACCCAGCTGATGGCTCGGTCGGCCAAGTCTTCGGTCAGGTGATAGCCCTCTTCCGGCGTCGCCGGAGGCTCCACCGGTGTGGTGCCGTCGTAGAGCGCCGGGTCCCACTGGTTGTTCTCCCCCCCGATGAAGCCGTAGAAGGTCTCGAACCCGCCACCACCCGACGGCCACGCGTCGAACGGACCCATCGGCGAGGACTGCCACACCGGCACCTCGTGGCACTTGCCGAACTGGGCCGTCGAGTACCCGTTCAGCTTCAGGGTCATCGCCAGCGGCGCCTTCGAGTTCGGCCGCAGCGAGCTGTTGCCGGGCGCCGACGTGGCCGTCTCGGTGATGCTGCCCATCCCGACCGAATGGTGGTTGCGGCCGGAGAGCATCGCCGCGCGGGTCGGCGCGCACAATGCCGTCGTGTGGAACCGGTTGTACTTCAGACCACCTGCCGCGAGCCTGTCTGCCGTCGGAGTCCGGCAAGGACCGCCGAACGTGCTCGATGCGCCGAAGCCCACGTCATCGAGCAGGACGATCAGCACATTGGGTGCGCCCTCGGGTGGGAGCAGGGGCTCGATCGGGGGAAAGGAGGTGTCCGGGTCCTTCGCGTCATATGTCGTCAACCCCGGCGTCGGGCGATCGGGGATCGGCAACATGGCGCGTGCGTGGCGGTCCGGCGCGTTGGTCATCGCGGATGTCCCTCCATCGGTCAGTGGCCATCGGTCAGTGGCCATCGGTCAGTGGGCGGAACCACTCGCTGGCACCATCGTGACGGGGATGGGTGCTATGCCAAGCGGCGGCGGTGCTCGCGAATCATAGCCTCGTTCGGATCGACGGAGCGCTGACCTCCGGTCTCGGCCGCTGCGGCGGCCGATGGCTACGATGGACGGGTCGCAGCCAGGAAGGGAACGGCGTGTCGCAGTCGACCCCCACCTCCATCCTGCTTCCGGATCGCCCGGTCGGCTCGCTGGAGGAATACGTCGCGCGCGGTGGCGGGCGCGCGCTCGCCCTCGCGCGCGAGAGCGGCCCCGAGTGGATCGTCGACGAGGTCCGTCGGTCGGGGCTCCGGGGGCGCGGCGGCGCAGGTTTCCCGACCGGCATGAAGTGGCGGAGCGTGCGCGAGGATCCGAACGCCACCACGTATGTGGTCTGCAACGCCGCGGAGGGCGAGCCGGGCGCGTTCAAGGACCGGTGGCTCGTGCGCCACGACCCCTACTCGGTGCTCGAGGGGCTCGCGATCGCCGCCGTCGCCGTCGGCGCCTCGGGGGCGTGGATCGGCATGAAGGCGGGAGCGGAGCGCGAGGTCGAGCGGGTGCGGCAGGCGATGCAGCAGATGGCCGCCGCCGACCTGCTCGGCTCGGTGCCCGTCGAGCTCGTCGCCGGACCCGACGAGTACCTCTTCGGGGAGGAGAAGGCGCTGCTCGAGGTGATCGAGGGCAACCCTCCGATGCCGCGCACCGTGCCCCCGTGGATGGAAGGGCTCTTCCGGAAGCCGGGCAGCCCGAACCCGACGGTCGTGAACAACCCCGAGACGCTCGCCAACGTCCCGCACATCCTGCGCGAGGGGGCGGAGTGGTTCCGCTCGATCGGCACCGAGGACTCCCCCGGAACGATGCTGCTCACGCTGAGCGGCGACGTGCGGTACTCCGGCGTCTACGAGCTCCCCATGGGCTTCTCGCTCTCCGAGCTGATCTACGGCATCGGCGGCGGGCCGCCGGAGGGCCGCGCGGTCAAAGCCGTGTTCCCGGGGGCGTCGAGCACCGTCATCTCCCCGGAGCAGTTCGAGACGCCGATGTCGTTCGACGCCCTGCGGGCCGTCGGATCGAGCCTCGGCGCGGGCGCGTTCGTCGTCTACGACGACACCGCGTGCATCGTGCGCACGACCCTGGCGTTCTCACGCTTCCTGTACGTGGAATCGTGCGCGCAGTGCCCGGCCTGCAAGCACGGCACGGGCCAGATCACGCAGTTGCTCGAACGGATCGACCGAGGCGACGGGTCCGAGATGGACGTGGAAACGATCCTCGCTCGCGCCCGCACGGTCACCGACGCGCAGCGATGCGCCCTGCCCACCGGCGAGACGCTGATCGCGCAGAGCGCCGTGCAGGTCTTCGGCGACGAGTTCGCCGAGCACTTCGGGACACCGTGTCCCAGGCCCCGGGACATCCCGGTCCCGAAGATCGTGGACATCGA
>JBOGVO010000088.1:0-6592 GCA_050692855.1 Actinomycetota bacterium | reverse complement strand
GCCCCCACCAACCCTGCGGTGCGCGTGCGGATCATCGTGATTCGTACTCCAGAGGTCGGATTTGCACGTGCGAACGTATCCAGGTCACTGAACCGATGTCAAACCGGCCTGTTCGGACGCTACTTGTTCGGACCCTGCAAACGAGCGCTCTCGATCGGACCGGACGCGATCACCGCCGATCTCGCGTCGACCCGGAGGTCGGGCGATCCCTCCAGGGCGTCCTCGACGCCTCGCCTCAGACGACCACGCCGACGCTTCGGGCGAGCCCGATCACGCGTTCGCGCTCGCCGTCGGTGAGGCAGCGCAGGGGCGCTCGCACGTCGGGCGAGGCGAGCGCGTCACGGGCGGCCAGCACCTGCTTCATCGCAGCATGGAACGGGATGCCGAACAGCCCCTCGCGCAGCCGGCAGACCTGCTCGTGAGCGGTCGCGCTCCGATCGTGCACGAGCGCGGCCGTGATCTCGGGGAACGCGGCCGCCAGCCCGCTCACGCTCCCGACCGCGCCCTCGGCCATGCCTTCGAGGGTGAGCGGCTCGGACCCGACGAAGACGTCGAGCTCGAGGCCGAGGTACGGCTCGACCGCCTCGATCGGCGTATCGGACACCTTGAGACCGACCACGTTCGGTGCCGCACGGGCCACCCGGGTCACGACGTCGGGGGGGATCGGGTATCCGCTGCGTCCCGCGAACTCGTACACATAGAACGGCAGGGGGTCGGCCGCGTTCGCGGCGCCGACGAGATGCGCCAGGAGCTCGTCGCCATCGAGCGGGAAGTATGGCGGCGCGATCACCGCCACGGCGGCGGCCCCGGTCTCCTGCGCGTGTGAGGCCAGCGCGTTCGTGTCGGCGGAGGTCTGAGCGCCCGCATGGACGGCGACGGGAAACCCTTTCGGCGCGCTCGAGACGAACGCCTCGGTCACGGCGCGCCGCTCGGCCGCGTCGAGCAGGACGCCCTCACCGGTGGTGCCGCACGTCAGCACGCCGTCGACTCCGCCCTCGATCAGGAAGGCGGTCAGTCCGGCGATCGCGTCGACGTCGAGCGTTCGCCCACCGTCTCGCATGGGGGTGACGCTCGCTGCGATCGCGCCATGGAGGCGCTCGATCATGTCGCGGAGTCTACGAGGGCAGCCCGGACGGTTCGCGGTGATCGCCGCTCAGACGAGGTTGCGCAGGGCGAGCAGCGTGTTCTCGGTGGGTTTCTCGGCGAGCCGGCGCATGAACCACGGATACCAATGGTCTCCGTAGGAGATGAGCGTCCGGATCGCGTACCCCTCGCGTGCCAGGCGCAGTTGGTCGGCGGTGCGGATGCCGTACAGCATCGCGACCTCGAACCGCTTCCGTCCTTCGTCGCCGAGCCCGCGCTCGACCCGTTCCACCATCTGCATGTCATGGGTGCCGAGCACGGTGCGGCGGACCCGGCCGTCGGGGTCCTCCGCGAGATGAAGGCTCAGCCGCAGGTACGCCTCGTCGATCACGCGACGGTCCGTGAACACGTGCTGGGGCGACTCCCGGTAGGCGCCCTTCACGAGGCGGATCGAGGGGCGCCGTGGCAGCAGCCGCTGCACGTCGTCCCAGGTGCGGTGGAGGTAAGCCTGCAGGCAGAGGCCGACGTCGTGCCCGTCGACCAGCAGCTGCTCGTAGACGTCGAGCGTGCCGTCGACGTAGGGGATCGACTCCATGTCGATCCAGACCGTGCGGCCGAGTGACGAGCTGCGCTCGGCGAGGCGCTGGACCTGCATGCGCGCATGCTCGCGGTCGAGGTCGAACCCCAACTGCGTGAGCTTCACGGAGATCTCGGCATCGAGCGAGAGCTGATCGATCCGGTCGAGCAGCCGGAGGTACTCACCGGCGGCCGCGGTCGCCTGCGCGAGCTCGGTCACGTTCTCGCCCAGCGCCGTGAATGAGACGGGTACGCCGCTGTCGTCGAGTCGCCGGGCGGCCTCGATCGCCTCGTCGGCTGTCTCGCCGGGCATGAACCGCGCCACCGTCCGTTGGACGAACCGCAGGCGGGGCAGTCGGGCGGCGAGCGTCGGGCTCTGAGAGGCCCAGAGCAGGGCTTCCTTCGCCGGGTTCACGGTCGGAATCGTACTCGCGGCCCACCGATGCCGCCGACACACGCCGGACCACGATCGAACCGGGCCTCGTGGCCCGGTCGCTCATCCATCTGAGCGGGGACGGGTCGGTCAGCGCACGTCGTCGTTCGCCCGGCGCGCCGACCCGGCGTCCGCGTCTTCCGGCACGTATCGGTGCCCTTCCTGGTCGACGTAGGTGCCGTCGGGGTCCTGGGTCACCAGCACGCGGTCACCCGAGGTGGGACGGTCTTCCGACATCACCGGGCGCTCTCCGGGAGGCGCGACGTCGGGGATCGAACGGGTCACGGTGCTCGCCGGTTCGGTCCGCCGAGCCTCGTGCCTGCCGATCGGCTCGGTCAGATCGCTCTCTTCGATCGATGCACGGCGCACGTCGTCCAGATCGACCGACCGACGCGGCGCCCCGCCGATCGTGCCACCGATCGCAGCTGCCACGGCGCCGACCACGAGGGTGAGGAACGTCACCCACAGGACGTCGCTCACCTCGGGCCCGACCAGATCGGTCTCACCGATGGTCCGGAGCTGGCCGACGTTGAACAACCCGAACACCGATGGGATGCCGAAGCTGAGCGTGGCGATCAGCAAGAGCCCCCACGCGGTCATGCCGTGCAGCCACCCCGACCCCGGCCCGCGGTTGTCCGTCAGGAAGCCGGCTAGGAGCCCGGCCACGAACAGCGCGAACGCGCCGGACCCCGCGATGAACCACTCCAAGTTGTCGCGCACGAAGTCGCTCTCGGACGGGTAGGCCAGGGCGAGCCAGAGCGAGGTCAGGACGGCCATCACCGCGAGGCCCCAGACCGCTCCCGCGAAGATCGCGCCCCAGCGGACGCGCGGGCCGCTCGTGCGGTCGACGTCGATGATCGTTGCTCGCATCGATCTCTCCTTCCGTCAGCACCGCACACCGACGGTGGGCGGTGCGGGAACCGGCGATGGCCGCGGCGCGGGCTCCGGTGGCCGGGGCGGGGGGCATCGGATCGCGCCCCCGACCCCGGCCCCGGTGCCGCGCATGCGGCAGGGGGGGTCGCCGCACGCTGTTCCCGTCGGTGGTCATGGCGCTCGCCCTCGAGATCGTCAGAAGCGGTCGATGCGTCGCGCGTCGCGGCGACGCTTCCGCGGCGCATGCAGCACGTAGACGTGGGGCGCCTCGTGCTGCCAGCACCATCCCGTCGCGTTGTAGATCGACAGCACGGTCGTGCAGGTCTCCGCCTGGCACACACGCCCCGGCTCGTGAACCTGTCCGAGCCTGGCGTCACCCGGAGCCAGGTGGCCGCGAAGAACGTCATCGGCGATCGTGATGCTCATCGGAAACCTCCCTGTCGTTCTCGAGGAAAGGCCAAACCAGGGAGATACCCACCGTCTCGTCGCCTAAACCGTCCCGGGGCGTCGCCCCGCCGACCAGAGACGCCTAGCGATCGGCGACGTCGAACTCGAACCAGACGCAGGTCGAGCCGTCGTGGCGCACGCCCCAACGGTCGGCGAGCCGGGCCACGAGGAAGAGTCCCCACCCCGCGTCATCGGCTTCCCGTGCCGGATGAAAGCGCTGCTGGAAGCCGCGCCCGTGGTCGACGACCTCGACGTGCAGGGCTCGATCGTCGAGCGAGAGCGAGACCTCGACCGCTTGGTCTCTCCCGAGCGATGCGTGCCGCAGGCTGTTGGTGACCAGCTCGCTCACGAGCAGCCGGGCGTCCTCGATCGTCCGGGCGGGGAGTCGCCCCTCGAATCGATCGATCGTCTCTCTCGCGCGGCCGACCGCGGACGGGAGCGGTTCGAAGCGCAGCATCAGCGGATCACTCACGAAGGGTCGAGTCGGCGGGTGGGCGAGCCGTGGATCGAGGATCGATCCGTCGTCGCATCCTCGACGAAGTGGATCCGGTCTTCCGCCAACGCGAGCTGGAAGACGCGGTGGACCGACGGCGGCCCCTTGACGACGGTGAGGGGTCGACCCTGCGAGCGCAGCCGCGCGTCGGTCGCGAGCACGACTCGCAGCCCGGTGGAGTCGAGGAACCGGAGTGACCGGAGGTCGAGCACCACGGATCGGACCTCGTCGTCGGCATCGACGGCGAGCAGCGCGCGTTCGAGCCCGGGCGCCGACGTGAAGTCGAGATCACCGCTTGCGCGCACCCGGGCCACCCCGCCTACGACCTCGGTCTCGAACGCGGTCATCGTTGTCGCCCCACCGTCTCGGTGACGCCGTCTCGCGGTTCGCGCCCGGTTGGCGCCGAGTCCGACGGATGCCACGTCCGATCGTGATCGAGCCGACACGGTCGCCAGCGCTCGGTCGGTTGACGACCGACCATTTTCTCGCGGTGTGGTAGCGCGCTCGTCACCGGCTCGTCCGTGTCATCGATGGCCACCGGATCGATACCGTCATCGCCGCGATTCCAAACCTGTCGCGCTCGATCATGCGGCGGGAAGGCTCACTCGAGTGGCATCGTGAAGCGCACGCGTCCATGCCCACGCTCGGTCCTCGACCACTGCACCTCGTGAACGAGAGCGGCGAGCAGCCGTTCGCGCATGGTGCCACGCTCGTCGTCCGCGGGGGCGGCGACCCCCTCGCAGATCACCACGCATCGTGCGCGGTCGATCACGACCGTCACCGCCACCCTGTCGCCGTCGGTCGCGGCGCAGATCTCGTCGACCGCCAGCTTCAGGTCCTCGATGCGTTCGTCGTCATCGAGGACCGGGGCGAGCACCCTCGCCATGAACACCCGGATCGTCGCGAGGGAGCCGGGGCTTCCGGGAACCTCGAGCGTGGCCGTGCGGGAATCATCGGAGGCCGTCGTGTCGCCGTTCACGCCGGCAGGTCGGCGACGGAGTCTTCGATGCGGAAGACCGCGTCGAGCCCGGTGAGTGAGATCACCTTCGCGGGCGACCCTTGGACGCCCACCAGCATCAGGTCCCCCGCTTGCTCCCGAGCTCGCTTCAGGTACGCGACGAGCACCCCCAGGCTGCTGGAATCCATGAACGTCACCTCGGTGAGATCGACCGCGAGTCGCGGGGTATCGCGGGCGAAGCCGGACTCCAAGGCTGAGCGCAGCGCCGCCGAGGTCGCGAGGTCGAGCTCGCCAGCGATCCTCACCACTGTCCAGCCGCCCGTCGCATGCGTTTCGAACGTTGGCTCCATGGAGAACTCCTCTATCGTGAGATCGCCGCAACGGCCCGAGGCCCGCCGGCACGCCGCTCAGTATAGGGAGGAGCCGGTGCAGGAACGCATGACGGACGTCCGGCTGGATCTTCCGGCCGACCCTGAGTCGATCGGGGTCGTTCGCGCTGTGGTCGCGAGCGTCGCGTCGAGGCTGGCGCTTCCCTACGACTCGGTCGACGACCTGCGGATCGCGGCCGCGGAGGCCTGCACGTTCCTGCTGACCCGGGCCGACGGTGGCTCCCGTCTCTGCGTCGAGCTGAGCCCCGACACCGTGGCGCTTCAGCTGACCATCTGGGTGCAGGGGGGAGGAGGCGTGGAACCTGGCGGGGGCCGAGAGAGCCTGTCGTGGCGGGTGATCGAGGGCCTGGCGGACCACGTGGCCGAGGTCGAGGTCGATGGGAGTCCCGCGATCGAGCTGCGCATGCGGACAGTGCACGAGTGAGCGAGCAGGGCATCACGGGTTCGGCTCGGGGCCGCCCGGACGACGCCGAGATCGACGCGCTGTTCGAACAGATGCCCGACGACGAGGCGCGCGACACGATCGCCCTCCGCTTCCAGCCGTTCGCCGAGTACTTCGCCCGACGATTCGTGGGCAGGGGTGAACTGGTCGAAGACCTGGTGCAGGTCGCCAACATCGGCCTGCTCAACGCGATCGACCGTTTCGACCCTTCGCGGGGAGTGCAGTTCTCGACCTACGCCGCGGCCACGATCGTCGGAGAGCTGAAGCGACACTTCCGGGACAAGGGATGGGCCATGCGCGTGCCACGCCGTCTCCAGGAGATGGCCGTGCGCATCAATCGATCGCTGCCCACCTTGACCCAAACGCTGGGCCGTTCGCCGACGATCCCGGAGCTCGCGGGGCACCTCGACGTCGACACCGACGACATCGCGGAGGCCATGGATGCCGTGCAGGCGTACTCGATCGGATCGCTCGACACCCCCATCGGCGTGGACGCCAGGGCTCCTGTCGACTCCTTGGGAGAGGAGGATCCCTCCGTCGAGCTGCTCGACGAATGGGCGACCCTCGCGCCCGTCGTAGCGCAGCTCTCGCCTCGCGATCGCCGGGTGCTGTACCTGAGGTTCTTCCGCGATCTCACGCAGAGCGAGATCGCTGAGGACATCGGCGTCAGCCAGATGCACGTCTCCCGCATCCTGACCCAGACGATCGAACGGTTGCGGCGCGCGGTCGACGCGTGATCAGGCGGGCGGGTCGTCGACGTCATTCCGAGAACTGCTTCTCTTCGGTCGATCCCGTCAGCGCGAGCGTGGAAGAGCTGCCACCGGTGATCACCCTCGAGACCTCGTCGAAGTAGCCTGTGCCGACCTCGGCTTGGTGCCGGGTGGCGGTGTATCCCTCG
>JBOGVO010000087.1:0-10347 GCA_050692855.1 Actinomycetota bacterium | reverse complement strand
GTCCCAGGTGTTCCAGTAGTCGGCGTGCAATGAGCAGCCGGGCACGGAGCACGGGGAGTCCATATCGGACACGAGATAACATCCGGCCGCCCTGCAGTCGGTCACCCCGAAGCGGATGTTCACCTTGACCGCCGGCAGCTGCACAGGATGGCTCGCCGGGCACCCCCTCCGCTTCGTTCCATAGGCGACGTGGCTCCGGTGGTTCGGGGAGTCCGTCACGATCTTCCCCGACGTGTTCCGTTGCCCGCACATGGGGAAGATGATGCTCCCCCGCACGTACGGTGTGGGGAACCCGCTGCAGTCGATCCTCGCACTTTCCTGCAAGGAGGTGCCGTCGCAGTTCCACCCCGAGTACCCGGTTCCAGGCCAGCCGGCGATCATCCGGAAGTCGGGAGGGAACGCCGTGGTCTTCACCGAGCCCTGCGGACGGTCGCGGTAGTAGACGGTGATCCGCCGCGGCGGGATCGGCGTGCCCGCTGCGTTCTTCAGCGTCGGCGCCCAGTACGCTGCCGTGTCACCCGGGATGTCACAGGTGGTGGGCTTCCCGACCATCGACGCGTAGGTCGACGTAGCGCTCGTCGTCCGGTTCCCGAAGAACTCGTGCAGGTGGCCCATGCCCGGTTCCCCCGGGTGGACGATCGGATCGTCGGCTCGCCGGTGTGAATGCTTGCAGTCGATGACGAACGACTGTGATGCCTCCGCGGTGCTCGCACCGACCCCGATCAACGAGACCGCCGACGCGACCAAGGTGAAGGTGATGAGCAGGGAACCCTTCCGCATGGTGCTCACTCCTCTCGGCTCTCAGGCTTCGAACGAGGTGCACTCGATCCCCGCGTGGATGCAGCGACGCACGAGTCGCCTCAGGACGCGCGGTTTCCATGCGTTGAAGAAGTCGGCATGCATCGTGCGATACGAGCCGGTCGCGAGTTCCAACCCGGCCCCGTCGTTGATGGGGAAGGTGATCGAGGCGACGAGCTTCGGGACCGGCACCGGGTGGGTCTTGGGGCAGATGTTCCGGCCGCCGGCTGCGTCGATGCGGTAGTGCATGTGCGCCTTGTGGTTCCTACTATCCGTGCGCCTACCGTCCCAGCATTCCGGGAAGCGCACGAGCACTTTCACGAATCCCGAGCCGCAGTCGTACGGTCGGTTCCTGAAGGTCTCACTCCCGCCACCATGGCAACTCCAGGCCACGACGTCCGTGCTCTGCGGCCGGGTCGCATGCATGTTCCCGGCGATGATCTTCAGGCCCTTCGGGAAGGCGCGGATCGCCGTGAGTGGATCGGTCTCCCCCCGGTAGTAGAGGTCCACATCGCTCGCCCGACGCAGGTGGCCGTGCTCGTACACGGCGGGGATCCAGTAGGCGCTCTTGTCCGCACGCAAGCCACAGGTCGTGCCCGCACGCTGCAACGACCGATACGTGGAGAAGGCGTCGGTCGAGCGGTTCCCGAGGAACGCGTGTAAGTGACTCGCGCCCGGCCGGCCCGGATCGACGATGGGGTCGTCGCGTCGATGACGCACGAACGGGCACTCGACGTGGAATCGGGCGCTTCCCGAGGCGATCGTGACGAGCTGAGGCGCGAGAGTGGCTGCGAGGCAAAGCGTCACGAAGATGGCCACGCGAACGGATCGCGACCGGCGGGGCGACGGTCGTTGGAACATGGGTCGAGACCCTACACCCGGGATGCTTGGGCCCGCGCGACCCCCGGGCGTAGGGGTCGTGCGTGGCTCGGAACATGCCCTTCCGATCCTGCGCCTTTACGGATCTCCTTAATCCTCCCGCACCGTGCCTAGGGAGGTCGTCCGACAGCATCCGAGGCGACAGGCGACCGTCACCCTCATCCGCTCTCAGCGACCAACTGCTTGGCACACTGATCCACGTTGGAGGACATCCCGTCGAGAGGCGGCAGGGGTCGTTCCGAGGACCTCGGAGGTGAGGCCTGACGTTCGATTGACGCGCACGGGGGATTCGCGCACACTGACCGCCTCGCTCGGAAAGGCCGGGATCGCAAGGGAAAGGGGACGGCAGACATCGCTGAGATCGAGATCGGCGCGGTGATCGACGGCACCGTCGAACGCATCACGCCATACGGGGCGTTCCTCAAGCTCGAGGATGGTCGCCTGGGGCTCGTCCACATCTCCGAGATCGACCGCAACTACGTCAAGGACGTGCACGACCATCTCCGCGAGGGAGACGTCGTGCAGGCCAAGGTGCGAGCGATCAAGGAAGACGGCAAGATCGACCTCTCGATCAAAGCGCTGCAGGATCCCGCCCCCCCGCGGCCCCGCCGTGGCTCCGACCCGGAGTTCGAGCAGATGCTCAAGAAGTTCATGCGCCAGAGCGAGGAGCGCTTGGTCGACTACAAGCGCGCCGTCGAGCACAAGCGCAAGTAACGGCGGCGCCGGTTACGACCGCAGAGCCCACCAAGCTTCCCTCGTGAGCTCGTACGTATGTTCCTCGCACGGCTCGTCCTTGAACGTCGTGCGGACCGTGCCCACGAGGCGCATGCCGAGGCGTTCCGCGACCGCGATCGAGGGTGCGTTGCGCGAATCGGTGACCGCGCGCGCCTTCGCGACCCCCAACTCGTCGAACGCGTAGTCGAGCAAGGCGGCGACCGCCTCGCTCGCGTACCCGCGTCCCTGGGATCCGGGGGCAACGGTGTATCCGACCTCGGCGTTCGGCGGATCGCCTGGGTCGAGCGCGAGCATGCAGTCGCCCACGAGCACGTCGTCGTCGAGCCGCGCGAGTGCGACCTGGAACGGCTCGCCGGGAACCCCGGGATCCGAGCTCGCCATCTCGCGGACGAACCGCGCCGCCTGTTCGAGCGTGAAGCCGCTCCACGACTGGAAGCGGGCCACGTCGTCGTCGGCTCGGTACACCTGGAACGGCGCCACGTCGCGCGGTGAGAACCGCCGCAGGCGGAGCCGTTCCGTCTCGATCGAGGTGAAGGTACGGTCGCGCATCACGGCTCGGTCCTTCGCATCAGGCGATGGTACCGGCGCGATGGAAACGTCAACGGTCGAGCCCTGGGAACATGTCCGCCATGGCCGAGCCGACGCCGACGGCGCAGCGCGGATTGCGAGGTGTCGATCTCGCGTCGGTGCGTGAGCAGCTCGGCCGCGAGCCCACGACGGCGTTCACGGTCGTGGCGCGCTGCACGGGAGGACATCCGCTCGTGATCCGGAACGCGGCGCTCGACGCGGCGGGCGAACCGTTCCCCACGACGTACTGGCTGACGTGCCCGGAGGCGGTGCGCGCCGTCTCGCGTATCGAGTCCGCAGGGTGGATCGGCCGCCTGAACGAGCGGATACGCCGCGACCGGGGGCTCCGGGAAGCCGTCGATGCCGCGCACGCGGCGTACGCGGCCGACCGCGCGGCCGATCTCCGCGAGGCCCTGGGCTGGGGCGGGGTCGCAGGCACGCGCACCGGCATCAAGTGTCTGCACGCGCACTACGCGTACCGCCTGGCCGGCGGCGACGATCCGGTGGGAGCCTGGGTGGCCGAGCGTGTCGAGCCCGTCCATCCGGAGCAGCGCGCCAGTCGGGTCGCCGCGATCGACCAGGGAACGAACTCGATCAGGCTGCTCGTGCTCGAGCCAGGCGCGACGGCCGGCGAGCCCCCCACCGAGCTCGCGCGAGACATGGTGATCACGCGGCTCGGCCGAGGAGTCGACGAGACCGGGCGCCTCGATGACGACGCGCTCGCTCGCACCATCGACGTGCTGGCACGCTTCTGCCGGCGAGCCGAGGCCGTCGGCGCCGAGCGCATCCGAGTGGGGGCGACGAGCGCCGTTCGCGATGCCGAGAACCGAGAGGAGTACGCGGCGGCGGTGCGCACCCACGCCGGGGCCGACCTCGAGGTGCTGACCGGTGAGCAGGAGGCGGCCCTGTCGTTCCTGGGGGGAACCCACGGCCTCGATCAGGCGACCGGACCATTCGTCGTGCAGGACATCGGCGGCGGCTCCACCGAGTTCGTGATCGGCGATGCGCCCGGTGCGGCGGAGCACGCGATCTCCACCCGCATGGGTAGCGTCCGCATGACCGAACGGCACGTCCGCCACGATCCGCCGTCACCCGAGGAGCTCGGGGCGATCGAGGCCGACGTCGAGGGCGTGCTCGCCGAGGTGGTGGCCACGGTGCCCGTGTCCACCGCTCGGACGTTCGTGGCGGTCGCCGGCACCGCGACCACGCTCCAGGCGCTGGCGCTCGATCTGGCCCGCTACGACCCCGATCTGATCCATCGCACGTGGCTCGACCGGCCGAGCGTGGAGCGAGTGGTGATCGTGCTCGCCGGCATGTCGAACGCCCGGCGTGCCGCGCTGCCGGTCATGGCGCCCGGGCGCGGTGACGTGATCGTCGCAGGAGGCCTGATCCTGCTCACCACGATGCGGCGGTTCGAGGTCGACCGCGTGCTCGTGAGCGAGACCGACATCCTGGACGGGTTGGCCCTCGAGATGCTGGCGGCGCCGACGCCCTCGAGGACAGCGCCGACGTCGACGGTGGCACCGGACGGCGACGCGCATCGGGTACCCTGACCGGCCGACATGCCGAATCGTTCACGGGACAAGCAGCTCGCGAAGCTCGCCGCGCGCCGTCAGGCCGAACGGCGCTCTGCCAAGCGGCGCCGCGGGCTCATCGCCTCCGTCGTGGCGATCGTCGTGGCGATCGCGCTGGTCGTCGCCGGGTTCGCGTTCCTGACCCGCGACGACGGCGACACCCAGGCGAACGATACCCCGGCGGGCCCGACGCCCTCGGCGAGCGTGTCGGCCGAGCCCTCGGGGGAACCCGGCACGCGCTCGGGCACGGTCCAGGCCGCGGTCGAGCCTCCGGCCACCGTCGCGTGCGGCGGCAAGGTCCCCAAGGGCGCTGGCGGTCCGACGCCGCAGTTCATCGGCCCTCCGCCGATGATGATCGACGAGCAGGCGACCTACACGGCCACCATCGCGACGTCGTGCGGCTCGTTCGAGGCGGAGCTTCGCCCAGTCATCGCGCCCCAGGCGGTGAACAGCTTCGTGTTCCTCGCCGAACGGGGCTTCTACGACGGGCTCACGTTCCATCGCATCGTCGGCGACTTCGTGATCCAGGGCGGCGATCCGCTCGGCGACGGCACCGGCGGTCCCGGGTACTCGTTCGACATCGAGACCTCGGCGAAGCAGACGTTCGACGCGCCCGGGCTGCTCGCCTACGCGAACGGGGGTCCGGGCACGAACGGGAGCCAGTTCTTCGTGACGCTCGCGCCGACGCCTCAGCTGGACCCCGGGCCTTCGGGGCAGTTCACGATCTTCGGCCAGGTGACGCGGGGGCTGGACGTGGTTCGACGCATCGGGAAGGTGCAAGGCTCCGAGAACCCGGGCATCCCCGGCGAGAAGAGCGTGCCGACCGAGGCCGTCTACATCGATTCGATCACGATCGACGAACGTTCCGCGTAGTCCGGCGGATACCCCAGGCCGGTCAGAGCCGGACGATGTTGGGCGCGTCGATGCCCGCCGTGACCCCACGAGCGTCGAAGATCATCGCGGCCGTGTTCACGAGTGCATGCACGTCGACATCGGCGTGCGGCGTCAGGAGCACCACGATGTCCTGGCCCGCGACCGTCTCGGGGCTAAGCGCCAGCGAGTCGTGTTCCACGCCGTCGATCTCGCACCTCGGCACGAACGAGTCGTGGAACGAGACCGTCGCGCCTCGTCGGGCGAGCCGTTCCAGCACCTGCAGCGACGGGGACTCCCGGAGGTCGTCGACACCCGACTTGAACGCGACCCCGACCCCGAGCACCTTCGAGCCCTTGATCGGCTTGCCCGCATCGTTGAGCGCCTCGCCGACGCGCGAGACCACGTAGTCGGGCATGCGGTTGTTCACCTCGTTGGCGTGCTCGATGAACTCCACGCGGTAGCCGAGCTGCTGCCCGGCCCGCCACGACAGGTAGGTGGGGTCGATCGAGATGCAGTGACCGCCGACGCCCGGTCCGGGCCAGAACGGCTGATAGCCGAACGGCTTCGTTGCGGCGGCGTGCAGCGACTCCCAGATGTCGACCCCGAGGTCTCGCGCGAGCACCGCCAGCTCGTTCACGAGGGCGATGTTCACCTGCCGGTACGTGTTCTCGATCAGCTTGGCCATCTCGGCCTCACGGGGCGAGGAGGTCGTGACGACCGTGTGCACGAACGAGGAGTAGAACGAGACGGCGAGCTCGCGGCACCGATCGGTCAGTCCCGAGACGATCTTCGGCGTCGTGTCGAGACGGTGGCCGCGGTTGCCCGGGTCGATCCGTTCCGGGGAGTAGCCGAGCGCGAAGTCTCTTCCGGCCATGAGTCCGGATCCCTCGAGGATCGGGCGCAACAGCTCCTCGGTCGTGCCCGGATACGTGGTCGATTCGAGCACCACGAGCACGCCCGGCCTCAGGTAGCGAGCGACGTCCTCGCCCGCGGTCAGCACCATCGTGAGGTCGGGGGCGCCGTCGGTGAGCGGGGTCGGCAGGCACAGGACGATGACGTCGGCATCGCTGATCGGCGTGGGGTTGGCGCTGAACGTCGCGCGGTCCATCGCGTCGACTTCGGCGTCGCTCACGTCCGCGATGTGGGAAATGCGGGCATGCAACGACTCGATCGTGCGCTCGTCGGTGTCGACACCGATCACCCGGAACCCGGCCGAGTGCACCCCTGCGATCAGCGGCAGGCCGACGTAGCCGAGGCCCACGACCGCCGCCGTCGCGGTTCGATCTCGGATCTTGACGGCCAGAGCATCGAGCGGATCGGTGTCGAGCCGGAGCGTTCGGGTGACCATGGGCCCCGAGCCTAGGGGATGGGCCCGTGCCTGCAAGCACCTGGAACGACGTCGGCGCGAGTGGCTACCAGGCCGGTGTGTACGTCTGCGTATCCGCCACGCCGCACCCGGCCGACGAGGCGAACTCCGCGCCGCCGCCGTCGATCTCGCGCAGGTAGAAGCAGGTGCCCGAGACGCTCCTTCCCGACACGAATAGCTCGTTGGGCCCCGCGTGCACGTGCATGTACACCGAGCCGGTCGCCGCGGGCGTGTCTCCGGCGACGTAGTCGAGCGCGGGCTCGATCGCGTCGAGGATGAGGATGCTCTCGGTGTAGACCGCGCCGTCGGTGTAGAAGGTGCGCTCCGCCAGGAAGGCGTTTCGAACGTCGGTCTGCACCCCTCGGTCCTGCGCCCGAGAACGGGCGCCGAGGAACGTGGGGAGCGCGATTGCGATGAGGAGCCCGATGATCAGCACCACCACCATGATCTCGATCAGGGTGAAGCCGGCCTCGGCGTTGCGGTCCGGTCGATGCATGGCTCAGATATCGGCCGTTCGGGGGAGTCGCTGGTTACCCGGAAGCGGGTATCAGTGGGTGCCGGATGGTACGAGGACGCGAGGTTGCCGCTAGCATCGCGGTGCCGCCCGGGTGCCGGAACAGGTAGACGGAAGCGCCTTAAAAGCGCTGGCCCGAGAGGGCGTGTGGGTTCGATCCCCACCCCGGGCACCGCTCCTCGGGTCTCGATGTCCCTTACGGCGAAGCTCAGACGCCTTCCAGGGCCTCGAGGCGTCCCGATCCGATCGCGGTCTCGAAGGCGTCGTAGTCGCGTTCGTTCTGGTCCGCGTAGCGCTCGGCGAAGTCGGCCATGGCTCGGTCGAAGCGATCGTTGCTCCCGAGGTAGGCGGCGATCGCGACGGGATCGCCCGAACGAGCATGCGCGCGCGCGAGCGTCCATCCGCAGACGCCTGCGTACCAGCCCATCCCGTCGGGAGCGAGCAGCTCGATCGTTGCCGAGCCCTTCATGTCGCGCAGCTGGCGCCAGTAGTAGAAGAGCGATGTATCCACTCCCTTCGTCCACCCGAGGAAGATGTCGCTCGCCGCCTGCATCAGGCGTTGTCCTTGCACGACGCGTTCACCGGGTTGCTTGTATCGGCTCGACGGCAGATGGTCCTCGAGCACCGAGGCGGTCGCCTCCTTGATCTGGAGGAAGAGGGGGTCCTCGCCGTCGTTGCCGCGGAACAGCGCGATCCACGCCCTCGTGCCGACGCTGCCCACGCCGACGACCTTCCTGGCGAAGTCGACGAACGCGTACCGCTCGAGCAGCCGGCGGCGCTCGTCCGTCAAGGTCGACCGGTAGGCGCGAAGGAGTCCCTGCAGCACTGGGCGGACCTCTTCGGGTGACAGGCCGAAGTGCTGTGCGAGCTCGCGTCCGGGGATCATCACCGGCGGATCGCTGATGATGCGGTGCTCACCGTCGACCACCTCCGTGAGCTTCGAGAGCGCTTGGAGGCTGTTCTTCGTCCTGGCCTTCTGGAGGACCTTCTGGGCCCGAGCGGTCCGCTTCCGATCCGCCTTCGACTCATTCGCCAGGGCCGTCGCCAGGACCTCCGCGGCGTCGAGGCGCGAGTACCAGACCTCAAGAGCCCGCATATCCGCGAACCCTGCCATCGCCGTGCGGTACGCGGCGATCGACGCCGTAGCGGTCGCCCGGGCCTGTGCGTCGGTGAACCCGTTGTTCCGGGCGGCGACGACGAAGCTCGCCGACAGCCGGGCGATGTCGTACTCGAACGGACCGGGGAGCGTCTCGTCGAAGTCGTTCAGGTCGAATATCAGGGTTCGTTCCGGCGAGGCGAACACGCCGAAGTTCGACAGGTGGGCGTCACCGCAGAGCTGCACGTCGAGCCCCGCCCTCGGCGTGTGCTCGAGATCCGCCGCCATGATCTTCGCGGCGCCGCGGTAGAACGTGAACGGCGACGCCATCATGCGCCCGTGTCGCACGGGAACGAGGTCCGGCTCGCGCGTCGCGTTCTGCGCCTCGAGCAGCGCCACTGGGTCCGGTCGATCTGCGGCAGGCTCCCACCCCTCGTGGCTCGAGCGTGGGGTGCGACGGCGGGCCTGCCTGCCGTTGGCTCGCCGCTCGTCGAGGGTCAGATGCTCGACCTTCCTCGTCGTCATCGGGACTCACTCCCTTCCTGCTCATCGGTCTGCTCGTCGGTCGGCTCATCGGCCTGCTCGTCGGTCAGCCCGTCTTCGGTCGCTCGCCACCGCACCGGGCGCCAGGCGTTGATCACCTTCGCGACCGCCGTGATCAGGAACAGCTGCCCGATCAGCATCTCCATCACCGCGAAGGTCTGGCCCGGCTTCGCCGCGGGCACGAGGTTGCCGTATCCCGTGGTGGTGAGCGTCGTGAAGCTGAAGAACAGCGAGTCCGACACGGTGCCGTCGATGCCGCCCTCGAAGAACGGAGCCGAACCGATCGCGCCGAGCGCCTGGAAGGCGAAAGCGAAGAATATGCCGATCAACAGATAGGCGTCGATCGCCCCCAAGACGATCTCGAGCGTGACCTCTCGCTGCACGACGATGGCGCGAAGGATCGACAGCGGGGCGATGAAGTAGAGCAGCGCGCTCGTGAGGAAGACGGCCCACGACGCGAATTCGTCTCGGCCCGAGGTCGTGTCCACGATCGCGATCACAGCGGCAACCACGAAGACGGCCGCGGCGAGCATGCGGATGGGCCTTCGAGCGCCCGAGACATGCAGGGCCAGCAAGACCGCCCCGATCTGCACGACCAGCACGAGGGATCGTGTCCACGGCTGGCTCAGCGCGACCGACAGCACGTATGTCACCAGGATCAAGACGAGGACGGAGCCGTAGCTGTTCGGCGACACCATCGCCGCGGCGAGCCGGCGGATGGGTCCCGCGTGGCGGGGGTCAGCCTCGGACATCGACCTCAGTCCCGAGCCGGCTCGGGCTCGGCTCGCAGGGTCGCATCGTCCTCCCTGCCGTACGCAGCCAGCAAGCGCTGCTCGTCGTCCCGTCTCGGGAAGAGGAAGAAGACCAGCCCGGCGCCGAGCAGCACGGCGACGATGCCTGCAGAATACGCCAATCGGTCGCCCTGGAGGAACGACGTCTTCGCGGCCGCGGTGATCTGGTCCGCGTACTTCGGGTATTGCTGGGCGACGGCCTCGGCGCCCGCGAACGACTTGGTCAGCTGCGCCTCGACGCTGTCGGACACCTTCTGGGCGTCCGGCGAGGCGGCGATCGACGCCGTGAAGGACGCCGCGTAGCCGGCCGCCAACAGCGCGCCGAAGATCGACTGCATGATCGCGCCTCCGAGATCACGCTGGAGATCGGCCGTCCCCGACGCCATGCCGGCACGTTCGACCGGGACCGAGCCGGTGAGCGAGTGCGAGGCCGGGGTCCCCGCGAAGCCGACGCCCATGCCGATGAGCGCGTACCCGAGCCCGACCTCCCAATACGGGCTCCCCTGATCCCATAGGAGGAGCATCGTGAGGAACCCGAGCAGGCAGAACGCATACCCCGTAAGGAGGGTGAAGCGCGCTCCCCTCGCTTCGACGAGCTTGGCCGAGCGCGG
>JBOGVO010000086.1:0-5048 GCA_050692855.1 Actinomycetota bacterium | reverse complement strand
CCAGCTCGAAGTCGTGCCGGTTCGAGACCGCCTGGAAGGCGTCCTCGACCGTGACCTGGCCCTGCCGCACGAGCTGCAGCAGGCACTGATCGAACGTGATCATGCCGTAGAAGCTGCCGTCCTGGATCACATCCTTGATCTCGTGGGTCTTGTCGGGGTCGGCGATCCGCTCCGCGACACGGCCGGTGTTGATCATGATCTCGAGGCTCGGGACCCGTCCGCCCTCGACGGTCGGCACGAGGCGCTGGCAGATGATGCCCCGCAGGGTGCCGGCCAAGGCGAGGCGCACCTGCTTCTGCTGGTAGGGCGGGAAGAAGTCGATAACACGGTTCACGGTCTCCGTGGCGTCGACGGTGTGCAGGGTCGACAGCACGAGGTGGCCGGTCTCGGCGGCCGCGATCGCGGCCCGCACCGTCTCCGTGTCGCGCATCTCGCCGATCAGGATCACGTCGGGGTCCTGCCGCAGCGCGGCGCGCAGCGCGACCAGGAAGTCCTGCGTGTCGTTCCCGACCTCGCGTTGGTTGATCGATGCCATCTCGTCCCTGTGCAGCACCTCGATGGGGTCTTCGATCGTCACGATGTGCACGGGCTTCGTCTTGTTGATGTACTCGATCATGGCCGCGAGGGTCGTCGTCTTGCCGGACCCGGTGGGGCCGGTGACGAGGACGAGCCCGCGGTGTTCCTCCGCGACCTTCCGCACGGCATCGGGGAGGCCGACCTCCTCGAACGCCGGCCCCCCGAACCGGAGCTTGCGGAGCACCATGCTCACGGAGCCGCGCTGGCGGAAGACGTTCACCCGGAACCGGCCGAGGTGCCCGATCGAGTATGCGAAGTCGATCTCACCCCTCTCGAGGAACTTCGTCTTCCTGTCCTCGGGGATGATGCCGTCCGCGATCGCCTGGCATTCGATGCCGGTCAGCGGATCGCGGTCGAGCCGGTGCAGCCCCTTGGGGAGCCGGATCATGGGGGCCGAGCCCACCTTCACGTGCAGATCCGAGCCCTCGCCCTCGACGAGTTGCTCCAGCCAACCGTTGAATTCCGGAACGATCGGGGTGCCGTCGGACGACATCATGGTCGACTGCTCCATGCCTGCTTCCTCCGCCGCGGTGATCTGATCGCGCCGAGCGGCCCGCCGCCGCCCGGTCTCCACGTTGCATCGGACGGGAGCGCGCTCGACTTCAGTCTGAGTACGCGCGTCTCGCTCGGCGATGCGTACGTAGCCGCTCAGGCCGGGGCGGCGCTGATGCGACACACCCTCGAGCGATCCGCCAACGGTTCGAAGCTGCCGAGACCCATCGGTGGCCGGGAAGCCGCGAGCATCCCCTCGATGAGGCCACGGTGGATCGAGCACACCAGCTCTCGATGTTCGTCCAGCAGGTCGCGGAAGGGGCAGTCCCGGAGGGCGATGTCGACGCGGGTACGTCCGCGTCGGTGGAAGCGCGGATCGAAGCCGGCTTCGGCGAGCGCTTCCTGCAGGACCGCGAGGTTGGGTCCGCCCGAGCTTCGCACTCCCGGCCTCGGCGCGGCGCGCCCCACGAGATAGGCCCCCCACTCACGGGCGGTGTCGGCGGCGCGCTGGCGCTGCCGGGTGCCCGAGAGCTGTCCCGCGAGGATCTCGGCCAGCAGGCGGAAGTCGCGCCCCTCCCGATCCTCCCGGTCGACGGCCGAGTAGACGGTCTGCGGCCGCCCGACCGACGAGTTCCCTCGCGCGACCTCGCTCCTGACGAGCCCGGCGTCCTCGAGGCGGCGCAGGTGCGGACGCAACGTGTTCGCATGCAGGGACAGCCGCGTCGAGAGCTCACGCACCGAGACGGGGCGACCCGAGAGACGGAGGAACCGATAGCACCGGTAGCGGGTGTCATCGGCGAGGGCCTTGTGGATCTCGATGGGCGACGGCTCCGGCATCTCTCCACCCCGGACGTATCATGGATTTCCACGGTGAGCACCGTGCGAACCAAGCTTAGAGCACCGCGAGCGCGTGAAAGGGGCGGACGTGGCCACGGAACAGCAGGTGCGGGAGGCGCTCCGAGGAGTCATGGATCCCGAGATCGGACGCCCCATCGAGGACATCGGGATGTTGCGGTCGATCACCCTCGACGGCGGCGTCGTCGAGGTGGACGTCTTGATCACGATCGAGGGCTGTCCGCTGAAGGACCGCATCACCCAGGACGTCACCGCGGCGGTGCAACCGCTCGATGGGGTGGACCGGGTCGACGTGCGTCTGTCTCCGATGAGCCAAGAGCAGCGGGAGGCGTTGGTCTCCCAACTCCGGGGAGGCGCGCCCACCACGCAGCAGAAGATCCAGTTCCCGCCCACGACCTCGGTGATCGCCGTCGCCTCGGGCAAGGGCGGCGTCGGGAAGTCGTCGGTCACGGTGAACCTGGCAGTCGCCCTGGCGGCCGACGGCCACCGCGTGGGGGTGCTCGACGCGGACGTCTGGGGGTTCAGCGTCCCGCGCATGCTGGGCGTGTCGGGGAAGCCGGTCGGCTTCGAGAACATGATCCTGCCGCTCGAAGGTCACGGCGTGAAGGTGATCTCGATGGGCTTCTTCGTTCCGGAGGACACCCCGGTCATCTGGCGCGGGCCGATGCTGCACAAGGCGATCGAGCAGTTCCTCGGCGACGTCTACTGGGGCGACCTCGACTTCCTGCTGTGCGACCTCCCGCCCGGCACGGGTGACGTCTCGATCTCGCTGGCCTCGTTCCTGCCCGGCGCTTCGATGCTCGTGGTCACCACGCCGCAGGAGGCGGCGCGCACGGTGGCGGAGCGTTCGGGCAGGATGGCCGAGCGCACCAACCTCAGGCCGATCGGCGTCGTCGAGAACATGAGCTGGTTCGTCTGCCCGCACTGCGGCGAGCGAGAGGTCATCTTCGGCGAAGGCGGAGGACGGGAAGCCGCCGAGCACCTCGGGGTACCGCTCATGGCCCAGGTGCCGCTGATGCCCGCGATGCGGGAGGGCGGCGACATCGGCACCCCGATCGTGCTGTCGCAGCCAGACGCGCCCGCGAGCGGAGCGCTCCGGGACGCCGCCTCGGCGGTGGCGCGCGCCACGAAGTCGAAGGTCGGCAAGCCGCTGACACTGATGACCTCCGCGCCCGCGAGCTAGTCTCAGCCCGACTAGACATCCAGGTCGCCGGTGACCTCATGGCCGGCGTCGCGCAGGGCCTCGACCGCCGCCGCGAGGCGACGCACGAGCGTGTAGTCGGTGTCGAAGGTTCCGATCGTGAACACCGAGACCCCGGCGGCCGCGAGCGGGTGCGTCACGGACTGCAGCACACCGACCTCCGAGAGGTCGAACGTGTCGTCGAGCTGCAGACAGCGCCAACCGTCCTCGCCCGGCACCTCGGCCGGGACCCGGTCGGCCCGGCACACGATCGAGAGCTCGCTGGGCGTTCGCGTGACCGACGTGAACGGCCCGCGGACCCATGCCGGGACGGCCGCGCCGGCGTCGAGGCGGCAGACCGTGTAGGCCCCGGGAAGCACCACGATGCGCAGGGGCGCCGCCGTCATCACGGCACCTCCCCATGGATCGGTTCGCGTGCGGCGGCGTCGGCCTCCGCGAGGCGCGCGCCACCACCTCCGGGGGGCGCGCCGCCGCGGGGGCGGACCGCGAACCAGACGAGGAGCGCGGCGCAGATCGTCGCCGCGACGAGCGCGGTCCATTGACTGCCCGTGAGACCGAAGAACCGCTTGTCGATGCGGAGGGAGTCCTCCACGATCCGTGACAGGCCGTACCAGAGACCGAACGTGAGCGTGAGCACGCCTTCGCGGCGCGGCTTCCGCATCAACACGACGTATAGCAGGATGAACAGCGCGGCGGCGCTGATCATGTCGTAGAGCGCGGTCTGGTGCACACCCACTCCCTCAGCGATCACCCTGCCCGCGCCGTCGAGGAGGCGCGCCCCGCTCCGCGTCACGGTCTCGAGGTGATCCCCTTGCAGCGGGGCCTGGCATAGGTCGTCCCGGCACGAGAACGGCGGGGCGAGCGTGCCGCCCCGGTACTGCCAGGCCAGCAGCCAGCTGGTCGGCCGGCCGAGATGGTCGGCGATGATCAGGTCGCCGATGCGCCCGATCGCGATGCCCAGAGCGAGCGAGGGCGCGACCGGATCGGTCACCTGGAAGAACCGGTACCCGGCCCGCAGGACCCGAGGCGTGTTCACGATGACGGCGCCGGCGATGCCACCGAGCAGCGAGATGCCCCCCTGCCAGATCGCGAGCATGCCGAAGAGGGAATCGAACTCCGAGACGTGAGCGATCACGTAGAAGAGCCTCGCGCCCACGATCGCGCCGATCAGGGACCAGAACACGATGCCCTGCACGTCGTCGCGCGAGACGCCCCACAACGGCGCGATCCTGCCGAGCAGCCACGCGCCGCTCATGAACCCGATCGCGATGAACAATCCGTGCGGAGAGACGGCGAAGGAATCCCCGAAACGGATCCGGTCGAGGACGGGCCAGCCGACCGAGGCGATCTCCTGCAGCACCGTACCGAGTGTAGCCGCGGGCATCGGGTCTCCCCCGCCCCCCGGGATCAGGGGTGGGCGTCGTGCCGGCGTGGCCACAGCGCCGCGACGCCCCGCCCGATCAGGAGGCCGCTCACGACGTCGGAGGGATGATGCACGCCCAGGTAGACACGGGACGCCGCGACCGCGAGGTCGAGCGCGACGAGACCGGCGCGCGCCATCGCGCCCGCCCCGAGCTCTCGCGCCGCCACGCTCGTGAACACCGTGAGCACCGCAGGATGGCTGCTCGGCCACGACGTCCCCATGGGGGGCGCGATCATCGCACGGGTGCCGCCCGGGTCGGCGACGTAGGGCCGGGGGCGATCGACCAGATGCTTGAGGCCCTGCCCCGCCAGCCAGGTCGTCCCCGCGGCTGCGAGCGCCCGCGCGGCCTGCCGGGGCCGGCCGACTGCGGCGAGCGTGCCCGCCGCGGTGCCGACCGCATACAACGACCCCAGCTCGGTCACGGCCGAGAACGCACGATCGGCGGCCGGCCCGTGGCCGCCGTTCACGGCCTCGAACAGGTCGCCGTCGATCCGGCGACCC
>JBOGVO010000085.1:0-8296 GCA_050692855.1 Actinomycetota bacterium | reverse complement strand
GCCGTGGTGGTCGCCGCCATGGCACCGATCCTGCTGCCGGGCTTCGGGTCACGCGGACTGATCGACTTCTCGACCACCGACGACGGTCGCGTGCGGATCGACCCGCTCGTGTCGGTGCAGTCGAGCCTGCAGCGGGAGGACATCACCCCGGTGTTCGAGGTGGAGACCGACACCCCGCGCTACTGGCGCATGGTGTCGCTCCCGAACTTCGATGGCCGCACCTGGAGCCCCGATCCGGACCCGAGGACGCTCGACGTGGCGCCCGGAGCGGCCCTCGCGACCACCACCCCGGCAACCGCCCCCACCGAGACCACCGACGTGACGTTCCGAACGGCCAGCGAGCTCGAGCTGCCGTGGTTGCCGCTCCCGTACCCGCCCCGCAGCACCGATGCCCCGCTCGACGGCATGCGATGGGACCCTGAGAGCGGCTCCGTCCTGCTCGACGGTGGTGTCGATGCGGGCGTCACCTACACGGCGACCGCCGACGTCGTGACGCCGACGCCTGCGCAGCTGAGGGCCGAGCCGTTCGTGTCGGACGCTCGAACGGCTCGTTATGCCCTGGCCCCCCCGAACCTCGACCCCCCGATCGCCGATATCGCCGACCGGTGGGCCGGAGGCGCCACGAACACCTACGACCGGGTGATCGCGATCCAGGATCGCTTCACCGACGCGAAGTACGGGTTCCGCTACGACGTGGACGTGCCGGGCTCCTCGAGCGAGGCCGCGATGGTCGAGTTCCTGACCAGGACGAAGGCCGGATTCTGCCAGCAGTTCTCGAGCACGATGGCCGTGATGCTGCGTTCGCTCGGCATCCCTGCGAGGCTGGCGGTGGGATTCACCCCCGGGGACTTCTCGGACTCGGCCGACCGGCTCACGGTGACGACCGAGAACGCGCACTCGTGGGTCGAGGTGTGGTTCCCCTCGTACGGATGGCTGCCGTTCGAGCCGACGCCCGGCCGGCAGAATCCCGTCGGCTATCCCTACATCGATCCCAGTAGCGCCGACGAGTGTGAGAACGTCCGTGGCGGGTTCTGCGGGCCCGCGGGTCGCGGCGGGCAGACCGGCGGGTCGACCGTCCAGAGCGATGGGCTGATCTCGGCGGCCGACCGCGAGCGGGCGCGTCCGGGGGCGGGCCTAGCCGCCGGCATCGCGGGGGCAGCGGGCACCTTCGGCACGGCGAACGCGGCCTCCGACCCGGGGCCGCTCACCGCCCGCAACGCCCTGCTCGCCACGCTCGTCGGAGCCGCGATCGTGCTCGTCGTCGTCCCTCCCCTCCGGGCATGGCGGCGGCGCCGGCGGCTGCGCCGCGCGGGACCCGAGCCCAGATCGCTGATCGTCACCACGTACGACGTGTTCACGGAGCGCGCCGCCGATCTGGGCCATCCTCGAGCGCCGGGACAGACGATCGAGGAGTACCGGAGCGTCGTGACCGGGTCGGGGGCGCTCTCGAACGGCGACCTCGAGCGACTGACCACCCTGGCCGTGAAGGCCGCCTACTCCTCCCGAGAGCCCGCACCCGACGACGCTCGAGCGGCCACCGAGGCCGCCGATGCGGTGCTCCGCGATCTGCGCCGCAGCACGACGCTGCTGCAGCGCCTCACGGGACCCTACCGCCGGCGCTGAGGACGGCTACGTGGTGCCCGTCGCCGTGTGCGCGGCGGCTTCGCGCAGCGCTCGGACGAACCGTTCGCGGTCCTCACGGAACTGCCTCACGTCGGTCTCGACACCCGAGGCGATGTCGTCGATCGCCACGAAGAACGCCATCTGGCCGTCACGCAGGGCGTCCATCACCTCGCCGTCGCGCCTGCAGATCTTGAAGATGCTCTGCCCGTCGGTCACGAGTTTCACCTCGGACAGGTGCCTGTCCATGCCGGCCTTCTTGTTGAGGAACTCCCAGGAACGGCGGACGCGCTGCAGCGACATGCCGCCGTCGAGCAAGGACTTCACGACCCGCAGGGCCACGAGGTCCCGGAAGGCATAGAGGCGCGGCACCCCCGGGCGTCCGCCGGTTCCTTGCACCGAGGGCTGCACCAATCCGATCTGGTCCCAGTACCTGAGCTGCCGCGACGTGCATCCTGTGAACTTGCATGCCTGATGGGTGGTGAAGCCCTCCATCCGGACGCGTGCCCCTTCGGTCTCGACGACTCACTCTGCATTGCGGCCCGGATCGTCGACGTGTCGTACGAGCATCGACCGACGACTCGCGCCCGGGGGAAGGGGAACCCCGTTGTACAACAGGACGCGGAAGACCGGCAAGCCGCGAGGTCACGATGGTCGTGGAACCACCCGAACGGGCTAGTTGTTCTGCTCAGTCACGGACGGCGCTCACTCGTCATCGCCCGCCGATGGTGGCCGGAACCGCGACGCGAGCCGGCCGATGATGCCGGTGAACGACCCGCCGTCGGCCTGCATCGCCCGGATCTGATCGCGGCCGAGCTGTCCGAGGTACCGGTAGATCAGCAGCGCTGAGCCGATCATCGTGAGGAACCCGACCGCGGCGATCCACGGGCTGATCACGAACAGGAGCAGCAGCACGAAGCCCACCAGGAACGCGACCGCCGACAGGCGGATGCGCCGGGCCAGATGGGTGTAGAGGTCGGTGCGACCGACCTGCTCGACGAGCTTCGGATCGTCCTCGGCCAAGCGACGTTCGATCTCTTCGAGGATGCGCTGTTCGTGCTCGCTCAGGGGCATCGACGACCTCCGGGGGACACCTCCGATTATAGGGAGGCTTCCCGACGTGGGAACCCACACGATCACGGGTCGCGGCGCGCCCGGTCCAGCAGCGAGGCCGGCATCGCCGACCCACGGCCGAACCGGCGCTCGATGCGGTCCACCGCTCGTTCGACGTCACCCCATCGCTCGCCACGCAGCAGCGCCAGCTGTTCGGCGCCCGCCGGCACCAATCCGCTGGCCTGCACGCCCAGCAATCGCACCCGCCTGCGCTCACCGGGCAACGATCGGTGGAGGCCGGCCACGGTCTGGTACAGCTCGGCGCCGACGTCGGTGGCGTCGGGCAACGTCTTCGACCTGGTGAGGGTCGTGAACGTCGCGAGCCGCACCTTCATCGTCACGGTGCGGGCCCGATACCCATCGGCGCGCAGGCGTGCCGCGACCTTCCCCGAGAGCGCCAGCAGCTCGCGCAGGATCGTCTCGTCGTCGTCGATGTCTCGCTCGAACGTCTCCTCGTGCCCGACCGACTTCGGCGCCTCGTACGGCACCACGTCGCGAACGTCGATGCCGTGCGAGAGCTGTGAGAGATGCCGGGCGCTCTGCTCGCCGAGCAACCGGGAGAGGATCGCCTCGGGCGTGTTCGCGAGGTCGCCGATCGTGCGCACGGCGAGGCGTGCGAGCACCTCGCCGGTCTTCTCCCC
This sequence comes from Actinomycetota bacterium, assembly GCA_050692855.1. Taxonomy (GTDB): domain Bacteria; phylum Actinomycetota; class UBA4738; order UBA4738; family HRBIN12; genus JAOUEA01. The sequence continues at coordinate 4,922 of JBOGVO010000085.1, read as the reverse complement.
CACGCCCCAGAGGCGTCCGACCGGCAACGGCTCGAGGAAGCCGAGCACGCCGCCGGCGGGCACCACGAGGAGCCCGTTCGGCTTGCAGTGATCCGACGCCAGCTTCGCCACGAACTTCGTGGGCGCGACGCCGATCGAGCACGTGACCCCCACCTCTCGCTCCACCTCGGCGCGGATGCGCACGGCGATCTCGCGGGGCTCGCCGAACAGCATCGTCGCTCCGCCCACGTCGAGGAACGCCTCGTCGAGCGAGATCGGCTCGACCAGCGGGGTGTGGCCGAGCAGCACCTCGCGGAAGCGGTTCGAGTGCGACTGATAGGCCTCGAAGTCGGGTGGCACGAACACCCCGCCGGGGCACAATCGCCGGGCGCGCACGGTCGGCATCGCCGAACGCACCCCGGAGTCGCGCGCCTCGTACGAGGCCGAGCTCACGACACCACGTCCCCCGACGCCGCCCACGATCACCGGCTTGCCGGAGAGCGACGGGTCCTTCAGCACCTCGACCGAGGCGTAGAACGCATCGAGGTCGGCGTGCAGGATCGGCTCTGCCGGACGATCCTGCGGCACGGTGCGGGGGATGGGGTCGACGGTCACGGACCCATCATCCCGCGGAGCCGGGGCTCGCGTGCCAGAGCATGCGCGGGCCGGACCCGGCCCCCGGCTGACGCACCTCGCCGCGCACGGCCTCGCGCAGCCTTCCCTCGGCGCGCGCCCGATGCAGCGCCGTGAGATCCCAGATCTCTTCGGCCACCACGCTCACCCCGCCCACGCCGGTGCGTCGCAGCTCACCCGCCACGGCCAGCGCGTACCCGTGGAACACGGTCTTGGCCACCTTCGGTTGCACCGATTCGAACACCGTCACCTCGACCGGCCCGGTCGCGTCGTCGAGCGTCAGGAAGATGATGCGCTGACCGCTGCGGATCGCCGGCGTCTGCGATGCCACCTTCACACCGGCGACGATGACCTTCGAGCCGCCACGGGTGCGCCGGAGGTCGCCCGCTCGCGTCACCCCGAGATCGGCGAGCAGCGGTTCGAAGAAGCTCACGATGTGCCGGCTGGCGTCGAGCCCCACCACCTCGAGCTCGGCACGCACGACCTCGGCGTCGGAGTAGTCCTTGAACACGTGCCCGTCGCTCGGATCGGCGCCCGACGTGAGCGTGAGCTGATCGCCTTCGCGCTCTGGCTCGGCGGTCATCGCGACGTAGAGGTGGTGTCGGCGCTGCTGCGTGCGGTCGTGGGGAGCGATCGGGTCGAACGCTCCCGCGTGCGCGAGCGCCTCGGTCACGGGCCTGCTCACCGCGGTGCGGCGCATGAAGTCCCGCACGTCACGGAACGCTCGCTCGGCGCGCGCCGTCATGATCGAACGGATCTCGGCGTCGGAGATGCCGTGCACGTCCTGGAAGCCGAGCCTGACACCGAAGACCGGGCTGTCGTCGCTCGGCGGGGAAGGGAGGAACGTCGTTCCCGTCCGCTCCGCGTGACTCGGCAATGACCTCCCTCTTCCGACCGCAGGTGCCGACAGGGAGGTCCCTGCCGAGTGGTCGCGGCCTTCCCCGGGCGAGTCCTCCGGCGACCCGCTCGCCGTCGCTTCGACCACGTACTCGGGTTCGCTGCGGTTCACGTCGAGAGGCAGGATCGGGATGCCGTGGCGGCGGGCATCGTCGAGGATCGCGCGCCGCGGGTACATGCCGGGATCGTGCGTGAGCAGCCCGGCCACCAGGTGGGCGGGATAGTGGGTCTTCAACCACGCACTCTGGTAGGTCGGCACCGCGAAAGCCGCCGCGTGCGCCTTGCAGAACCCGAACGACGCGAACTGGGTCACCGCGTGCCAGATGCGCTCGGCCGCGTCGGGATCGACCCCGCGGGCGACGGCCTTCTCGAGGAAGTCCGCCCGGAACCCCGGCAGCATCTCCTCGTGGTCGAGATGACGCCGGATGTGATCTGCGTAGGTCTCGGTGTAGCCGGCGAGCGCCGCGAGCGCCCGGATCACCTGTTCGTGGAAGACGATCACCCCGAACGTCTCCTGGAGCGGCCCGCGCAACCCGGAGTGGATGTAGGTCGGGCGCTCGAGCCCGGAGCGGCGCCGTAGGTACGGCGTGATCATGTCGGACTTCACCGGTCCCGGCCGGAACAGCGAGATGTCGACGATCAGGTCCTCCCATCGGCTGGGCTGCAGCTTCTGCAGCAGCTCGCGCTGGCCGGGCGATTCGATCTGGAAGCACCCGAGCGTGTCGGAGGCACGGATCGTCTCGAACGTCGCGGGGTCGTCGAGCGCGATACGGTCGAGGTCGACCTTCTCTCCCGTCGTGCGCGCGATCTCGTCGAGCGCGTGCCGCATCGAGCTGAGCATGCGCACGCCGAGGATATCGAGCTTGAGGTAGCCGAGCAGCTCGACGTCGTCCTTGTCGGCCTGGATCATGCGGTGACCGTTCGCGCTGCGTTCCAGTGGCACACGGTCGACCAGATCGTGGCTCGCGAGCACGATGCCGCACGGGTGCAGCGCGACGTGTCGCGGCAACCCGTCGAGCCTCTCGGCCACACCCACCAGGCGTTCCATCTGCTCGAAGCGCAGGTTGATGCCCTGCAGCTCGGGCAGTCGGTCGATCGCTTCGCGCAGGTGCCGCGCCGAGATGTGCGGGAACGACTTCGCGACCACGCCGACCTCGACCTCGGGAAGCCCGAGCGCCTTGCCGACCTCGCGGATCGCCGAACGCGCCCGGTACGTGTCGATCATCGCGACACAGCCGGCGCGCTCCTCACCGTGTCGGCCGAGGATCATGTCGTAGACGTCCTCTCGCCTGGCGGACTCGACATCGATGTCGATGTCGGGCAGATCCTTGCGCATCGGGTTCATGAACCGCTCGAACGACAGGCCGTGGCGGAGCGCATCGACGTCGGAGATGCCGGTGAGGTAGCACACGAGGGAGCCGGCGGCCGAGCCCCGGCATGCGGCCCGGATGCCCATCGACCTCACATCGGCGACGATGTCGGCCACGGTCAGGAAGTACGCCGCGAACCCCATGCGCCGGATCATCGAGAGCTCGTGGTGCAGCCGGTCGCGCAGATCCTCGGCCGCACGCAAGCCCCGTTCGTGCACGCCGCGCCAGCACCGCTCGGCGAGCACCGCATCGGCGCTGCGACCTTCCGGCGTCGGGAAGTCGGGGAAGTGGATACGACCCAAGCCCAGGTCGTACCGGCACATGTCGGCGACGTGAAGCGTCGCGTCGGCGAGGTCGGGCCGCTCGGCGAAGAGCGACCGCATCTCGGCGGCGGGTTTCAGCCACCCCTCCGCGTTGCGCCGGGTCACGTTCGTCTCGGCGAGCGGCACGATGCGCCGCATGCACTCGAGCACATCGGCCACGAACGCGTCGCCCGGCTCGAGGTAGCGGATCGGATTGGTGGCGACGCCGCCGATGCCCAGCCGCTCGGCGAGCCGCAGCATCGCCCGGATCTCCTCGGCCGACTCACGCTCGAGCCGGTGCTCGACGCCCACGAACAACCGGTCGCGCCCGAACGCCTCACGGAACGGGTCGAGCAGGCGCGCACCGTGATCGACGCGCCCTGCGACCGCCGCTCGCCCCGGGTGCGAGCGGGGTCCGGCGATCGCGACGAGACCCTGCGCGTGCGCGCAGATCTGCATCGGATCGACCCAGGGATCGCCGCGCTCGCCGAGCATGTGCGCGTCGGTGAGCAAGCGACAGAGGTTCGCGTAGCCGGCGTCGTCGGACGCGAGGAGCACGACGTGGGCGTCTCGTTCGCTTCCCCACCCACCTCGTTCGCTTCCCCACCCACCCGGCGGCTGGCTGGCGCGAACCGTGAGCGAGGCGCCCAGGATCGGCCGCACACCCTGGGCCTCGCATGCCCGCACGAACCGAGCGGCCCCGTAGAGCCCGTCGCGGTCGGTCATCGCGACCGCAGGCATGCCGAGATGCGCCGCGCCCATCGCGAGCTGCTCGGGCGTGAACGCACCTTCCTTCAGCGAGAAGCACGACCGCACGTCGAGGTGCACGAACGAGCCGGGGAACATGTGGAAGTCGCTCACCGCCGAAGGCACCTCGTGTGTCGACGAATCGAACAGGTGTTCGATTGTATGGGGGCTCGTTCCGGGCGTCCAGCGACCGGTGGGCGCCCCCGGTGACGCCCGGGTGTCCACGTGGGGACGCACGGGTAGAGTCAGTCGTGCTCGCGCCATCGATCGGCCGGATCCTCCCGTGCAGGAGCACTTGAGTGGCGTCTCGGATCGAGGACTACGCGCTCGTCGGCGACACCCACACCGCCTCGCTGATCTCACGCGAGGGATCGGTCGACTGGCTCTGCCTGCCGCGGTTCGACTCGGGAGCGTGCTTCGCCGCGCTCCTCGGCACCGAGGATCACGGCCGATGGCTGATCGCACCCGCCTCGGACCAGACCCGCACCACCAGGCGCTACCGCGGGGATTCGCTGGTCCTCGAGACGGAGCACCGCACGCCGGAGGGCGTCGTGCGGGTCGTCGACTGCATGCCGCCCCGTCGGCGGGAGCCCGACCTGCTCCGCGTCGTCGAGGGCGTGAGCGGCAGCGTTCCGATGCACATGGACCTGCGACTGCGATTCGACTACGGATCGATCGTTCCGTGGGTGCGACGGGCGCCTTACGGCCTGTCGGCGATCGCCGGTCCCGACGCGGTCGAGCTGTGGACGCGGGTGGACCTTCGGGGCGAGGGGCTCACCACCGTCGCCGACTTCACGGTGCTGGAAGGCCAGCAGATCCCGTTCTCCCTCACATGGCACCCCTCGACCGAGGCGCCGCCTGCGCCGCTGGAGGCCGACTGGGCGATCAGTCAGACCGAGCGGTGGTGGAGCGACTGGGCCAGGCGATGCGCCTACGAAGGCGGCTGGCGCGAGGCGGTGATCCGATCGATGGTCACGCTGAAGGCGCTGACCTA
>JBOGVO010000084.1:0-15243 GCA_050692855.1 Actinomycetota bacterium | reverse complement strand
AGCCCGGCGAGGACCGGGTCACGACGGTGCGCTCGGTCGACATCGGTGCGATCGCGCACGACGTTCCCTACGAGCTCGTGCCGTGGTTCCTCCAGCTGCAGCGAGACACGCCCTCGAGTGGGGAGCTTCCCGTGCCCGAACCTCCGCCCGAGCTCACCGAGGGCCCGCACCTCAACTACGCCCTCCAGTGGTTCGCGTTCGCGACGATCGCCGTGGCCGGCTACGGCATCCTGATGCAGCGTGAGGTGCGCGACCGACGCTCGGTCTCCACCGGGTCGTCCTCTCGGCCCCAGTCGAGCTGAGGGGGCAAGGAGATGGGAGCGGGAGCGGCATCCAGGTGCCGGTTCCTTGCCGCGTTCTGACCCCATCGTCGTTCCGGAGCAAGGAACCTGGAGCCATCGGAGGCCGGCTGCCCTAGGCTCGCGCCGATGCTCCGCTACCTGGTGCGACGCACCCTGTTCATGGTGCTCGTGCTGATGATCGTCTCGCTGCTGACGTTCCTGATCTTCGTGAAGCTCCCCGCGGGAGACCCCGCGCGCCGCGCCGCCGGGAAGTCGTCGACCCCCCAGCAGATCGAGAACGCGCGTCGGGCGTTCGGCCTCGACCGCCCGCTCTACGTGCAGTACGCGCGGTTCGCGAAGGGATTGGTGCCGTGGCCCGGCCTCTTCCTGTCCGAAGACGTGTACTACTCCTACGGCAACTTCGTGCCCGTGCGCGAGGAGATCGCGCGGAGACTTCCAGTCACCGCCACCCTGGCGATCGGGGCAGCAGCGATCTGGTTGATCCTGGGCATCCCGCTCGGCGTGCTCGCGGGTATCAAGCGTCGGTCGGCGGCGAGCAGGACGACGATGCTCCTCGCCATCGTGGGCGTCTCGATGCCGGTGTTCTGGCTCGGCCAGCTGCTGCTCTATCTGTTCTGGTTCAAGCTCGGGTGGGCCCCGCCGAGCGGGCTCGAGATCGGGCAGAGCGTGCCGGCAGCCGTGCTCACGGGCTCGTTCATCCTGCCGTGGATCACCGTCGCGGTTGGGTACGCCGCGATCTACGCGCGCATGACCCGGTCCAACGTGATCGAGACGATGAGCGAGGACTACATCCGGACGGCGCGCGCGAAGGGGCTCCCCGAACGCAACGTGATCGCCAAGCACGGTCTGCGAGGCGCCCTCACGCCCGTGGTCACGATGCTCGGGGTCGACCTCGGCACCCTGCTGGGCGGGCTGTTCATCACCGAGGCGCTCTTCGGGTTGCCCGGGGTGGGCCAGCTCGCGGTGGATTCGATCACCCGTCAGGACTTCCCCATGGTGATGGGCATCACCGTCCTGGGAGCGCTGTTCATCGAGGTCGCGAACCTGATCGTCGACGTCGCCTACGTCGTGCTCGACCCGCGCGTGCGATACACCTGAGCGTCCGGTCGCCGAGGACGGGCCGGTCAGCGGTTGCGCAGGCTCTCGGCGGCCATGTCGAAGTAGTCCGTCAGGGCGGCCGCCACGTCGTCGGGAGGATCGAGCGCCGCGACCGCCTCACGCATCCGCTCGAGCCAGTGGTCGCGCTCCTCGGTCCCGATCGCGAAGGGGATGTGTCGCATGCGCAAGCGTGGATGCCCGCGCTCGTCGCTGTAGTCCCGAGGCCCGCCCCAGTACTGGGCGAGGAACAACGTGAGATGCCGTCTCGCCGGCGCGAGGTCGTCGGGTTGGGGGTACAGACGCAGCAGCACGGGGTCGGCCGCCACGCCCTCGTAGAACCGGTCGACGAGCGCCTCGAAGAACGCCATGCCTCCCACGACGTCGTACAGGCTCTGGCTCTGCGGTGCCTCGCTCATGCCTCCGAGTGTACGGAGCCCCGAGCGCGAGAAGGATCCACGGCGCCGTACTCGAACTCCTACCTCAGACCCCCGGGCCTGCTGACGGCGACTCTGTGGGGGTATCGGTTGGCGGTGGCGGCGGTGGTGGCGGTGGTGGCGGTGGTGGCGGTGGTGGCTCGTCCGGGGATGGCGATGGTGAAGGCTGGGGATCCGGCGAGGGGGACGGTGGTGGATCCGGCGGAGGTGATGGTGAGGCCGTCGGCGGTCCGGACGACCCTGGTGGCTGGACGGGCGGTCCCGAGGAACCTCCACCGCCGGGTGGATCACCCGGGTCGACGCCTGGCGGGTCGATAACGGATCCGGAACCCGGGTCGGTGCCAGGGCCGGTGCCCGCGCCGGAGAAGGGGCTCGGCACAGGTGAGATTCCACCGTCGGCGCCGCTCGAGGTCGGCTCGAAGACGCGAGCGGCCCGGCCACGAGGCGAGGCCAGCACGAGTTCCGAGCCGGAGGCGTCTCCTTCGTGGGGGCTGACGGGCGACGAGACCGGGGCGACATCGAGTCCTGCGACCCCCGCGGCCGAGGTCACACCCTGGCGCGCGGCCGGCCACAGAGCGACGCCGGCGAGCCCGACGGCCACGAGCGCGGCCGCAGACACGCACACCTTCATCGCGCGACGAAGCGCCGGACGTCGCCACGTGGCGCGCACCGCGCCCCAGACGACGAGACCGCCGATCGTCACGAGCAGCGCGAACGTCAAGGCATCCGCAAGGATGGAAAGGTCGTCAGTGGACATGCTCGTCCTCATCGGCTGCGGGGGGAGGCGCCGTGGTGCTGGTCGGCTATGGGAGTCGACGGCCGCAGGACCGCGTCTGTTGTACTCCATCGAACCCCTGTCGACAAGCGGATCGACAGGGAATCTCGGGTCGAATCACTCGACGAGCGAGAACAGGCGCGACAACACGTACCCGAGCACCATGCACGAGGGCCAGGTGAGGATCCACGCGGCGACGACCTGGCGGGCCACACCCCACCGGACCGCGGACAGGCGCTTGGTGGCGCCGACGCCCATGATCGACGACCCGATCGCATGGGTCGTCGACACGGGGATGCCGAGACGGGCCGCAGCCGTGATGACCGTCGCCGCCCCGGTCTCGGCCGCGAAACCGTTCACCGGCTCGAGGTGGGTCATCTTCATGCCCATCGTCCGGATCACCCGCCAGCCACCGATCATCGTGCCGAGGCCCATGACCAGGCCGGCCGAGATGATCATCCACAGGTCGATGGAGAGCTGGGCCTCGTTCCCGAGGGTGCCCGACTCCTTCAGGTAGAACGCCAGGGCGATGATGCCCATCGTCTTCTGCGCGTCGTTCGTGCCGTGGCTGAACGCCATGAATCCCGCCGAGAGGATCTGGCCCCTCCCGAAGATGCGGGACACGGTGGGCCTCCGCACCTTGGAGAACAGCCAATAGATCGCCACCATCAGCAGCAGGCCCATGACGAACCCGCCGACCGGTGAGGTGATGAGCCCGATCAGCGACTTCCGGGTGCCCGACCATTCCAACGCGTCGAGGCCGCCGGCCGCGAACCCCGCGCCCAACAACCCGGCCACCAACGCGTGCGATTCGCTCGAGGGCAATCCGAAGTACTGGGCCGAGAGCGCCCACAACGTGGCGGCCAACACCGCGGCGGCCACCGTGCCGAGCGTGACGAAGCCGGGATCCACGATGCCCGAGGCGATCGTCTCCGCCACCGCGGTGCCGACGACGAGCGCTCCGACGAGGTTCAGGACGCCGGCCATCACCACGGCGGGCAGGGGGCGGAGCACGCGGGTCGACACGACCGTCGCGATCGAGTTGGGGGCGTCGGTCCAGCCGTTGGCGAACTCGAACAGGTAGGCGAGCACAAGGACGAAGACGAACATCAAGACTGCTTGAGCGCGATCGCCTCGAGCACGTTGCCCACGGTCTGCAGCCCGTCGATCGCCGATTCCGTCTCGTCGATGATGTCCCTCCACTTCAGGACGTCCATCGCGCGGTGATCGCCGCTGAACAGGTCGGCGATCGCCCGCCGGTAGATGCGGTCGCCCTCATCCTCGAGCTCCTGGATCCGCAGGAAGGAGTCGCCGAGCCGCTTGTACTTGGGCAGCATCGCGACCGCCTCCCGCACGGTGGTCGCCGACCGGTAGAGCACGTCGGCCTGCAGCTTCATCTCGGGGAGCGGCGTCTCGATGCGATGCAGCACCATCAGGTCGGCGGCGGCGTCGACGAAGTCGAGCACGTCGTCGAGCCGCGACGTGAGGCTGTGGATGTCCTCATGATCGAGCGGGGTGACGAACACCGTGTTGAGCCTGGTCATCGTCTCGTGCACGATCGCATCGCCTTCGTTCTCGATCTCGTGGATGCGCTTCGCTCGGGCGGGCAGGTCGTCGAACTCGGCGATCATGTCCGCGTAGAGCGACGCCGCTTCCTCCATGTGGGAAGCGAGCCGAACGAAGAGGTCGAAGAAGCTCTGGTCCCTCGGGATCAGTCGGAATCGCGGTCGAGCCATGGCAGTCTGCGCCCTTCATCCCATCTCTCGGCCAGGGAACGGTATGCACCGCGAGGCCCGATGTCTACCAGCCGAAGGGCTCTGGTTCCGCGGGTCCGAAAGACACGGCGCGCCGGCTCGGCGCGGGATCCGACCGGAGCGCCGTTGCGGGCCTGTGCTCAGGACGTGTCGAAGTCGTTGCGCAGGTTCCCGAACGACGCCTCGCGGGTGAGGCTGTCGACGATGATCGACGTGGAGATCGCCGGTGGAAGCTTCGCCGGCCTCGCGTGCGCCCGCACCTGTGCCGCACGCGGACTCCGCACCCTCGTGTGGGAGCGGAAGTCCGACCCGGGCCGGGCGGTCCGCACGACCGGGCTCCTGGTGAAGGAGGCGGCCGACGAGGAGGATCCGGCGCTCGAGGCAACGCGGCGCATCCACGGCGTACGCCTGTACAGCCCCTCGCTGCGGTTCATCGACCTCGACTCGCCCGGCTACTACTTCCTGGCGACCGACACGCCGGCGCTGCTGCGAGCTATGGCCGAGCGGGCGGAGCGCGCCGGGGCAGAGATCCGATGTGGACGGGAGTTCCGCTTCGGGGCGCGCTCGGGACGGGTGCTCGTGGGAGCCGACGGTCCACGCTCGCGCGTCGCTCGTGATGCCGGGCTGGGCGTGAACCGCGAGTTCCTGTCGGGGGTCGAAGCCGAGTTCGAGGGAGTGCGCGGGGTCGAGGAGCGGCTGCACGTCTTCCTCGACTCTCGCCTCGCCCCCGGATACATCGGATGGGTCGTGCCCGGGGTCGGCATCACCCAGGTGGGGCTCGCCTGTCGCGCGCCGGCGCGTCCCGAGCTCGATCGGTTCATCACCACCGTCTCGAGCGTGTTCGATCTCTCGCTCGCCCGACGGGTCGGCAGTCGCGGTGGGCTGATCCCCGTGGGGGGCACCGTGCGGCCATACGCCTCACGCGACGTGGCGCTCGTCGGCGATGCGGCCGGCCTGGTCTCGCCGCTCACCGCCGGTGGCATCCACACGGCGCTCCGATCCGGACGAGCCGCGGGCATCGCGATCGCGAGCCATCTGCTCGACGGCGGTCCGGCACTCGACCGGGCGGTCAGGGGGGCGTTCCCGGCCTTCACGTGGAAGCGTGCGATGCGCGCGATGATGGATGTGCGACCGCCCAACGCGCTGATCGATCTCGCGTTCGACAGCCCCCGGTTCCACGCCCTCGCGCGGTGGGTGTTCTTCCATCACCGCGGCCTGATGTCGCCGGCAGCCTGGCGCGACCTCGCTCCCGCCGCTGTCTCGGCCACACGGATCATGCCTCCGTGATCGTGCCGTTGCCGATGTGGAAGATCGGACGGGGCCTTCGCCCCCGGGAACTAGGATGCCTCGATGGACACGACGACAGGTCCCGCATGAAGGGAACGAGCTCTCCGTGTTGGCCCCGCTCGCGAACCAGTCGGTGAACCGATGACCGACATCGTCGTGAGGCGGCTCCAGGGAGGGGACGAGCGCGAGGTGGAGAGATTCGCCGAGGCGTTCGATGACCCGGTCGACGGCGCGGCGTCTCGTTCGTTCCTGCGAGATGAGCGGCACCATCTCGTCGTGGCGTACGTGGATGGTCATCCGGCGGGGTTCGCGTCGGCGGTCGAGGTCTTCCATCCGGACAAGGCTCCGGAGCTGTTCCTGAACGAGATCGGAGTGATCGAGGGCTTCCGGCGCCGAGGAGCGGGCCTCGCCCTGCTCGAGGAGCTCAAGCTCCTCGGGAAGGAGCGCGGATGCGTGTCGATCTGGGTCCTCACCGATGAGGGGAATCGTGCCGCCATGGCGATGTACGCGAGGGGCGGCGGCGAATGGAACGGGGAGCGTCACGTCATGTTCGAGGTCGACCTCCTCGGGAAGTAGCTCCGAACCGGTAGTGCCAGCCCGGTTGCCGGTCGAAGGGTCCGACCAACCCTTCGAGCGGCGCGCCCGGCAGAGCGCCCAGCGGGTGGCCGGGTGCCCGATCAGACGGCGAGCGCTGCGTGGGAGGTATCAGCCGGTATCGACGAAGGCGTCGAGATCGTCGCCGGCCGTTCCACGCTCGGGGCCGCCGCGGTAGCGCGTGCCGTCTGCCCGGAACCACCGGACGCGTCCGTCGGGGCCGCGCTCGATCGTCCACCCGTGCTCATGGACGAGCCGGTGATGGAACCCGCAGATGAGCACCAGGTTCTCGAGGTCGGTGGAGCCTCCTCGCGACCACCAGACGATGTGGTGGGCGTTGGCGAAGGCCGTGGAGCCACACCCGGGGAACCGGCACCCTCGATCTCGGTGACGGAGCTGTCGCATCATCGCCGCCGACGGCTCCCGCCTCGTGCGCCCGAAGGCCACCGCGTCGCCGGCATCGCTCTCGGCGACGACCTGCACCCGAGCATCGCACGCGAGCCGCTGGAGCGCCTCGGGCGGCATCACCGCACCGTGCTCGGTCTCGACGTTGCGTCGCCCCGCCAGCGCCTCGAGCGACGCATGGACCACCACGGTGGCCCGGTCGGCGTCGGCGTCGCCGGCGATCTGCTGGGAGCACAACGCCAGCAGCGCGTCGGCCCGGCGGGCTTCGATGAAGTCCCGATCGTGCTCGGCGGGCATGACGGGGATCTGGTCGACGGCGCGTTGGAGCGCCTTCGCGACCACCGCCCCCTGTGCCGACGGCATGCGAGCCTCGAGGCCGAACCGGCGGCCGCCGTCCTCGTACCAGTAGCGCAGGGAACGGTCGCGCTCGAACTCCGCGGTCTCGTCGCGAGCCGCCCTGACCTCGAGGTCGGCGCGGCGTCGGATCGTGGCGCACGTGGCTTCGCTCGCCCACTCGATGAGCTCGTCTTCGTTCTCGGCCGTTGCGAACCGGCTCAGCTCGACCACCTTGTCGATGCCGAGCGTGCCGACCTCGAGCGCCCGTGCGGTGCCCGGCAGACCGTGCAGCGCCGTCGCCGCTTTGATCCAGCGGTCGGCTTTCCACCACGAGATGCCGTAACGGATGGAGAGCCAGTGCGCGAGGTCGCGGGCGCCGGAGTCGCGCCATGCTCCACGTCGATCGACCTCGGCGATGACGCCCAGCAGCGCGGCCTGCGCCGCGGCGATGTGCCGGTTCAGCGCATCGGCGACGCCGATCAGGCCGTCGTCGTCGAGATCGACGCTCGCGAAGGATCCGTACATGCGTTCGAGCGTAGGTGAACGGTCGCTCGGGAACCGTGACGTACATCACATCCAGAGGGAAGTTCCCCTGCCACCGGGAGACACGCAGGTCCGATGGATGATAGGAAGCGAGGAACGACCGACGAGGAGACGAAGCGATGTCGAAGATTCCGCTGGGGATGGCTGAAGAGCCGGAAGACTTCGAGCCCCGTGAGGTGACCGAACTCGACCACGATCATCACTCGGGCCACGACCACGAGCACGGCCCCGGCTGTGGCCACGAAGCAGTGGAACACGACGACCACGTCGACTACGTGCACGACGGCCACCGGCACTGGTTCCATCTCGGTCACTGGGACGAGCACTGACGGCACGGGAGCAGAGCGCCGCCGCGCCCCTTCAACCTGGCGGCGATCGCTGCACCGATCGCTGCACGAGGCCGATGGGGTTGCCACCCGGGTCACGGATCGTGGCGAGCATGCGCGTCGGCCCGTCGGGCGACGGCGTCTCGAGGACCTCACCGTCGTGGGAGCGGACCCGCTCGAGCGCTTCCTCGATGTCATCGACGTGGATCCAGAGCATCATCCCCGCATCCGGCGACGACGGCCGCCGGTCGTCGATCCATTGGCCGAACATCCCCGGGGCCATGAAGCTGGGGCGGGGTCGTTCGATGATCCAACCGAAGACGGCCTCATAGAACGCGGCGGACCGCATGAGGTCGATCGCGGGGATCTGCAGATAGGTCGGCTGGCCGTGTTCGAGGCCGTGCGCGCCATCGCCGACCTGCTCGTCGTTCGCCGTCATCGCACTCCTCCACATCTCGGGAGTTCAGCATGGAGCCGCTTGGGGTAGCGTTGCGGGGAGGGACGAGTACATGATGGTCCAGGAAGGTGGTCCATCAGCCGACCAGGGTCGCGGCGATCCGCCGAGCGGCCCACGAGGACACGATGTCCACTGACGATCTCTCCATCCTGGCCGCCGCGCTGACGTTCGCCCTGCTCGTGACGATGGGCGGGTTGATCATGTGGGCCGTGGCCCGGGCGACGTGGCGTCGTGGGGGCCTGCGTCGCACGATGAAGGTGGGCGTGTCCACGTCGGCCCTCGTGGCCGTCGGCCTCGCCGGGGTCGTCATGTGGCCGGCCACCCGAGACGGCGTGAACAGCATCCCGGGCCTCGGTCCCCCCCAGAACCAAGCCGAGGATCCGAGCTCCGAGGTGTCCCCGCTCGATCTCGTGCCCCCGTCGCCCAAAGGCCCGGCACGCGAATTTACGGCCTCGCCGATCGGAACGGACGAAAGCAATGACCCCGCTCCGATCGACCCGACGGATCCCACCACAGGCCCATCTACGGGCCCGCCCACGATAGCGCCGTCCGATCCCCCGACGAGCCCGCCGTCCGACCCCACGGACCCTCCGACCCAACCGCCGCCCACGGACCCTCCGACCCAACCGCCGCCCACGGACCCTCCGACCCAGCCTCCACCCACGGACCCGCCCTCGGCTCGATAAGCCCCCGATCGACCTCCTATCGGTCGATCTCCCATTCCTCCCGGCGCTCTGAGGACGTAACGGCAAGACCCGACTTCCCGGACGACTCTGTTCGTCACGATCGCGCTCGTCATGTTCCTCCCCGTGCGGGGGGCAAGCGCTGGCATCCTTGCCGTCGGGCCGAAGATGCGTACGTAGTCCTCAAGGCTCAGGAGCTTGAATGCCGATGGCGATCCCATGAAGGCACCCCGGCGACTCGGCGCATCGTTCCTGTCCCTTGTCGTGCTCGGCCTGCTGGCCTCGGTCAGCCTGGCCGACCCTGGCTCGCTGGGCCGCTCGGCCGGATCCAGCGACGACGTCATTGTGACCGAGTGGGATGAAGGAACCGAATGCGACGGGACCACGGACGAGGGCGACGGGACCACGGACGAGGTCGACGCGGAAGAGTGCGACGCCGACGAGAGCGATGGCGAGGACGCCGACGACGGTGGCGCATCCGACGGTGGCGAGGAAGCGGGTGCCGAGGTCGACGCTGAGCGCGAGGCAGCCTGCACGGAAGCCGCGGGCATCGAGTCGTCCGGAGACGGCGACGCCGCGGACACTGAGGAGACGAAGGCGCACGGCCTCGACAACGCGATCGAGCACGTACTCGCGAACTGCGTGAAGAACCCGCAGGCGCCGGGTCTCGTCAACGCGCTCGAGCGGCTCGCCGCCAACCGTGAGCGCCACGAGGCGCACGATGAGTGGAAGGCCGAGCGCAAGGCGGAGCGAGAGGCCGCCAAGGCCAAGAGGCACGCCGACACGACGGGTCATGGCAAGGGACACGGTGGTGACGGCGGACACGGCAACCCGCACGGCGACGGTTCCAGCAGCTCCCGCGGGGACGACCGCGGACACGGTGGCGGCGGTTCCCACGGGAACGGCCACCAGTAGACTCGCGAGCAGCGCTCAGTCCGACGCGGTCCAGATGCAGACGTAGCGAGCGTAGACCTTCGCTGAGGAGCGACGCTCTCGGATCTCGAAGCCGGACCGCAAGACCCCTTCGACGCTCCGACACGGCCTCGCGTCAGGCTTCGGTGAACCTCGCGAAGAAGTACTGCGGCGATCCCGCGACGGAGGTGAAGAATCCACCGACGTACAATCTGTCGCCCGTCACCAAGAGATCCCATGGGCCGTAGAACTGCCCGTCCACCTCCGGGTTCCAGGAGGTCAACGCCCCAGTCGCAAGGTCGACAGAGGCGATGCGGATCCGGCGTTCGTGGTTGACCTGGGAGAAGTGACCTCCGATCACCAGATCGTCGCCCATGATCGCCACGGTCTGCACGTTGCCGGCCGTGTAGTCACGCCACAATTCCTCGCCCACGCCGTCGGTGACGTCGAAAGCCGAAGCGAAGTTCCGTCCGCCGTATCCGACACCGAGTACCTCGCAGGTCGCCGACATGTCGTAGGCCTTCTGGTCGTTCGGGATCGTGCCGGGGGGCACCGCCCAGGACAGCATGGCTCCTGAGTCGGGGTCGAACCGCGCGATCGTCTCGCGCGGCACGAACGCTCCGCCCGTGCCAGCTGCCCGCCGGAACTGACCACCGACGAACAGTGACGAGCGCGAGCAGTCCCACGCGAAGCTAAGAGCGCGCTTGTCAGTCTTGGGACGCCAGTCGAGGTCCAGGGCCCCGTCGAGGGAGAATGCCGCGAGGTGCCTGCGGCCGACAGTGTCGACCGTCGTGAAGTGACCACCCGCGTACACGGTATCGGACGATGCTGTCAGTGCACGCACGCTCTTCGATCCGAGCACGCCGATCGCCGCAGTCACGCCCGGGTCGACCGCGCCGGTCGCCTCCCTCACGGCGCCGAAGTTCGTGCGAGCCTGTCCGTCGATCGCCCCAAAGTCGCCGCCCACGAAGATATCGCCGCCCGCCGCTGCAAGCGCGTAGACGATCGGCCTCTTGGTCGAGACGTACGAACCCCACGAGATGTCGGGGGTCCACGTCGGATCGCCCACGCCTGTGACCGCGTCGAATCTCGCGAGACCATTCGCCGCGAAGGAGTCTCCGCCGACGACTCCCGGTGGCAGCTCGCGCACGCGGGTGAACTGACCTCCCACGTAGATGTAGTCGCCCGACCGGATGATCGACCACACCGCGCCGTTCGTCATCCACGTCGCGTCGGGGGTGTTCGGCAAGGCCGCGAGGGCCGTCGACGCCGAACCCACGAGACCGCCGGTCGCGAGGGCGATGGCGCTCAGGGCGCTCACGAGCCACCTAGCTTTGCGCATGCTTCCTCCATCCGGTCGACGGTCGTCGGGGGGCTCGCCTCAAGGTCTCTTGGGGGATGCACCGCGTGCCGCGGGGGATGGCCCACCTGCCGTCCGACCTCGGTCACACCGCGGTCAGGCTATCGGCCGCCTCAACAAGGAGCGATACCGTGAAGTCCCTGCATCCGGTACGTAGTTCGACGCATCCAGCGGCGTATCCCCCATCACCGTCGGCCTCACATCAGGACGGCGACGAGAACGCCAACGAATCCACGATCTCGACGCCGGTATGCAGGAGATCCTTGTGCGACAGGTTGTCCGGACCATCGTCGATGGCGATGTCCTCCGTGGGGGCGACGCTGATCGTCTTCCTCAGCGCCAGGGCCGCGCGCCGGTACCGATTCCGGAACACATTCATAGCCGTTCGGAAGAGGTAGGGCGATGGATCGTCGACCTCGGCGACGTGATCCCATCGCTCCCACAGCCGGAGGAAGGCGTCCTGCATGATCTCCTCCGCCTCGGAGCGATCACCGGTGACGAGGCAGAGAGCACCGAGCAGCCGCGCGTGCTCCGATGCGAGGAACACCTCGAAGCTCCGCGGTTCCTCGGCCACCTCTGTCTCCACGACTTCCCTATCGCGAAGCACCGGAGCGAGCGATCCATCATGGCTCATGAACAGCTGAGACGCCTCAACCGCTACAGGCGCCCGGGCGAGTTCGGCCCGTACGACTAGTGACCTCGTCTGCGATCCTTCTCGAGATCGGCGAGCGCCTCTGCGACTTCATGCAATGCAGCTGACAGCGACTGACGAGCGATCGGAGCGAGCGATCCGGGGTCGATGAAGTCGTCCACGAGCTCCCCTCGCTCGACCTGTTCGACGTGGTGGCTCAGTCTGACGTGCCAGAGGAAGCGGAACGCTTCCTCGAGTTCATCGCGCCGTCGTTCGGAGATCAGGCCCATCGTGGCGGTTGCGTGCAGACGCTCCAGGGTTCGGTTCTGCGTGATGCCGCCCTCGATCGCGTAGTAGCGAGCCAGGTTCGTGACGATCGTGATGGCGCCATGCTTGACGTCGAGCATGCCCGCGTGCTCACCACTCCGCTCCACGACGATGTCGCGGACGCGCCCCACCGGGACCCGGGACTCGAGCACGATCGACGCGAGACGGCCGAGGAACGCCGGGTCCTTCCCGGCACCGCGGATCACCCGATCGAGCGTCGACTCGATGTCGAGTGTCCCCGTCACCCTGCGGTAGTCGAACGCGATGCCGGTGATGCGAGCCGCCATGATGTCGGGGTCGGAGACGTACTGCTCGAATCGATCTCGCCAGCCCACCTCGGTCCGACGCCATGCGGGGTTCTCGGCCATCACGTTGCCGCGACACCGTGCGACGCCGCAGGCCTCGAGTCCGTCGGTCACCTCGGTCGCCAATCGAGCGAAATAGGGATCGACGGCATCCATCTCTTCGTCCGCGCACCCGTAGGCCAGCGCGTGGTCCTGGTCGGTTCCGAGTGCCTGTTCATGTCGGGCAGCACTTCCGAGGGCCACCCAGGCGAATGCGCAGGGTGGACGTCCCAGCGCGCCGGTCGACAGCTCGAGGAGCCTCCTCGTCAACTCGTCGATCGACATCCCCACCACGTGGCCGATGTCGACCGGGTCGACACCGTCACCGAGCAGGGAACGGATCGCCGCAGGCAGCCCCTTCGATGCGGCCACGACCTCGTCGACATCGCCCGCTCCGCGGATCGCTTCGGCCAGGTCATCGCCCGCCTGCGCGCGACGAAGGTGTTTCTCGACCGATGCCCCCTCCGCCCACCGAGCCATGCTCGCCAGGAGATACGCGAGGCCCTCCCTCGTTCCCAGCAGATCGGCCGCGCGATCGGCCGGGATCAGGAGACAGCGGACCTCGTCGCGCGCCCGGATCGAGAGGGTCGGGCCGAGTCCCGACAACACTGACAGCCCGAAGACCTCGCCCTCGCCGAGATGATCGACAGCCCGCTCGTCGTCGTACAGATCCACGAGGCCTTCGCGGAGCACGAACAGCTGAGCGGCCGGGTCCGCGCCCTGCCTCAGGATCGTGGCTCCCGGGGCATACGAGCGAGACCGAACGTCGCGAGCGATGTCGGCGACCATCGAACCCGGCAGATCGGCGAACGGTGGGAACCGAACGAGGAACTCGGCCATCGCTCTTGGGGAGTCCGACATCCCAGCCATCGGCCCGACTCAGCCCGACGGAGAGGGCCCGACCTGCCAGCCGGGCGACCGATCGAGACACGGCACGCCGCACGACCTCCCATGCGGGCCCGGGACCCTTCTCACGATATCCCATCTGCTCCGACTCCACGCGCGTGAACACCCAGTCGCGTTCCTCCGAGCCAAGATGAACCTGCTGGTCAGGGCGTTGAACAGCGGAAGCGCTCTGCCGCGGAGTCCTTGTGAGCAACTTCGGCGCTGCGAAATGTGGGAGCCCGATCTGGGGCTGCCATTTCAGCGGCGCGGGAACGTGAGGATCGTGATCAGCCCGTAGAGCATCAATCCGCCCGCCAGCACGAGGACGCCGACCCGGACCCGCAAGATCCTGAAGCGCTGCGACAGCGCGAGCAGGAACAGGACGGTCGCCAGCACAACCGTTGTACGGATGTAGTCGTCGGCGCGGCTCCGCGCGGCCGTACCCTCGTCGAAGACTTGGGTGGCACGTTCGTTCAACTCCGAGCCTTCCTGGATCTCGGCATTGACGTATTCGGGCATGAAGCTCGGCCCGGGGTGCGGGTCCGGGTCCGAGAAGGGATCGGTGGCGAGCCACGCATCGAACGCGAGCTTGTACTCGGGACTGAAACGACGTTCGTACAACGCCGCCAACTCCCTGCGTCCCTCGACCCGCGCTTCGATCCAGGTGTTGAACGTGACGACGTCCAGCAGACGCTGCTGCCCGCCGAGCGTCAGCAGCTGATCGGCACGGATCCTGATCGCTGCGTCCTCGCCATACAGCTCCGCCTGACGCCCGTCCCACCTCGCCGCCTGGTAGCCGCTCCATGCGGTCGCGATCGCGACGATCGCGAGCAACATCGCCTCCAGGATCTCCACGAACCACTCGTGGCGGGATCTCGTTGCCTCGGCGTGCGCCTCGCCGGCCTCGGCTATCGCTCCCGCGATCTCGGCATTGAGGTCTTCGGACATCTGAACCTGGCTCCCGGCTCATGTTCGTCGCGGCTGCGACCCTCTCAGCATCGCTCCATCATGATCCCAAGGACGCCTTGCGACGATCGACGAGATCTGCACGTCGAGACCAGACCGGGTCTATGCAGAAGGCCGCACCAAGGAGCCGAACTGGCCAGCACCGCAGCCGAGCTCCACTGTGCAGAGGCAAGCGACGTTGCCGAGCGAGAGAGGCTCGCGTCGGGCCTTCAACGATGCGTACTGGTGGGCCGGGTTGAAACGCCAGCCCCCGCTCAACCGGGGCGGACGTTCATGTTGTGGTGGAAGGCGTTGAGGGGGTCGTACTTGGCCTTGACCGCGGCGAGTCGTCGGTAGGTGTGATCACCGTAGGCCTCTCGAACGTGGCTGGTGTCGTCGTCGGAATCGAGGAAGTTGACGTAAACGCTGCCGGCGCGGTGCGGTTGGAGGGCGTGGAGGAACCGCCGCGCCCACGCGGTCTCGGCCGCGGCATGCTCGCCGGACTCGTCAGGGAGCCACACGGCGTCGATGACGATGTTGTGGGCCACCTCGCGACCGGCGTAGGCGGTGGCGTCGCGGGGGACTCGGGCGACGGCACCACCCATGTGGAACATCGCTGCGTACGACCGAGCCGAGCTAGCCGCGTAGGCGTGATCGGCGATCACGGCGATGACCTCGTCGGAGAGGCCGGCGAGGTCCGTCGCCTTCCAGTAGTAGTGCCACCCATGCAGGACGGTGTCGTCCCAGCCGCCCTGGAAGGCGACGTACGGCGTGGGCGAGATGAGGTCGACGAGCGGCGTCCCGAACCGGCGGAGTGCCCGCACCGCACGCTCGCCGTCTTCGAC
>JBOGVO010000083.1:0-21073 GCA_050692855.1 Actinomycetota bacterium | reverse complement strand
CAGCTCGTCGTGGCGCCCGAGCGCGAGGTCGGCGTCGATCCGGAGCTCGACCGCCGCCCAGTCGTGCTCGGCGCCTCCGAAAGGAACGAGCACTGGCCCATTGGGTGTCGCGCCCCGAGGAACGAGCAGCGCCACGTCGCAGGGAGTCTCCTCGAGGACGGCAGTGAGCTGCTCGTCGGGAGCTCCCTCGGCCAAGAGCTCGTCGGGTGCGTCGAGGAGCAGGAGATCGACGTCGAGCTCGGTGGCGAGCCGAGCCAGCTCCTCACCCGGCGCCATCGACGTGAACGAGGCCGCACGGGCCTCGACCCCGAGCGCTTCGAGTTCAGACCGGCGTCCTTCGAGCCATGTCGAGGTGGACCGAAGCTCCGCTGCGTCCGACACGAGCCTGGCCAGGACCATGACGCGAGGCGGGTGTCGCACGAGCGGCTCGGCCACCGCGAGCAGCGCGTCGGCGCGCGTTTCGTGCGTGAGAGCGACGAGGATCGACCGTTCCGCGACCTCCCGGACGGCAGCGGATGCTTGTGGTTCGACATCCAACGACGGGTCCTGCCGAAGGATCGCCTGCTCCAGCTCCTGAAGCGCTGGGCTGGGATCGATCCCGAGCTCGTCGACGAGGGCTCGCCGCGCATCCTTGGCGCCGTCCAGGGCCTCCGCCTGCCGACCCGACCGGTACAGCGCGGTCATCAGGCACCCGCGCAGGCGTTCGCGGAGCGGGTGCTCGGCGACGAGCGCCTCGAGCTCGCCGACCAGCTCGTCGTGGCGCCCGAGCGCGAGGTCGGCGTCGATCCGGAGCTCGACCGCCGCAAGCCTGATCTCCTCCAGCCGGGCGATCGCAGCCTGTGCGAAGTTCTCGTAGGTGAAGTCGGCGAGCGCCGGGCCTCGCCACAGCGACAGAGCGTCGTGGAGCCGCTCGGACGCGTCGGCTGCCAGGCCACGAGCGAGCAGGCTCCTGCCCTCGTCCACCAGGCGCTCGAATCGGTTGAGATCGAGGTCCTCGGGCTCGACCCTGATGGCGTAGCCCGGCGATCTCGTCGACACGACGTCCTGCGGGAGCGCCTTGCGAAGTCGCGAGACGTGGACCCGCAGCGCGGCGGCGGCGCCCTCGGGCGGGTCCTCGCCCCAGATCTGGTCGATCAGCCGCTCATCGAGAACGACCTCGTTGGGGTGAAGGAGCAACACGGCCAGCAGCGCACGCGGCTTGGGCCCGCCCAATGGGACCTCACGGCCGTCGTTCCACACCTCGAGCGGCCCCAGGATCCGGAACTCCATCTGCCTGGCCTCCCGGCAGGACGCTAGCAGTTGTTGTCCGTCCGAAACGGGCATGAAACGGGGCGTGGCTCCACGACCGGTTCGACGTGCGCGATCGGGTCGCCCTCGAGGCGTTCGAGCGGCACCGCATGCGGCTCATGGAACGGTTCGAGCGCGTGCGAAGGGCGACTCTCCGGAGGCTAGAGGTCTTCGCTCGGAGCAACTCGGCATGGACCTCCCTGTTTCTACCGCGGTGAAACAACGGAGGTCCCTGCCAAGTTACTGCGGCGAACCACGCCCGACAGTGCGCCTACGAGACTTCGTTCGATCACGACGTCGTGTCGGCGTTCTGGATACGGTAGATGCCTCCGACGTTGGTCCGGCACGGGAACCGGTCGAAGTACAACGTCGTCGACCCTCCGGTCTCGTCCAAAGCGAACGTGCTGTAGGAATCCTTGCCGTCGGGCAGGCTCGCGATGACGACCCCTGGGTCGCCCGCCGGCACCCTGACGAGCTTCGTGTGGCTCCCGCACACGTAATGATCCCGGTTCCGGGTGCGGACGAGGTAGACGGTGCCGTCGCTCGACACGGCTCCCGCGTACTGCTGCACGCCGGGGTTCGCGACCCTCACGGCACCTCCACCCGCGCCGATGTCGTAGAGGAAGACCTGGCAGTTGGAGTACTCGGCGCTGTCGCGCCGCACCCGGCACGACTCGAACGTGGCCCAGTTGCCGTTCACCTGACCGCTGATGAGGTCATTGGAAAGGTAGGGCCTGGGCAGCGTCTTCAGCACCGTGTGCGTGCCGGCCGACAGATCGAAGAGCACGACCTTCACCCAGGCGTCAGTCAGTGGCACTCGATTGGCGTTGGTCCGGGTGAACAACAGCCAGTCGCCCGAGAGGGTCGGCTCGAACTCGAACTTCCGGGTGTTCACGCCGTCGGGCGGCGCGGTGCGGGTCTCGGTGACAGGGTCGAAGAACCAGATGTCTTCATCGGTGTGGGTGTCCTCCTGATACACGATCGTGTCACCGTCGATCGAGACGGCAGGGCTCTGCGTGCCGGCGCGATTGATGCGCACCCGGGTGCCACCGTCGGCCATCACGTAGCTGTTGTAGCGGAAGGGTCGCGCCTCGGTGTCCGCGGTCCACACGAGGTAGCCGTCCGACGCCGAAGGATCCACCTCGTCCACGCCGGGCTCGTTCAACACCTTCTCGGGCGTCGCCGCACCGGCGACCGCCGCGGTCGAGACGAACACGAGCGTTGCCGCCAGGCCGATGAGTCGTCGCACGGATGCCCTCCCCTTCTCGCGAGGCATGCCGTGACCGGAACGTCACGACCACCTCTCTGCTCGCACGTCACATGGATGCACGAGCGCCGGGTGCAGCGCTATGGAACGATGATCGGACCGACGACCCCGAACGGGCGGAAGTCGCCTTCGAACGGCCGGAGGCAGACGATCGCGTGCCTGCCCGAAAACATCGTCGGGACGATGATGCCCGAGTCGTTGGCCGGGATGATGTCGCTCGACAGGAAGTTCACTTGCTTCTCGCCAGGGAAGGTCCCTTGGTTTCCCGGTCTCTCGGCGAGTCGACGGTCTCGCTCGATCCTCGCCTCGAACGCCCGGACGGTATATCCCTCCAAGAGCCGCCACGAGTCGAACATCGCACTCTTCTCGGTGACGTTGACGACTTCGAAGAGCACGACCCCCGGCTCGATCCGGTCGGCCGTGATCTCTATCGAACACGTCGACCCGTCGAACGTCACGGTGCCGACCGGCTCTGAACCCGGCTCCGCCGGGTTGACCGCCGGTGGCACGGTAGCGGGGGCACTCGTCTCTCCTCCCGGGCGGTTGACCAGGATCAGCACGAGCGCTGCCACGCCGATCGCCGCGGCGATGGCGAACGCGCCGAGCTTCTTGTTCCGTGCGGAACGCGCCTGCCGTGTCTGTTGGCGCTCGAGGGCGCCAGGCTGGGGTGGTTTCTGTTTCGTGACCATCTCGTAGACCTCCCGAACGTCCGGCATCCTCGCCTCCCTAGCTCCCTCTGAGCGCCGCACGCCCCTGCGACGCGAGCACGCGAACGGTGGTCGGCTGGATGCTCATGATCCGAGCGGCCTGCTCCGAGCTGTATCCGAAGATGTCGGTGAGCACGATGGCGGTCCGCTGACGAGGGGAGACGCGTCGTAGCATGCGACGCACGTCCTCCCGGACGTTCACGTCATCGAAGGGATCGCGGGTGCCGGCGATAGGGACGATCTTCCTTGCCGCCATCCGTGCACGGCGTGCACGCATCCGCACCCCGTTCAGCGCGACACGGAACAGGTAGGCGACCGGATCCTCGATCGTGTCGATCCGGTCCCATCGTTCCCAGAGCTTCAGGAACGCGTCCTGCATGAGCTCCTCCGCGTCGGCCGAGCTCCCGGTGATGAAGTACAGCGCTCGGTACAGGCGATCGTGCACGTCGAGGAAGAGCTCCTCGAAGCTCGGCGGACCCGCGGGCGCCTCGCGTTCCCGGCCTAGCTCGATCACGTTGTCCTCGGCCTGCACGCGCCCATGGATGCTCGAGCCATCCCGATCGTTTAGGGGTCCCGCCGTCATCAGGCCCCCACGAGCAAGGTTCGATCGTCGAGCCAGATCGCCCCGCTTCCTCCGGCGAAGAACGCCGTGAAGTCGGGCGGGGCCTCGGCCTCGCGAGGGAACCGAACGACGTCGCCCTCTGCCTGCATCACCCTCCTGGATGCCACGGGCAGCCCCAGCGCTTAGTGGTGATGCGATATCACACAGGCCCTTCGCAGGGAAGCCAGGAGCTCGCTCGATGGACGGCAGGGCGTGCGAGAAGATGGCGAGAGGTTAGGAGGTGGCGACGACGCGCGATGAGGGCCGGATGGCTGGCCGCAGACACGAGCAGGAGGTGATCGAGGGCTTCCTGCGCGGGCTCCCCGGCGACGGCACCGGCGCCCTCCTGATCGGCGGGGAGGCGGGTATCGGCAAGACCACCCTCTGGCGCTTCGCGACCGATCGCGCTCGGGACCTCGGAGCGCAGGTCCTCGTGTCACGCCCAGCGGAGGAGGAGATGCCGATGTCGGGGGTCGGCCTCGTCGACCTCTTCGAGCATGTGGACCTCGAGCTCGAGCACTCGGTGCTCGACGATCCCTTCACGACCGGTCGGACCGTGCTCGAGGCCTTCCGAGCCCTCCTCGAACGCGGGGCCGTGGTGATCGCGATCGACGATCTGCAGTGGCTCGATTCGGTCTCGGCACGAGCGCTCCGCTACTCGCTTCGCAGGTTCCGGACCGAGCCGGTGGCGATCGTCGCGACCGTCCGGGGTGCAGCGGCGCCTCCCGATCCCCTATCCCTCGCGATCACCGTGGCTCCGGATCGCATCACCCTCGTCGAGCCGGGGCCGCTCGATCTGGAGGATGTCCGCCGCGTGATCACTGGCACGGTGACGACGATCTCGCGACCCGTGCTCAGGCGGATCCACGAGGTCTCCGGTGGCAATCCGATGTACGCGATCGAGCTCGCTCGTGGCGTCGAAGCGACGGGCAGGCTGGACCTCTCGCCTGGGCAGAACCTGGCCGACCCGCTCCGGACCGCGGTCGGGGAGCGGATCGCTACGGTCCCCGACGAGATGCGGTCCCTGCTGGACACGATCTCCGTCCTCGGGCGGACGAGGATCGATCGTCTCCGAGCGGCGATGGTTCCCCGCGATGCGGACCTGCTCATCGCGGCGGCCGAGCGGGAAGGGCTCGTCATCCTCGACGAGGACTTCACCGTTCGCCTCTCGCATCCGGTGATCGGCTCGGTCGTGTACTCGATGATCGACCCCATCGCGCGCCGCGACCTGCATGCGCGGGTTGCCGATCTCGCGACCGATCCGGACGATCGGGCGAGACACCTGGCTCTGTCGTCGGAACCCCCCGACCCCCCGGTCGCGAGGCTGCTCGAAGAGGCGGCCGACCGCGCGAACCGCAGAGGTGCTCCGGACCTCGCGGCCGAGTTCGCGAGGCACAGCCTCCAACTCACGCCGATCGGCGATGATGCGGACGTGCGTCGCAGGGAGATCGGTGAGATCACCTACCTCTCGCTCGCCGGGGAGGCGAGCCGAGCGCTCGCGGCCGCCGATCGATTGGTCGACACGCTGCCGCACGGTCCCGACCGGGCGGCGATGCTGATCCAGCGGTTCGAGGTGGAGGATGACGACCTCGACCTCGGAGATGAGCTCCTGAGCGGAGCCCTCGAAGATGCGGGTGAGGACGAGCTGCTCCGGGGTCGGGTCTTGGACATGCTCGCGTGGTTGCGCGGGGTGTATCGCGGTGATCTCGCGGACGGGATCCGGTGCGCGCGAGAGGGGGTCGCGATCGCGGAACGGATCGGCGATCCGCATCTGCGGATGGTCACACAGTCCTCACTCGCCTTGCTGGCGGCATTGGTCGGAGAGCCCCATCCGGACCGGCTGGCGGACGCCGTTTCGCTCGAACGACGTTCCGGGGTGGCGGTTCCCAGCGAAGGGCCGCTCGCCATCTCCGGGAAGCTCCGGTTCTGGGCGGGCGACCTCCCCGCGGCCCGCAGGTACTTCGAGGAAGCGCTCACGGAAGCTGCCCGTTCGGGGAACGAGCTCACCCGACCGTACCGACTCTACGACCTGTCCCTGCTCGCCTGCGCCGAAGGCGACCTGCCCACGGCGCTCGAACTCGTGACGGTCGGGATCGAAGCGGCCGAGGACGCGGCGTTCCCGCCCGGGTCGCTGCAGTATCCGCTCGCGTTGGTGCAGTCCTGGCTCGGAGATGCCGACGCCGCCCGAACGACCGTGGGCGTCCTGACTCGGTTGGGCCGAGCGTCGAGGTGAACGGCCGGCGATCGTGCGTGCACACATGGTGCTCGGTCTCCTCGCCCTATCGGAAGGCGTCGTCGCCGGAGCGGCCGAGCAACTCTGGCGCGCGATCGAGATCCTGGACGAGATGGGGGTCGAGGAACCCGGCGCGTTCCCGGTGCTGCCCGACGCCATCGAGGCGCTCGCGCGTTCGGGGCAAAGGTCCCGGGCTGAGGCGCTGGTGGCACGGCTCGAGCAGCAGGTGATGAATCTGAAGGGTGCGTGGGCATCGGCAGGGCTCGAGCGCAGCCGCGGCGTCCTGAGCCTGGCAGCCGGCGAGGCCGATGCCGCCCTCGCTCCGCTCGAGGCGGCCGAGGCCGCCTTCACAGAACTCGGGTTCCGTCCCGAGGCGGCTCGTGCACACCTGCTGCATGGGCAAGCGCTGCTTCGGGGCGGACGTCGAACCCACGCCGCCGACGTGCTCGCGGAGTCCCGGGATCGGTTCGCGGGCATGGGCGCCGCGCTCTGGAAGGAGCGTGCCCTGGACGAGCTCGAACGGGTCGCTCCCGGTCGCTCGGGCTCGAGCTCACCTCGACCGAGCGGCGAGTCGCGGCGGCGGTGACCGAAGGCATGAAGAACAAGGAGATCGCGCAGGCGATGTTCGTCAGCGTGGCCACCGTGGAAGCCCATCTCACCCGCATCTACCGCAAGCTCGGCGTCCGATCACGTGGCGAGCTCATACGCCTCGTGAGCGATGGGTCGTTGGAGCTCGGGGCTGATCTCGAGGGACCCTAGGGTCGTCCCGCCATCTCTAGGGCAATCCCGCTCGTGCCCGGACGCCCCTCCCCATTACCGTCGGATCGACCTGAAAGGACGACCGATCGGAAGGGTGACGCCATGCTCACGCCGGCAGCGGCGGTCTACATCGCGGAGGTTCTCGCAGGCAGCTCGAGGGGGCGGCAAGCGGTCCTCGTGCCTCGAAGGGAGCCACGGCGCGCCAGGCCCCTGTCCCGGAGGTCGAGGGTCTCGATGCGCCGTCGAGCGGAGCCGGACGTGCATCCGACGGCGACGAGATCGCCGGTCACATCGAGAGCCCTCTGAGCTCCTCCGGCACGAGATCCGCGAGCTCCCAGCCGGTCCACAGGTCGGCGGCGATGCGATGCGATGGCCTGTGCGCGCCATGACGCGACGCCCAGTCGCAGACCCGATCGACGTCACGTTCAAGGAAGGCTCGGGCGTGGCGGTTCTTCCTGGGATCGACCGCCTGCGGGAGGTCGATGACCGTGACGTCGCCGTTCCACACGAGCAGGTTGTACGGCGAGAGGTCGCCGTGCACGACGTTCAGGAACAGCATGCGTTCGATCGCGCGCAGCACCTGGTCGATCAGTGCTCCGGCCTCGTCGGGGTCCTCGGGCTCGTACGTGCGGAGCTGTGGGGCCGCGAGGGCCTCGTCGCCCACGTAGCTCATCAGGATCGCGTCGCCCGTCCGTTCGATCGGCCGCGGCACGGCGGCGCCGCCCTCCGACAGGACGCGCAGGGTCTCCCACTCGCGGTCGACCCAGATCATGCCCTGCACCTCGCGTCCGAAGCGCGTCTTCTTCTCGAGCGCCACCCGCACGCGGCGTTCCTTGATCCATTCGCCGTCGCGGTACAGCGATTCGTCGCGGAAGTCCCGCCTGTCGAGCGGGTGGTAGGCCTTCAGCGCCACGAGCTGTTCGCCCGTGGTCCGTGGGTTCGCGCGGCACAGGTGCACGGACGCTTCCTTGCCGCCCTTGATCGGTCTGAGCACCGCTTCGATGAGCCCTTCGTCGAAGAAGTGCTCGAACTGGTTGGCGTCGGTCAACGCAGGTCTCCTTCCAGGGTCGTGGCCAGGGTCGTGGCATGGGTGAAGCCACGTCCCCGAGGGCTGGCCGGGAGACCGGCGGTAGGCGCCGACCCCGAAAGACGGGTGGGGCTACGCCGAGGCGAACCGGAAGGGACGCGGCGAGCGCGCGATGTCGGACACCGATATCGCGGCCATGCTCATCGCCTCCTTCCGGTCGTCCGCGCCCCCGCTTCGCAGCGTGAGCGCGATCACGGCGCGGCGGTCGCGCCGGAGTGCTCGACCAGGGTAGCAGCGTCGTCGTCGATGTCCAGCCGGGAGGTCGATCGCGCGATCCCCAACAAGGTCACGACGCGGCGAAGCCGCTGAGGGCCATGAACGGGATCGAGATGAAGTGGAACCGCCAGATCCACACGACGGTGCACGGCGCTTCGACGCTGCACGACACCGACGTCTGGGTGGGGAACCGCTCGAGCTGATAGTGGTAGATCGCGATGGTTGCCCCGATCGCCGCGAGCGGGATCGCGTAGCGCCAGACCCGGTCGTCCCGCGTCCAAGCGGCGATGCCGAGGATCGGCACGAGTGGGTACATGGCGATCCGCTGATACCAGCACAGCTTGCACGGGATGAAGTGCGCCACCTCCGAGAGGTAGAGGCTGCCCAGGGTAGCCGTCAGCGCCACGATGAACGCGAGCCACAGCGCCGAGGGCCCGACGGTCTCCCAGGCGGCGTCGCGTGCCCGTGCGAGCCCGGGAGCGACGCGCGAGCCGAGCGCCAGCACGACGATCGCCAGAACCGCTGCGTCGGCGACGACGGTGAGCAGCGCGAACAGCGTCGACATCGTCTGCACGTCCATCGTCGCCAAGCGTACCGGCGCCGCAGGGTTGCTCGGCCCATGGTCGTCGAACGCTCGCGCGACCCGCCGCGGCGCTGTCAGAGGCGACGGCTAGCGTTCGTGCGATGGCGAAGACGCGCGTGGTGCTGTCGTGCCGCGACTGCCGGCAGCAGGTCTCCCGATGGGTGGGGCGGTGTCCCGGGTGCGGCGGCTGGGGCACGATCGAGGAGGCCGGCCCCCTTCGCGGGGGCGTCCGACCGGGGGCGGCCATCACCCCGGCCCCACTGATCGGTGGGTCCGGCGTCGACGAGCCGCGGGTGCCGACCGGCTTCCCCGGCGTCGACGGTGTGTTCGGGGGTGGGCTCGTCCCGGCCTCGGTCACCCTGCTGGCCGGCGAACCCGGCATCGGCAAGTCCACGCTGCTGCTGCATCTCGTCGCGCACCTCGCCTCGCAGGGACACGCCTGCCTCCTCGCCAGCGGCGAGGAATCCCACGGGCAGGTCGCCGCCCGGGCGCGCCGCCTCGGCATCCCGGTCGATGCGGTCGGGTTCGTTCCCGGTCGCGATCTCGAGCAGGTGCTGCAGACGGCGCGCGCCGAGCGTCCGTTCCTGCTCGCCGTCGATTCGATCCAGGCCGTTCGCGATACCGGCGGTTCGCAGATGCCGGGCGGGGTCTCCCAGGTGCGCATGTGCACCGACGCCCTCGTCGGGCTCGCGAAGTCCGAAGGCGTCGCGGTGCTCCTGACGGGTCACGTCACGAAGGACGGCGACCTCGCCGGCCCTCGGGCTCTCGAGCACGCGGTCGACGTGGTGCTCGCGTTCGACGGCGACACGCGCTCGGGGCTCCGCGTGCTCACCGGGGGCAAGAACCGGTTCGGGGCCGAAGGAGAGAGCGCCTGGTTCGAGATGGGCGCGGCGGGGCTCCGCGAGATCGATCCCACCGGGCTCCTCGCGGGCGGCGAGCGGGTCCCCGGAGCAGCGACCGCCCTTCCTCGGTCCGGACGTCGCGCCCTCGCCGTCGAGGTGCAGGCACTGGTCGGGGCCTCCGAGGGCCCCGCGCGCCGCCAGGCGACGGGCCTCGACGCGCGACGATTCCAATTGGTCGCTGCGGTGCTCGACCGAGTCGCAGGGCTGCCGCTGGGTCGAGCCGAGCTGTTCGGCGCGTCGTCTGGTGGCGTGAAGGTCGACGATCCCGCGTGCGATCTCGCGATCGCGGCGGCGCTCGCCTCGGCCACGACCGGATCGATGCCGCCGGCGGGTGCGGCGTTCGTGGGCGAGGTATCGCTCACGGGCTTGGTCCGTCCCGCCCCGGCGATGGAACAGCGCCTCGCCGCGGCTCGTGCCGCGGGCGTCTCCTCGGTCTTCGCGCCGCCCGTCGAGCCTGCACCCGAGGGGGTCCGGGTGATGCCGGTCCGGCACGTGCTCGATGCACTGACGTGGGCATCGGCGTCCGGGTGACGGCCGGTCGCGGGCCGCGAGGACCGCGTTCAGCCTAGGTCCTTCGAGCGCTCGAAAGCCCGGAATCAGCCCTCTGACCTGCGGATTTGGGTTGCGCCGCAAGGCCCTCCCGTGCTATCCTGTCAAGGGTCAGTGGCGTCATCTCGTTCCCGACTTCCTGGAGGTTCCGTGTTCCGTAAGGGCGATACCGTGGTGCATCCGGAGCACGGCGCAGCAGTGATCGAGGAACTCCGCGAGAAGGAATTCCTGGGGGAGACGCGCACCTACCTCGTCCTGCGCGTCGCCTACGGCGACCTCACGCTCATGATCCCCACCGATTCCACCGAGCAGGTCGGGTTGCGGTCGGTCGTCAGCAAGAACGAGGTGAAGAAGGTCCTCAAGGTGTTGACCGAAGAGGAATCCTCTATGGCCGCGAACTGGAGCCGCCGGTTCAAGAACAACATGGAGAAGCTCCACTCCGGCGATCCCTACCAGGTGGCCGAGGTGCTTCGGAACCTTTCGATCCGAGACCGTGAGAAGGGCTTGTCCGCAGGCGAGAAGCGCATGATCACCAAGGCTCGGCAGATCTTGATCTCCGAGCTCTCGCACGCCACCGGCAAGTCCGAGGAAGCCGCCGAGGCCATGATCGACGAGGTCCTCGACGAGGCCCACGGCGAGAAGATCGCAGCCGTCTAGAGCCTCGTTCTCCGGGGCCGAGGCCTGGCCCCTTCCGCCTCCGCCACCTTCAGGGTGTCTCCTCGCGCGCCGATGCTTCCAATGGAACCTCGGGTCGGTTCAGCCCGTCCGCCGGCCGAGCGACCGTCGGACGCACGAGGAGGTGGACGAGGGCCCATGAACGAGCGCGATCGCGAGCGTGAACGCGACCCGCGAGGAGCGGCCACGCGTGGCTACCTCGCCGAGGGCGTCCGCCTGCTCTTCATCGCGCTGCTCGCGACCGGCGGGTTCCTGGTCGGCGGCGCGGTGGCGGCGGGGAGCACGGGTCGCGCCCTCACGTTCATCTTCCTTGGAGCGGCGGTCGGGTTCGTGATCGGCGGGGTCGTCGGCCGACTCACGCTTCGAGCCGTGAGCGGCATGGAGCGTGAGCTGCGTCGCAAGCCGGCGCCTCAGCTGGCCGGCGGGGTGGTTGGTCTGGTCGTCGGGCTGGTGGTCTCCGGGCTGATCATGATCCCGTTGCTGCTCGTGCCGGGAGGGGCGGCGTGGCCGGCGATCGGGTTCGTCTACCTCGTGTTCGGCTCGCTCGGGTTCCGGCTCGGCGAGGCGAGGTACGAGGACATCTTCGGTCTCGTCGGCATGAAGCCACGCGCCTCGGTGGCGGCGCGCGGCGACCTCCACGTGCTCGACACCAGCGCCCTCATCGACGGACGCGTGCTCGACCTCGTCGCGACCGGGTTCGTGAGCGGAACCGTGCTCCTGCACGAGGGGGTGCTCCGCGAGCTCCAGGCGATCAGCGACTCGGGCGATCCACGGAGGCGTCAGCGTGGCCGCCGCGGGCTCGACGTGCTCGTCGAGCTGCAGAAGGCGCCGACCGTGCAGTTCCAGCTGTTCGAGGAATCGGGCGTCATGGACGTCGACGCCGCGCTCGTGCGCCTGGCCCGTGAACGGGGCGCGTCGCTCATCACGGTCGATCACAACTTGGCGAAGGTGGCCGAAGCCCTGCGCGTGCCGGTGGCCCAGATCAATGCCCTGGCCTCGAAGTTCCGGGTGCCCTACTCGGCCGGCGACGAGATCTCCGTGCGCCTCGTGAAGGAAGGTCGCGAGCACGGTCAAGCGGTCGGCTACCTGGACGACGGAACGATGGTCGTCGTCGAGAAGGCGGTCGAGATGATCGGCTCCGCCCCCGAGATCCGGGTGACGAACGTGATCCAGACGACGACCGGGCGCATGGTGTTCGCCGCGCTCGTGCCCGAGGCCGGCGCGGTCGCAGACGGAAGCGGGCGTTCCTAAGGGCTCCCGAGGTCCTGGGCTCGTCGTCGAGCCCGGTCTGTCATGCTTCGCGGCATGGAACGCGATCCCGAACGTGTGGTCGCCGTCGTGCTTGCGGCCGGTGCCGGCCGACGGGTGGGTGCGTCGGAGCCGAAGGCGTTCCTGACGATCGGGGGGCGACCGATGCTCGCCGTGGCGGCCGGGGCGGCGGCCGCATCACCGGCGGTGGGGTCGCTCGTCGTCGCCGCCCCGCTCGGCTGGGAGGATCGCGCCAGGGAGTGTCTCGAAGGGTGTGGGAAGCCGGTGACGGTGATCACGGGCGGCGCCACCCGGCAGGCATCCGTGAGGGCCGCCCTCGATGCATTGGCGGCGGGGACCCAGGTCGTCGCCGTACACGATGCCGCGAGGCCCTTCGCTCCCCCCGACCTGTTCTCGGCGGTGATCGATGAGGTCGAGGAGCGGTTCCCCGGCGTGGTGCCGGTCGTTCCCGTGACCGACACCGTGAAGCAGGTCGTCGAGGGCCAGGTGCTGGGCACCCTCGACCGTGAGCGACTGGGGCTCGCGCAGACGCCGCAGGCCTTCGACGTGGGCATCCTCCGTGAGGCACACGAGCGAGCCGTGAGTTCGGGGGCCGTCCTGACCGACGACGCCTCGGTCCTGGAGCACGACGGCTGCATCGTCAAGGCGATCGCCGGGGACCCGATGAACGTCAAGATCACCACCCTGCTCGACCTGGCGCAGGCCGAGGCGCGGATGGGAGGCACCGATGGGTGAGCCGTCGGCGCCGCGTGTGGGCATCGGCTTCGACGCGCACCCATGGGACGATCACCGCCCATTGTGGCTGGGTGGCGTGCGCTTCGAGGCGGAGCCCGGGCTCGCGGGCCACTCCGACGGTGACGCCGTCTGCCACGCGATCGCCGACGCCCTGTTGGGCGCGGCCGGACGAGGGGACGTGGGCGAGCACTTCCCCGAGACCGACCCCGCGATCGAAGGCATCAGCGGCCGTTCGCTCCTCGAAGGCGCGATGGGCCTGGTGCGCGAGGCTGGGTTCGCGTTCGCATCGTGCGACGTCACCGTGATCTGCGATCGTCCGTCGATCGCGCCGCGGCGACAGGAGATGCGGGAGGCCGTGGCTCGGGCGCTGGGAGGCTCGGTCGACGCGGTGTCGGTGAAGGCCACGCGGCCCGAGGGACTTGGCCTCACCGGTGACGGGGTCGGCTGTATGGCCGTCGCGATCGTGACGTGAGCCGGGAACGCGATCGACACCGAACGGGCGGTCGCACCGGCGGTCACCGGAGCGTCGGCCGACCGCCCGAGGTCGTGGCCGGGCGCCGCGCGGTGGCCGAGGCGCTGCGCACGGGCCGGGCGACCGAGGTGCTGACCGTGTCCTCGCCGACGGTGCGGGAGCATCTGCTGGAGGTGATGGAGGCCGCGCGTGACGCGGGGGTGCCGGTGCGAACGGTGCCGAGGGCGAAGCTGGATGCGCTGGCCGACGAGCATCGGGGGGTCGTCGCCCGGATCGCGACCGACGTGGAGACGCTCACCGAGCGCGATCTCGCCACGTTCCGCTTCGATGACGATGCCGTGGTGGTCGTGCTCGACCGGATCACCGATCCGCAGAACCTGGGAGCGGCGGCCCGCTCGGCCGAAGGCGCCGGGGCTGCGATGCTCGTGACCCGGACGCGGCGGGCGGCCGACGTGACTCCCGCCGCGGTCCGGGCATCGGCCGGGGCCCTCCTGCATCTGCCGCACGCGCGGGTGGCGAACATCGCGCGTGCCCTGGAACGCCTGCAGTCCGCAGGGTTCTGGACGGTCGGCCTGGATGAACGCGCGGAGGCCACGGTGTACGACGAGCCGTGCCCTCCGGGCAGGCTCGCGGTCGTCCTGGGGAGCGAAGGAGAGGGCATGACTCGGCTCGTGCGCGAGCGTTGCGACGCGCTGGTGTCGCTCCCGATGCGGGGCCACGTGGGCTCCTTGAATGCGGCCGCGTCGCTCGCCGCGGTGCTGTACGCCTTCGTGATCCCCTCCCGCGGTGATCGAGAGTGACGATCGGGACCAACTGCGGAGCAGGCGGAAGGTAGACTCGGGCCTCCGCCGGCGTGGCGCAGTCCGGTAGCGCAACCGACTTGTAATCGGTAGGTCGTCGGTTCGAATCCGACCGCCGGCTCTGTGGCTCCGCAAGCGATAGCGCGATCTTCCACACCCGCTGCTCGCGCTCGTCGTGTCCCTTAGTGTCCCTCAGCTCGCAAGTACGTGCTGGATGGGGGTGGCACTACTACTAGGGGGGAGGGTCCGGCCTGTGCTGTGCCTGGGCCGGACGGATCGCGGGCCACCCGGGGGAGGGGAGGCACCCGAACCGGGGTCCAAGTTAGGGTGGAGAGAGGAATAGTGTTTCAGGCAGTTCCACGAGCGCGGCGACGATGGGATGGTCGAGGTGCTCGCCGAACTTGAGGCCGACGTTCTGCTCCGGTGGCAAGTGATCGACGAGCTACGCGCGGCGATCCGGTAGCTTGAAGAACGATCTAGGCTCGTTGAGCGAACGTGTGATCCACCAAGACCGGTCCCGGCCCCGTCCAACCGGGTCCGGCTCACCACGGCGGTTCAGGGCTGCTCAGCCAGCGCGCGAGCGCGACGACCGGCGGGGGATTGGGCCGGGCGAGCAGGTGCCGGATCACGCCCGAACCCACGCCGCCCGTCGCTTCGGTCATGCCGATGGTCATGGCCGCGACGCTAGCAGCGCCCGAGAACCTCTTGACGGAACTCGGACGCGGTGTTAGGTTACCGAACAGTTATATAACCGAGAGGTTGGATGATGATCGCGACCGCCGAGGAACTGGAGCTGGACCGGACGTTCGCCGCGCTCGCCGATCCGACGCGCCGGGCGATCCTCCGGCGGCTAGCCTCGGGCGAGGCCACGGTGACCGAGCTGGGGACGCCGTTCGCCATGACCCAGCCGGCCGTCTCCAAGCACCTGAAGGTGCTCGAGCGGGCTGGCCTGATCGAGCGGAGTAGGAAGCGTCAGTGGCGCCCGGCGCGCCTGCAGGCCGAGCCTCTGCGGGCAGTGGCCGAGTGGACGCTCGGGTATCGGGAGTTCTGGGAGGAGCGGTACGACCGCCTGGACGAGTACCTGGAGGAGCTTCAGGGACGAGGGGACGAGAGGAAGGAGAAGGACGATGACCGGTAACCGGATCATCACGACGAGGCCCTCGGACACCGAGATCGTGATGTCGCGCGTGTTCGACGCACCGCGCGACCTGGTGTTCGAGGCGCACACGTTCTGCGAGCACTTCGTGCACTGGTGGGGTCCGCAGAAGTACGACGTGGATTGCGATATCGACTTCCGCGTGGGCGGCACCTGGAGGATCGTGATCCGCTCGCAGGATAACGAGGTGACGTTCTTCGGCGATTACCTGGAGATCGAAGCGCCCGAACGGTTCGTGTGGACGTTCGGCTTCAACGACAACCCGGGCGGCCCGGAGACATACACGTTCGAGGAGCACGACGGCAAGACCACGATCACCTCCAGGGCGGTCTTCCCGTCCAAGGAGATGCTCGACGAGATGATGACCACCGGGATGGAGGACGGCGCGAACGAGCTCTACGACCGTCTCGACGAGTACCTGGAGGTCCTCAAGAACCGCGTCGACCACTGACGCGTCAGCCAGTAACCGGAAAAGGGAGGCCATCATGACTCACATATCAACCACCACGGCGGCGGGTCGGTACACGATGAACGCCCCCGCCTCAATCACCATCACGCCAGTCCGCGTTGCCGACCTGCTCGCCGAGGGCGAGCGGATGCCGGTCTCCGTGCACGTCATCGACCATCCCGATGCGCGCGTGCTGGTCGACACCGGCATGACGGAGCTGCACCCGGCGGTGGCCGACATGGATCCCCGCCTCCGTCCACTGAACGAGCAGGACTTCGACCTCGCCGAAATCGACATCGTCGTCAACACACACCTGCATTTCGACCACTGCGGCGGCAACCACCTCTTCGCCGGCAGGCCGATCTATGTTCAGCGTCGGGAGCTGGACGACGCGCGCAGCGAGGACGACTACACCATCCGCGAATGGGTCGACGCGCCCGGCGTGCAGTACGAGCCGGTCGACGGCGAGCTCGAGCTGCTTCCCGGGCTCCGGCTCGTCCCGGCGCCGGGCCACACACCCGGCACGCAGGTGGTCGTCGTCGAGACGGGCGAGCGTCCGGTCGTTATCGGCGGCGACGTGGCGGTGTGGTTCGGCGAGCTCGATGAGCCGCACACCGAAGGCCAGCTGCGGGTGCGCGCGTTCGACCCCGAGCTGGTCTGGCTCGCGCACGAGCACGAGCCGTGGCGACCCCGCACCGTCTAGGGCATCACGCTGGTGCTCTCGGTTGTCTCTGTGCCGCAGATGGGGTTCCACCCCGGCCCGGGTTCGTACCGGGCGTTGAATGAGTCCATCACGGCGCGGATGTCGTCTGTTCGCTCCTCGAGGGTCGCCGGGTAGATAACCTCGTTCGGAGAAGTCCGGTGCCGCGCTTGTCGAAGCGGATGAACCTGCAGAACCGCTGCATGGCACGCTGACTCACGCCCTCACTGACAACCGTGTGCCACGCAACGGATACGAATGGTGCACGCCAGTAGCCTCCGTCCGGGCTGGGCCTGGGGCTGGCCTACGCCGGGTCATTCCGTTCGTGGTCAAGTTCCATCACCAGTTCGAATTGGCCGCGCGGGTTCTTCGTCTGGGTGGAGGACGCGCCTCGAACTCACCCGGAGCCTCGAGGAAGGTCCACTGGGCTGACGCACGAGCCAGTCTTCCTATTCGGAAAGCGACGTCGCCTTCCTTTATGCCCGGTCCGATCGCCAAGTCGTTCCGGCCGACTTCCTCGCGGAGCTCGCGTCTCGACTCGTTGGCGCGTCAGGATTCGCGGCTGGCGACCACCGGGCCCACGCACCACGCTGAGGGTCAGCGCTGCCCCCATGTCGGCGTGCCCTTGGTCTGGACGTTCTCGCACGTGCACCGTGGAACGGAGCAGCCCGTGATCTTCGCTTTCTTGGGCAGAGACAGGCCGAACGGTCCGTACATCACCTCGCGGTGCTTCGCGAGCGGATGTCCGCATCCGAAGCACAGGAACTTCGCTTCAAGCATGAGCCGTCCGCTCGAGGTCGGTGTCCTGATGTGCCTAACGTACTTGCCCCGAGAGTTCAGCCGCACGATGGCATGAGAGGTTTGGGACCCCCTCGACGTGGAGAACCCGCCCGCCGTCGTGACGGGGGGGTCAGCTCCGCACGCGGAGGGACTCGAGCCCTCTGATGATGTAGCCGGGTTTCCACAGCGGTTCCTCGACGAGCTCGAGGGCGGGCATGCGGCGAAGCACCGTGCCGAACGACGTCTGCAGCTCGAGGCGGGCGAGCGGGGCCCCGAGGCAGAAGTGGATCCCGGCGCCGAACGTGACGTGCGGGTTCGGGTCTCGGTCGAGGCGCAGCTCGTCCGGCTCGTCGAACATCTCAGGGTCCCGGTTCGCCGAACCGAAGACGAGCCCGAGCTCGGCGCCCCGAGGCACCCGGACGTCCCCGATCTCGGCGTTCTCGAGCACCCAGCGCTCGAACAGCTGCAGCGGCGTGTCGAACCGCATCAGTTCCTCGATCGCGGTCGGGAGCAAGGAGGGATCCGCGCGAAGCCGCGCGAGCGCGTCGGGGTGCCGGAACAAGGTCCACCAGCCATTGCCCGTGACGTTCACGGTCGCCTCGTGGCCCGCGTTCAACAGCAGCACGCAGGTGCCGATCAGGTCGTCCTCGGTGAGCCGCTCGCCTTCGTCGACCACGAGCGCCAGCTCGCTGATCAGGTCGCCGGTCGGATCGGCGCGCCGCTTCCGCGAGAGCGCCCGGAGGTAGTCGGAGAAGGCCGCGCTCGCGGCGACGGCGACCCTGGCGTCCTCGCCGGTCGGATGGAGCTCGTACATCCGGCAGATGTCGGCCGACCACGGCCGAAGCAGGTGTCGGTCGGACCCCGGCACCCCGAGGAGCTCGGCGATCACCGAGACGGGCAGGGGCTCGGCGACCGTCGGGAGCAGATCGAACTCGCCAGCTCCCGCGACGTCGTCGACGAGCCCGTCCGTGAGGCGTTGCACCGGCTCGCGCATCGACTCGACCATGCGAGGGGTGAAGGCCTTGGAGACCAGGCGCCGCACGCGGGTGTGATCCGGCGGCTCCATGTCGAGGATCCCGTGGTTGATCAGGTGCCAGAACGGATCGAGACCCTGTGGCGGAGCCGGGTGCCCCATCTCTTCGTGGGTGGATGTGTGAAGGTAGGTGCGTCCGAAGCGGCGATCCCGCAACAGCGCGTTGACGTCGGCGAAGCTCGAGACCAACCAGTGGTCGGTGGCTTCGTCGTAGAGCACGCGGCCCCGCCCGCGGAGTCGCTCGTAGGCCGGGTAGGGGTCCGCGATGAACCCTGGGTCGTCGGGATCGAAGCCGAGCGAGCGAGGAGCGGCGTCGACGTCCACACGGCTACGGTAGCGTGCGGGTCGTGACCGCGCCGACGTCCCACGCGACGACGCTGGTCGTCGCAACGCTCACCCTCGCGCTGGCGGCCGGCGCGTGCGGCGGGTTGGGCACCGGGCCGGATTCCCCCGGAACGCCGGGGGGTACCGATGACGAGCGGACCGTCGTCGACGTGATCGAAGTCGTCGACGGCGACACGATCAGGGTGGACCTCGACGGCTCCTCGACTCCGGTGCGACTGATCGGCATCGATACACCGGAGCGAGAGGGCCCCTATACGCACGAGGAGTGCTTCGGGGAAGAGGCATCCAGGTACACGGCCGGCGCCCTCGGCGGCCGGGCGATCGAGCTCGAGTTCGACGTCGAGCGAACGGACCGATTCGATCGAACGCTCGCCTACGCGTGGCTCGACGGCGAGCTGTTCAACGAGCGCATCCTGCTGGACGGGTTCGCCCTGCAGGCAACGTTCCCGCCGAACCTGCGGTACGTCGATCGGTTCACCGAGGCCCAGCGGATCGCCCGAGCATCGGGAGCGGGACTCTGGCACGCTTGTCCCGCGCCCTGATCGGCTCCTCGTCGGTGGCGGGCCGGACTTGCACGCCGAAGCGGACGACCCGGGCGTGAAGAGCGGCGAGGGTGCTTGCACCGTGCACGACCGTCGATACGCTCCCATAAGTGGACCAGGCGATCCCCCCGGCGGACGAGCTCGACGAGCGATCGCGAGCGGTGCTCGACTTCGAACGTGAGAGTTGGAAGCTCGATGTCGCGAAGGAGCGGGCGATCCGAGAGCACTTCGGGTTCTCGGCTGCCCGCTACCACCAGCTGCTCAATCGAGCGATCGACACCCGCGAAGCTCTGGCCTACGATTCGATGCTCGTTCGACGGCTTCGTCGGTTGCGCGAGGCCAGGCGTCGGCGTCGCGTTGCGGGGCAGCTCGGGGTGCGATCCTAGGCAGCGGCTGGGTGGGGCGCCTGGGGTAGGATGGGCGCCGTGAATCTGAGCCCCGCTCGTCTGGCCGTGCTCGTCGCGCTCGTCGTGGGTGGCCTCGCCGTCCTGGTGAACGGCTTCGGTGGCGATCAGGCCGTCACGGCCGGAGGTTCCGATGGGTCGCCGACCCAGACGAGCGACGGATCTACGACCCCGACGGAGTCGGGATCCCCATCGCCGAGCGAGTCGCCCGCCCCCCAGCTCGAGCCGCAGGTCGAGGATGTCGTGATCCAGGTGCTGAACGGTACGAGTGAGACCGGGCTCGCAGGTACGGTCGAGCAGTTCCTGGTGGGCAAGGGGTACGTTGCGGGCCTGCCGGCCGGCGACCTCGACAACAAGCCTGCCGGCACCACGATCGTGTACTTCCGAACCGGCGCCGATGCAGATCAGAACGAGGTCGATGCCGAGCACCTCGCGCAGCGGTTCCTCAAGGGCGTGGAAGCCGACGTCCGGCCGCTCAACGCCACCCTCGGCCCCGACATCGCGCCGAGGACCCAGCTGGTCGTGGTCGTCGGCACCGACTACGCCGACGCACAGGCAACGGCCTGAGTCGGGCGGTGCCTGAGTCAGGCGGTGCCTGAGTCAGCGGAAGGTCGCGTCTGCCGCCGCGGCCAAGGAATCTCGACGTCGGGCGACACGATCCTCGTGACCCGACGACATCAGGTGGTCGAGGCCGTCCGTGAGCGCCTCCGGGACGAACGGTTTCGTGATCACCTCGTCGGCGCCCAGCTCGAAGCACCGGCGCCGGTCGTCCATCCGCGCGATGGCGGTGAGGACGAGCACAGGCAACTCCCGTGTCCGTTCGTCGGCGCGGAGCGTGCGGAGCACCTCGAATCCGTCCAGGTTCGGCAACATCAGGTCGAGGACCAACGCGTCGGGAAGATGCTCGAACGCGAGCTCGAGGCCGGTCTCACCGTCGACGGCTTCCAACACTTCGTGCCCCGCATGCCGCAGGTTCACGCGGTACAACAACCGGACGTCGGCCTCGTCATCGATCACCAGCACGCGACGCATGATCGATTCGGTCCTCCTTTCGGGGGACGTACGGATCCCCTACGCTGGATATCGGAGGGGCGGCAACGGCGTTGATACCCGGAACGGGGGAATCCTCTCGGAAAGGCCGCGTTGACGGGGTGCAGGGGCCCTCCTACCCTTGGGCCAGGAGGTTGCGCCATGCTGAAGGTCTCGCAGAAGCTCGAGTACGCGATGCGCGCCATGATCGAGCTCGCGCAGCGGCGCGACGAGGGTGTTCTCGTCCCGGCCCGTGAGATCGCGGATCGCCAGCAGATCCCGTTGAGGTTTCTCGAACAGCAACTGGGCGCCCTATCGAAGGCAAAACTGGTGGAGAGCTTCCGGGGGGCGGGTGGCGGGTGCCGGCTCTCTCGGGACCCGGGCGAGATCACGATGGCCGAGATCGCGGATGCGATCGAGGGTCAGATCTTCCCGATGTTCTGCCTGGAGCCGAGCGATCACACGTGCTTCCAGGACTCACGCTGTGGGCTACA
>JBOGVO010000082.1:0-10021 GCA_050692855.1 Actinomycetota bacterium | reverse complement strand
CCTGGTATTCGAGAAGCAGGGTTTGCCCTCCTACCACCTCCCCGAAGACCTGAAGCGACTCTACGGGGGGAGCCTGGGGTTCGAAGAGCCATGTCTGTATGCGAACTTCGTCGCGTCCCTCGACGGGGTCGTTGCGCTCGAGGGGCAGGACCACTCCAGCCAGATGATCAGCGGGCGAAGCGAGGCCGATCGTTTCCTCATGGGCCTGCTCCGAGCCTGCGCCGATGCCGTCCTGATCGGGGCGGGCACCTTGCGAGCGGCACCCGACTCGCTGTGGACACCCACGTTCATCTATCCGGACCCGGCCGCCCAGTTCGTCGAACTCCGCAGGCATCTCGGCCGCTCGGACGAGCCCCGCCTGATCCTGCTCACTGCACGCGGCGAGGTGAACCCTCACCACCCTGCCCTGGAGTCGGGGGCTCTGGTCCTCACGACGAGTCTCGGCGCCACGAGATTGAGGGATCGACTTCCCGGGTCGTCAACCGCGGTCGCGTTGGGGGATGGCCGCGCGATCGACCTTGTCGATGCTATCGCCGCCCTTCGGAGCGAGGGTCATCGCGTCGTGCTCTCGGAAGGAGGCCCCACGGTGATCGGCGGCCTGCTCCAAGCGGACCTCCTCGACGAGCTCTTCCTCACGCTGTCGCCGATCCTCGCCGGTCGTTCCGACGTAGGCGGGCGCCCCGGCCTCGTCGAGGGAGCCGAGCTTCTGCCCTCTCGGTCGATCGCTGGTGACCTTCTGAGTGTCCGCAGTCACGGATCTCATCTGTTCCTCAGGTACGCCATCCCGGATTGAGCCAAGCTGGCACGAGCATTCGGGGGTCTACCTCTGGGTCAGCGAGCGCCGCAGGGTCAGGCGCAACCTGGTTACGGATCCGCCGAAGGTCGAACACGTCGGGCAGGTCGGCGCCCGGAACGTTCAGCTACCATCGCTGGCGTCCCTGACCTGCGGAAACGGAGTTCCTAGATGTCACGAGTGATCCTGATCGCGTGGGACGGCGCCGACTGGCGCATCCTCGACCCCCTGCTCGAGCAGGGCGCCCTGCCCAACCTGCAGGCCTTGATCGACCGGGGGCAGCGCGACGTGCTGCGCTCCACGGTGCCCACACACAGCTGGTCGGCCTGGCCGAGCTTCCTGACCGGCGTCGACCCGGTGGACCACGGCGTCTACGACATCCTCGAGACCGTGCCGGGCACGCACAAGCAGTACCCGGTGACCTACAAGTCGATCAAGGCGCGCACGTTCCTCGACGACCTGACCGCCGCGAAGAAGAAGCAGCTGCTGCTCGACGTGCCGCTCACGTTCCCGCCGCCCGCGATCGAGGGAAGCCTCGCCGCCGGCGGCGTGCTGCCCAAGGGACGGCAGTTCACGTGGCCGAGCGACCTTCCCGAGAAACTGCAGAAGGCCGGGCTGGAGTGGCCGATCAACGGCATGAGCTGGACGACCTACCACAACAAGCCCGACGCCTACCTCGACGAGGCGTTCGAGGTCACGGGCAAGCGCATCAAGGCGTCGGAGTGGCTGATGGACAACACCGACTGGGACCTGATGGCGAGCGTCTGCGTCTCGATCGACCGCACGCAGCACTGCCTCAGCAACTACGTGGCGCCCGACCACCCGGACTACGTGGAAAACAAGGACACGCGCATCGGCAAGAAGGTGGCCGACATCTTCCGCCAGACCGACGACGCGATCGGCTCGTTCGTGAGCCGGGCGCGCGACGACGACATCATCCTGTTCATCAGCGAC
Organism: Actinomycetota bacterium; assembly: GCA_050692855.1. GTDB lineage: Bacteria > Actinomycetota > UBA4738 > UBA4738 > HRBIN12 > JAOUEA01. Next base: position 8,274 of record JBOGVO010000082.1, on the reverse strand, counting down.
CACGGCTTCCAGTCGTGCACGCGCGCGGTGAACATGGACCGCCTGTTGAGCGAGTTCGGCTACCTGGAGTTCAGCGCCTCGAACGCGCTCTTCGGCCCGATGCAGTGGGGCCCGATGCGGAAGGTCGCGCGCAAGGTCTACGACACCCTCGGCCTGCACGGGAAGGTCGCCCTGCCGCAGTCGGTGAACTGGGCGAAGACGAAGGCGTACACGACGATCCGCTCGACCGGCGAGGGCGTCTCGATCAACCTGGCCGGACGCGAGATCGACGGCGTGATCGACCCGGGCGACTACGAGAAGGTGCGCGGCGAGGTCATGGACCGGCTCGGTTCCTACATCGATCCCAAGACCGGTCGCTCGCCCGTCAAATCGATCGCGAAGCGCGAGGACGTGTTCCCGAGCGGGAAGTTCGCCTCCGACGCGCCCGACATCATGATGGTGCCGAACGAGGGCTACTCGTTGACGCACGCGAAGAAGGCGATCGAGGACGCCGACTGGGTGAGCGGCGACCACCGCCTGGAAGGCGTGATCGTGGCGGTTGGTCCGCAGGTTCGTCCGTTCGAGCGCCGGCCGGCGCTGATCGACATGGCCCCGACGCTGGTGGCGGCGCTGGAGGCTCCGACCGCAGTGAAGCCGACCGGCCGCGTGCTGCACGAGATCGTCGGCGCCGCCGACCTGACCGAGCGCGAGGTCGCCTCGGGTGACGAGGGCACCACTGCCGCGGGGCCGGCGATCCCCGGCATGACGATCCCGGGCATGGGCGGCGAGAGCGCCGTCAACGAGTCCGAGGCCGACGAGATGGAAGAGCACCTGCGCGGCCTCGGCTACATCGAATAGCGGGTCGCGCGCTCCTGCGGTGATCAGCGTCACGGAACCGCCCAGAGGGGCGGTGCTACCCTCCCTCCGTGATGGAAGCGGTGATCCTGTCGGCGATCGCGCTGGTCGCCCTGATCTCGACCGGCACCCTCTTCCTCCTCGTGCAGCGGTTCGACGCGCTGTCCGCGAGGATCGACGGTCTCTCGTCTCGTTTCGACGATCAAGGCCGTTCCCTCGCGGCCCGGATCGAGGCGCAGGGAGCAGAGCTCGGATCGCGGATCGACGCGCAGGGAGCAGAGCTCGGATCGCGGATCGACGCCCTTGCAGCCCGTATCGATGCCCAGGGGGCTGCACTCGGATCGAGGCTCGACGCCTTCGCGGCAAGGCTCGACACGCACATCGAGCGACACGCGAGCTGACGAGCGGCGGAGGGGTTGGTGCCCTCCCCGAGCGCTCCCATCACCCGGACGGTCTCGCAGATCTCGATCTCCCCGCCGTCGTACTCCTCTAGCGCTCGGTTGCGTGCGAACCCTGCAACATATGTTGTAGGGTTGCGCCGTGACCAGCAACGCCTCCGCAGGACTGAAGGAGATGCACGCTCCCGGCCTCGCCGGTCATCGTGCGCTCGCGCATCCGCTGCGACTGCGCATCATCCGGCTGCTTCGTGTCGAGCCGAAGTCGGCGAGCGCGCTCGCCCGCGAGCTCGACGTGCTGCCGGGATCGGCGCGGTTCCACCTCGGGGTGCTCGAGCGAGCGGGCATCGTGACGAAGGCCGGGGCGCGGGTCGTCAACGGCGGGCGCGAGGTGCTGTTCGCCGCGCCCGACGTGCTGCACCTCGACGACGACGTCGAGCCGGCGGTCCGGTGGGCGACCGACCGCGCCTATCTGCAGGAGCTCACGAGACTGATCGAGCTCGGCGCCACCGAGCCGGGCGGGGTCGCGGGCTTTTCGCTGCAGGTGTCGCACCTGCAGCCTCGCGATGCGGCGAAGGCGGAGCGGATCGTGCGAGAGGCCAGCCGGAAGCTCGCCGAGCTCGACCGACCCGACGACCCGAAGGCGACGCCGCACGTGGTCGCGACCCAGTTGGTCCGGCTTCCCGCGAGCGCCTCGTGAGCGAGGCCCGGCGGACGAGCTTGCTCCGGCGACACGCCGGGTTCCGCTGGTTCTGGGCCTCGCGAGCGATCTCCTACGTCGGCGACGGAGTCGCGCTCGTCGCCCTCGTGCTGCACGTGCAGGCGACGAGCGGCACCGGCACGGCGGTCGCAGGCCTGCTGCTCGCGATCGCCCTGCCGAGCCTGCTGGGGCCGGTCGCCGGGTCGATCGCCGACCGCGTCGACCGGCGACGCATGATGATCGTCTGCGAGCTCGGCCAGGGCGTCGCGTACCTCGCGATCGCGATCCTCCTGCCCGGCTACGCCGCGTTGCTGGCGCTGGTCGCGGTCGCGAGCGTGCTCGCCCGGTGCGTGGCGCCGGCGGCGAGCAGCTCGGTGCCGTCGCTGGTGCCGGGCGACGACCTCGTGGGGGCGAACGCGTGGCTGGGCACCGCGCTCAACCTGCAGGTGGCCTTCGGCGGGCTGGTCGGCGGGCTCCTCGTGGCCGGGGTGGGCGTGCGATGGGCGCTCGTGATCGACGCGGCGAGCTTCCTCGTGTCGGCGCTGGTGCTCGCGAAGGTGCCGTCGCTCCCACCCGAGGGCGACGGCGCCGAGGTCGTCTCGTTCGCGCGCACGGTTCGTGACGGCATCGGATTCGTCGCGAAGCATGCGGCGGCGCGCGCGGTGGTCGTCACCCTGTTCGTCGGGGTGGCGTTCGCGGCGGTCGACAACGTGGCCCTCGTGTTCCTGACCCGCGACGACCTCGGCGGCGGCGAGGCGGCGTTCGGCGTCGTGTCCTCGGCGTTCGGCTTCGGCATGTTGGCCGCCTCGCTCGTGCTCACCCGGTGGGAACGGCTTGTCTCGGCCCGCTGGGCGTTCCTCGGCGGGTGGTTCCTCACCGCTGCCGGCACGCTCGCGACCGGGCTGGCGCCGGCGATCGTGGGTGCGGTCGCCGCCCAAGGCATCGGTGGCATCGGCAACGGCGTGGGGAACATCGGAGGCGACACGCTGATCCAGCGCTCGGTGCCGTCGGCGATGCTCGGCCGGGTGTTCGGACTGACGAAGACGGCCGCGTTCCTCGGCAGCGGGCTCGCCTACGCGATCGGCGGCGTGCTCGTCGACGTGATGAGCCCGCGGGCCGTCTTCGTCGTGGCCTCGGCGGGCGTGCTCGGCGCGTCGATCGTCGGCGTGTTCCTGCTGCCCCCGGAACGGAGGTCGCCCCAACGCTCCGCCTGACCTGCCAAGGTGTCTCGCGACATGTCCGGTCGCTTGGGCGAGGAGGGGTGAGGCCATGAGCACGGAGGTCTGGGCGGCGGTCTTCCTGATCGCCGCGACGGTGTGGTTCAACGTCGCGTTCGCGATGCTCGCGAGCCGGTTCGACTATCCAGCGGTACTGCGGGAACCGGCGGGCACGATTCTCGAGCGATTCCGTGCGGGTGGTGACGGCCTCGTCTGGCTCTGGTGGGCGTTCGCCGCCTCCGGCCTGCTGCTCGTGCCGGCCGTCGTGCTCTTGTCCGCCACAGCGACCGACGGAGGTGCGCTCGTCTCGGTGGCCACGGTGATCGGCGTGCTGGCGGCGCTCGTCCAGCTGCTCGGACTGCTCCGCTGGAGCTACCTGGTGCCGTGGCTCGCCCGGGCGCACGGGTCTGCGTCGACGACGCAGGAGCGCGCGACGTTCGAGGTCACGTTCGAGGCGTTCCACCGATTCCTCGGCGTTGGGGTGGGGGAGCACCTCGGCTACTTGTTCACCGGGTTGTGGACCGGGTTGATCGGCATCGCGATCGCGCTCGACGGCATCGTCCCCGTGTGGCTGGGATGGATCGGGGTCGTGATCGGCTCCGGGCTCGTGGTCGGGTCGACCGAGTTCCTCGGATCCAACGAGGAGCGCGGCTGGAAGCTCGCGGGCGACGCCGTGCCGATCCTCTACATCGCCTGGTCGCTGTGGCTCGTCGCCTTGGGTATCGCGCTCGTGCTGTGAGGCGATCCGGTCGCTCGCTCTGAGATCAGCCGAACCGCGCGATGCCGCCCTCGAACCGGGTGCACGATGATCCTGGCGTTCCCCAACATGGCGGCCTTCTGCCGAAGCTGCTCCAACAGGCGTGCGCTCGGCTCGCCGTAGAGATCGATCGTCGCGAGACGCACGAGTCCGACGAACGGCGCGAACACGGGCTGAGCCGCGTCCAGATGTGCCTCCATCGATGCAGGATCGGGATGGATCTGCACGACCGTCATCAGCGTTCGAGATGCGTCGAGGAAGACGTCGTACATGATGACGTCCGGCTCGTTCGCTTCGACGAACGAGGCCATGGACGCGATCGCGACCTCGACCTCCTCGACCTTGCCATCGAGGATCTCGGAGGTGTCGATGCACATGATCGACCTGGACACGGGGCGCGCCTCCCTGGCGCGGCGATGATCTCGCCCCGCTCGCACGAGCGTAGTGACGTCCCCGCGGAAGGCGCAAGGTGCGGCGGGTGGGGGTTCGATCCCGGCGACTTCGAGAGGGTGCGCGACGAGCTGATGGACCGGCTCGGGTCGTCCGTAGACCTGACGACCATGACGATCCCCGGCATGGGCGACGAGAGCGCGGTCAACGAGTCCGAAGCCGACGAGATGGAAGAGCACCTGCGAGGGCTGGGCTACTTCGAGTGGGCCGGTACGGCGACCCACGCACGCTCGACCCGTATGCCGATGACATCACAATCGATGTTGATCGGCGTCCGGGCGATCCCGAACCGGTCCTGACCCTGACCATCGTCGCGATCGGAGTGATACGGACTTCGGTGCTTCCCGGTGGCGGGCCGAGGGCCTCGGGTCTAGCATCGGGGCGCCCGCTCGAGTGGAGGAGGTCCTCTCGTGCGCCCGTCGATCCGTCCCCTGATTCCGGCCTGCATCCTCGCGACCGTGCTCGGGGTCGTGCCCGCCGAGGCGGTCGTGCTTGATCGTGATACCGGATTCGACGCCCGCGACATGGATCCGCAGGAACCTGACATCGCGTCCACGACGCGCAAGCTCTCGACGCACCAGGGCCGCCGCGTGCTCGCGATCATCGTCCGCTTCTACGACCGCGACGCCGGCTGGCCCCTTAGGGTCCACCTCGACGCGACCGGCGGCCGGCGGGTGGACCACGTCATGAATGCCTTCGGTGAGGAGTGCTTCGTGTGGCCCAAGGGCGATCGGAACGCCGGGAAGTCGGGTCGAGCGTCGGCCCGCGGCGATCGCTTCGTCTGCCGCGTGCCCGCACGGTGGGTGTCGCCGACGAAGTCGATCAGCTGGAAGGTATGCACACGCCCACCCGAAGACCCTTCGCCGGGCTTCGAGATCGACCATGCCCCCAGCGACCAAGAGTGGTACGGCTAGCGGGCGCTCGCCGCTCGCACTCCGCGCAACCTGCGACCCTGAAAAAACTGGTAGCCGGATGAGCCCTCGAGCCGTCTTGATACCGATATCGGTGTCGATCGAAGTCCGAGCGGCTCGATGGTGCCGGGCGGAAGGGGGTGACCCCTTCCGCCCTAGCGGTGCTCACATCGCCGGGAAGACCTCGTACACCTCGATCTCGCCGCCGCTCTGCAGCACCGGGCAGCCCTTGGCGAGCGCTGTCGCGTCGTCGAGCGAGTGGGTCTGCACGATCGAGTACCCGGTCGCCATGCCCGAGGCGGCCACGTCGCCGACCGAGCCGTCGCTGCCCAGATGCCTCGCCGTCTCGGTGAACGGGTTCCCGCCGTCCTTCACGGCGCCGCCCAACTCGCCGAACCACGAGGTCCACGCGTCCGTCACGGCCGCGCGCTCGTCGTCGCTCTCAGGGGTCGAGCCGCCTCGGTACAGCAGCACGAAGTCCGCCATATTTCCCTCCTCGTTGCCGGGCGCGGCGCTCCGTCGTCCGCGCTACCCAGACGACGAACGAGGGGGCTCGGATCTCGACATCGGGCTCCACGATCTCGAGCGGATGCCATGCTCACTGGTGTGAGCGACGCACGCATCCCGTCGTTGGGACCGCGGGGCGAGGGGTGGGTCGGGGCCCAGATCGCCGTCGGCGCCGCGATCGTGGCGCTCGGCATCGTGGGCTCGGACTGGCCGAGCGGCGCGCGCTTCACGTGCGCGGTGCTGGGGATCGCGTTGGCTGTCGGCGGCCTCGCGCTCGCCGTCTGGGGCATGGTCGCGCTCGGCCCGTCGCTCACGCCCTTCCCGCGGCCCTCCGAGGGAGCGACGTTCCGTGGCGACGGCGCGTACCGGCTCGTGCGGCACCCCATCTACGGGGGTCTGGTGCTGCTCGCGACGGGGTGGTCGCTGGTGCGGTCGCCGCTCGCGCTCGCGGCCACCGGGTTGCTCGTCGTCGTCTTCGAGCTGAAATCGCGTCACGAGGAGTCGATGCTCGTCGCGACCTATCCCGAGTACGCGGCGTACCAGGAACGCGTGCGGTGGCGGTTCGTGCCCGGTCTCCGCTGAACGCGTCGGCCGCCCTAGAGTGAATGCGTTGACCCACCGCCACGTCGTCGTCGACCACGCGCTGTTCGTCGTGAGCGACCTCGAGGCGAGCCGGCGTCTGTACACGGCGGCGCTCGCGCCGCTCGGCATCGTTGAGTTCCACGTGCGGGAGGACGGCGTGCACTACGGACGCGAGGGGCTCGACGACTTCGCGATCTTCCGAGGCGATCCACCGACCTCGGCCGCCCACGTCGCCTTCGACGCCGACGGCCGGGACGAGGTCGACTCGTTCTTCCAGGCGGCGGTGCGACACGGCGCGAGCGTGCGCGGTGAGCCCGGCGTGTGGACCCGATACTCCGACCGCTACTACGCCGCCTTCGTGCACGACCTGCACGGCAACAACGTTGAGGCCGTGTTCCACAGCCCGGAGTCGATCGCCGAGGTGCCTCGGCGGTCCGGCGTGCCGTGAGGGCGCCGGTACATCACGATCGTGTCACGGCTCTTCGCCTCGTCCGGCGAGCGCGCCCACGATGCCCTCGACGAATCGCGGCACGGCCGACCCGTCCGGGTCGTGGTCCGGGTTGAGCTCGCAGATCGTGAACGAGGCGACGGCCGGGTGGGCGAGGAGCGTGCCGAGCGCGGCCATCGTCGCGTCGAACGACAGGCCCTCGTTCCGGCCGACGTTCTCCTGCAGCGGCAGGTCGACGAAGTCGATCACGTCGACGTCGAGGTGCACGGCGAGGTGGTCGACACCGCCGGCGAACGGGCCGAGCCCGCGCTCGGCGGCTCCCGCCGGGTCGGCCGCGACCTCCTCGACCGGCGTCCGACGGATGCCCAGCGCGACGATCCGCTCGCGCTCGTGGTCCTGCCCGTGACCATGGCCGAAGAGCCAGAGCTCCTCGGGTCGCAGCAAGGGGGTGCGCTCGAACGCCTTCACGAGGGTGGGCTCGGCGAGATCGTCGCCGAGCGCGTGGGCCGTGCCCATCGAGTCGAGGGCTCCCCATCGCACGGTCGTCGGCGTGTTCATGTCGGCGTGCAGGTCGAAGTAGACGAGGCCGACCCGGCCGCCGAGGCGGGCCTGGAGCCCGGCGAGCGTGCCGAGCTCGATCGTGCAGTCGCCGCCGAGCACGAGCGCCAGATCGCCGTCGGCGGCCGTGACCCGCTCGGCGGTCTCGAGCGCAACGTCGCGTACTGCCTCGACGTGCTGGGCGAACGGATGCTCCCGGTCCGGGAGCCATCGCCTGACCTCGCCGTCGCCTCGGTCCCGCACGCCCAACCCGGCGGTCGCGAGCGCGTCGATCAGGCCGGTCTCGCGGAGCGCGGCGGGCGCCCGTTCCTGTCCCGGCGCGAACGCTCCCATGCTGCTCGGCATGCCGATCACGTCGATCGTCCGCATCATCTTGCCCCCCTCAACTCCGGCGTTACCGGTCAAACGATGACACCGGATGTGTTACCTGTCAAGAGGGAACACCGGTTGACGACGTCTCCGTCGAGGCGTCACACTCGGGGCATGGCGACCCAAGTGCTGAACCCGAGCGAGGCGCCCGGCGAGCTCGACCTGGTCCGGCGCTTCGTGAACACGCTGGACATCGAGGATGGGACCGATGACATCGCGACCCCGGGCGAGGCCACGGCCTGGCTGGGCAAGGAAGGGTGGCCGACGCGCGTCGGCGGCCAGGACCTCCGCGAGCTCGTGCATGTTCGCGAGGCCATCCGCGACCTCGTCAGCTTCCGCGGCACCGATGCCGACCTCGACGCGGTCGCGGCCGTCGACGCGATCGCCCGCCGGTATCCGCTCGTCGTGCGGCTCTCGTCGACCGCGGTGTTGTCTCCGACCTCGAAGGGCGGTGCCGGCGCCTTCATCGAACGGGTCCTCGGCCTCGTGGCGGCCGCGGAGATCGATGGAACCTGGGATCGGATGAAGGCTTGCGCCAACCACGGC
>JBOGVO010000081.1:0-9678 GCA_050692855.1 Actinomycetota bacterium | reverse complement strand
CGTGCAGGAAGACCGCCCCGTGACGAGGTCGGACGTCGGCGTAGCCCCGTTCGGCGAGCGAGACGACGAGATCGGCGGCCATCGCCCGATGGGCGACGAGCAACAGGGTCGTGAGGTCGGGCGCTCGGTCCATGCCCGATTATGCTCGACCTCGTGACCGAGCCCGCGATGCCGCCGGAGGACGCTCGCACGAAGCGCATGCTCCCCGAGCTCATGGCGGTCCGCCGACGCATGCACCGCCGTTCCTCGCCCCTCGTGCCCCACGCGGGACCGGTGGACGGGGAGCAGATCACCAGCACCGGCAAGGCCGGCACCCTCCGCGCCGCGATCTTCGGTGTGAACGACGGGCTCGTGTCGAACGCGGCCCTGATCATGGGGTTCGCGGGCGCCGACCAATCGGGGTCGGTCATCGTGCTCGCGGGCATCTCCGGCCTGCTGGCAGGCGCCTTCTCGATGGCGGCCGGCGAGTACGTCTCGATGCGGGTCCAGCGCGAGATGCTGGAGCGCATGCTGCATCTCGAGGCACACGAGCTGGGAAGCGACCCCGAGTCCGAACGCGCCGAGCTCGCCGAGATCTACGAGCGGAAGGGTGTGCCGGCCGATCTGGCCGAGGCGCTCTCCTCCGCGCTCTCGGAGGATCCGGCCGTGGCCCTGGACTCCCACGCCCGGGAGGAGCTCGGGATCGATCCGGACGAGGGGTTGGGCTCGCCGTGGGGAGCGGCGGCGTCGTCGTTCGTCACGTTCGGGCTCGGCGCGCTGGTGCCGCTGGTGCCGTTCCTGTTCCTCGAAGGCGGACCGGCCACGATCGCGTCCGCGGTCGTGACCGGGCTCGCGTTGCTGGGCGTCGGGGCCCTGACGGCCAGGGTCACGGGCCGCTCCCCGGTGGCCGCGGCCCTGCGCCAGTTCGCGATCGGCGCCGCCGCCGCGATCGTGACCTTCGCGATCGGCCTCGCGCTCGGGGTGAGCGTGGTCGGATGAGCGAGTCGGCGGCCGCTCCCGTCACGGTGCGAGAGGCCGTCCCCGACGAGTACGAGGAGGCCGGCAGGGTCACCGCGGCCGCGTATCGCGAGTTCGTCCGCGACGGCGACGCCGACTGGCGCGAGTACCTGGAGGCGATCGCCGACGTCGAAGGGCGAGCCGACCGAACCACGATCCTCGTGGCCCTCGACGGCGATCGCATCGTGGGCAGCGCCACCTTCGAGCTGTTCGATCGGGTCGAACGTGACGACGATCCCCGGCTGCACCCCGACGAGGCGCACATCCGCATGCTTGGCGTCCATCCCTCCGCCCGGCGGCTCGGCGTCGCTCGAGCCCTGATCGATGCCTGCATCGAGCGAGCGGGCGCGGCCGGCAAGACGTTCCTGACCTTGCACACGACCCCACGCATGGCGGCGGCGCGGGCGATGTACGAGTCCTTCGGCTTCCAGCGGCTCGCGGACCGGGTCGTCCCCGACGGCTTCGTGCTCCTGACCTACCGACGGGCGATCGAGCGCTGAGCGACCGGGCCGGGCGCAACCCGGACGGCGGATCGCGTCAGGCGGCGCCCGATCCGCTCGCCGTGCGCACGACCTCTCCGCTCGCGAGGATCACGCCGTCTTCGCACTCGGCCTGGATCAGCCCGCTGCGGAACTGCTGCTCGTACAGGCGCGCGTACAGCCCGCCCCGCTCGAGGAGCTCATCGTGCGTCCCCTGCTCTACCAGCCTGCCCCGGTCGATCACGAAGATCACGTCGGCCTTCAGGATCGTCGAGAGCCGATGGGCGATCGCGATCGTCGTGCGGCCCTCCATCAAGGGCTCGAGGGCGGCCTGCACGAGCCGCTCGCTCGTCGTGTCGAGCGATGACGTCGCCTCGTCGAGGATCAGGATGCGCGGGTCCTTCAGGATCACGCGCGCGATCGCGAGGCGCTGCTTCTCGCCGCCCGACAGCTTGTACCCGCGCTCGCCCACGACGGTGGGGTAGCCCTCGGGCAGCTCGGCGATGCGGTCGTGGATGTTCGCCGCGCGTGCGGCGGACTCGAGCGCCTCCTGGGACGCGTCGGGCCGTCCGTACAGCAGGTTCCGCCGGATCGTCGTGTGGAACAGGTACGTCTCTTGCGTGACGACGCCGATGTTGTCGCCGAGCGACTCGAGCGTGACGCCCCGCACGTCACGGCCGTCGATCGTGACCGAGCCCTCCTGCACGTCGTAGAGACGAGGCACGAGGTAGGTGATCGTGGTCTTGCCCGCGCCGCTCGGACCGACCAGCGCCGCGAGCTGTCCGGGGTCGATCCGCATCGAGACGTCGTCGAGTGTCCAGTCTCGCGCGGCCTCGTTCGCGAGTGCGATGTCGCTCGGCGAGGTCGGCGTCTCCGGCTCGGGGAGGGGCTCGTCGTAGCGGAAGCGAACGTCGCGCAGCTCAACGGCGCCTCGAACCTCGGCGGGATCGAGCGTGACGGCGTTCGGCGCGTCCTCGATGTCGTGGCGGAGGTCGAGGTATTCGAAGATGCGATCGAACAGGGCCAGCGAGGAGTGCACCTCGGTCGAGACCTGCAACATCGACCCGATCGGGAAGAACAGCCGTGACTGCAGCGTGGTGAACGCCACGATCGTGCCCGCCTGGATCGCCGTGGATCCGTCGGAGATCTGCCACCCCGACACCAGGTACACCAACGCCGGCGTGATCGAGAAGAAGGTGCCGACGATGGCGAAGAACGATCGCCCGATCATCGTCTGTCGGATCTGCAGCCCCGTGAGACGGGTGTTCTCCTCTCGGAACCGCCCGATCTCGTGTCGTTGACGACCGAACGACTTCGACAACAGGATGCCGCTCACCGACAGCGTCTCCTCGGTGATCGCGGTCAGGTCGGCGAGGGTCCTCTGGGTGTTGGTGGCCACCTCGCGGCGCGCACGGCCGACCTTGACCGTGAGCCACAGGAACAGCGGCAGCAGCGCCAGCGACAGGAGCGTCAACGGCACGGACAGCACCAGCATCGCGATCAGGGTGCTGAGGATCGTGACGACGTTCGAGAGCACGTTCGACGCGGTGTCGGTCACGACCGACTGCACGCCGCCGACGTCGTTCGAAAGGCGTGACTGGATCTCGCCGGTCCTGGTGGAGGTGAAGAATCGCAGCGGCATGTGCTGCAGGTGGGCGTACAAGGAGTTCCGCAGGTCCTGCATCACGTGGAGCCCCACCTGGTTGGCCCAGTAGGTCTGGCCGATGCCGATCACGCTGGTCACGACGGGCACCGCGATCATCAGGCCGACGTACCGATACAGCAGCGGAAGGTTCGGGCACGCCTCACCGGCGCACGAGCCGCCGGTGCCGAACAACGCGTTGTCGAAGACCTTGGCGATCAGCAACGGGTTGACGACGCCGAGACCGGAGGTCACGCCGATCGCGACCGCCACCAAGCCGACCGTTCGCTTGTACGGCCGGAACGTGTCGATCACCCGTCGGACGGTGGCGCGATCGACCGGCCGTTGATCCTCGGTCGAGGTCGGCACGGCGAAGAATCCCCGGTGGCGGCCCATGCTCACAAGGATACGCGTGGCAAAGCGAGCGGCCTGAGGCGGCCCGCCCCGAGGCGGCTACGCGACGGCGCGAGCGAGCGAGACGCCGCGCGCCAGCGCGGCATCCATCATCGACTCGGTGAGCCGTCCGGTGAACGTGTTCTGCTGGCTCGGGTGGAAGCAGCCGATCAGCGTGTACGGACCGACCGTTGCCTCGACGCCGTGGCCGAAGAGAGGCTTGGGCCGTGCCGGGTGCCCCAGGGCTGACAACGCGCGCAGCCCGCCCGCCCACGCGAAGGACCCGAGCGTCACGATCACCCGGAGACGGTCGAGCGCAGGGATCTCGCGCTCGAGGAACGGGAGGCAGCGATCGCGTTCCTCGGTCGTCGGCTTGTTGGCCGGCGGTGCGCACCGGTTCACCGCCGTGATGTAGGCGCCCCGCAACCGGAGTCCGTCGTCGACGCTCACGCTCGTCGGCTGATTCGCGAGTCCCACGCGGTGCATGGAGGCGAAGAGGAAGTCCCCGGAGCGGTCGCCCGTGAAGATGCGACCCGTGCGGTTGCCTCCGTGCGCCGCGGGGGCCAGGCCGAGCACGAGCAGCTCGGCCCGGGGGTCGCCGAACCCCGGCACGGGCCGGCCCCAGTACGTCTGGTCGGCGAACCGGGCGACCTTCTCGCGCGCCACGCGCTCACGCCACTCGACGAGCCGTGGGCAGGCACGGCATCCGATCACCTCATGCTCGATCACCGACAGGGCACGCGCGGTCATGCGGGCACCGCACCCCGAGCCGCGAGCCAGTCGTCGTAGCCCCCGGGCGATGCGAACGCCTGCCCGTCGCGCACCTCGACGATGCGGTCGGGGATCCGGTCGAGCAGGTATCGGTCGTGGCTGATCGCGATCACCGTGCCGTCGTAGGACTCGAGCGCCGACTCGAGCACCTCCATCGAATCGATGTCGAGGTGGTTCGTGGGCTCGTCCAGCAGCAAGCAGTTCGCGCCCGAGAGCATCAACAGGCAGAGCTGCAGCCGCGTGCGCTCGCCCCCGGAGAGCGTGCCGACCGGTTGGCGCATCTGGTCGTACCGGAACAGGAACCGCCCGAGCAGCGAGACGGCATCCTCCTCGTACATCGGCTTCATCTCCCGCACGAACTCGATCGGCGTGCGATCGGGCGGCTCGGTCTCGTGGCCCTGCGCGAGGTAGCCGAACCGGACCGATGGCCCGGCCCACCGTTGCCCCTCGTCGGCTTCTCGCAGGCCGGCGAGCACCGTCCCGAGCACCGACTTCCCCACGCCGTTCGCCCCGATCACGCCCACCCGCTCGCCACGGAACACCTGCACGGAGCAGCCGAGCAGCACGGGCTCGCCGTCGAACGCCACCGTGACGTCGCGGAGCTCCACGATCTTGTTCCCGCCCCGCTCGGCGCTCCGCATCTCGAGCGCGATCTTCCGCCGCTCGAAGACCGGCTTGTCGACCTTGTCCATGCGGTCGATCCGGCGCTGCATGTTGTGCGCCTGCGTGATGTGACGCTTGTTGACGACGATCCGCGCCCAGTGCTCGAACCGGCGGACGGCTTCCTCGAGCCGAGCGATCTCCTTCTGCTGGGTGACGTAGACCTGCTGCTGCCGTTTCAACGCGATCTGCTTCGCGATCGCGTACGCCGAATAGTTGCCCGGCCACATCGTCACCCGTCCTCCGTCGAGCTCGGCGATGCGCGACACGGTCTCGTCGAGCAGATACCGGTCGTGCGAGACCGTGACGACCGCACCCGGGAACGCTCCGACGATCGCCTCGAGCCGGGCCCGCCGGTCCGCGTCGAGATGGGTCTCGGGCTCGTCGAGCAACAACAGGTCGGGCTGACGGATCAGACAGGCCGCCAGCGCCACGAGCTTCCGTTGCCCCCCCGAGAGAGCCTCGGTCGGCAGGGCGAGGTCGTCGTCGTCGAGACCGAGCGAACCGAGCAGGGCGCGAGCCTCGCCGGCGAGTCCCGGACCGCCGATCTCGACCCACCGATCCAACAACGTCCGCTGGCGCGTCAGCACCCGGTCCATGCGATCGAGGTCGGCGACCACGTCGGGCCGCGCGAGCTCGGACTCCACGGTGCGGAGCTCCGCATCGAGCTCCGCGACATCGGGCCGGGCGGCCGTGACGGTCTGTTCGGACGTGCGGTCGTCGCCGTCGACGTGCTGCTCGAGGTAGGAGATGACGAGTCCCTTGCGCCGGACGACGTCGCCCGCGGTGGGCGCCTCGTCGCCCTGCAGGATCCGCAGCATCGTCGATTTCCCGGCTCCGTTCGGCCCCACGATGCCGATCCGCCCCCCCTCGGGCACCTCGAGGTCGGCCCCCTGCAGCACGGGCCACGAGCCGAAGGACTTCTCCACCCCGACGAGGCTGACGACGGTCATCGATGCAGACGATACGAGAGCGAGTGGAGCGAGGACCGCGCTCAGCGAGGCGGGAGCGAGGCCGTGAGAGCGCGGAGCGAGACCGAACCCGTCTCGGCGTCGAGCCACCGTTCGATCGCGTCCCTGCGTGCGGGCCATTCCTCGAGCACCATCGAGAACCACGCGGTGTCGCGGTTGCGTCCCTTCACGATCATGTGGGCCCGGAAGACACCCTCGAAGACGAATCCGAGCCGTTCCGCCGCCGCGCGTGACCGCTCGTTCAGCGCGTCACACTTCCATTCCACTCGCCGGTAGCCCCACGATCCGAACGCCTCGCGCAACACGAGGTACGCGGCTTCGGTGTTCGCCCTGCCACGCTGTGCGGATCGCACGTACCAGATGTGCCCCAATTCGAGGCGTCGCATCACCGGGTCGATGCTCATCAGACTGACCACGCCGACCGGCTCCCCGGTGGTCCGGTCGACGACCGTGAAGAACGACGGGTCGGAGGAGGCCGCGTTGGCCGTCAGCCACGAGCGCATCTCGTCGAGGCCGTCGAAGGGGCCGTAGGCGAGGTAGGTCCAGATCGCGTCGTCCTCGGACTCGGCATGCGAGCGTTCGTACAAGGACGTCGCGTGCGCCTCGGGGTCGAGCGGCACCACGTCGACGAACCGCCCGGCGATGGGCGCTCTCGGGGGCGGCACGGCGGCGGGCCCTTCGACCCGGACGCCCACCGGCAAGCCGCGCCGCTCGGTCATCGGGCCGGCACACGCAACGACCGGAAGCGTTCGGCGGCGGCTCGGAACGGCTCCAACGGGTCCAGCATCTCCTCGACCGCCCAGATCAGGCCCTCGAACCCGGCGAGGTCCGGAGCCTCCTCGCGGAACCGTCGCGCTCGCGTGAGCGCCGCCGAGATGCCCGCCTCGCACGCGGACCATTCGCGCTCGATTGGCGGACTCTTCCACGCCGGCATCGCTGCGCTTGCTCGTTCGAGATGTTCCTCGAACACGGTGAGGGCGTCCGGCAAGGGGCGGCCGGGCAGCCGGGTCGTCGGCATCACCTCGGTCAATGCCTCCTTCGCAGGCTCGACCTCCGCGAGCACGCGAGCGAACGCCTCGTACGGCGCCTCGAGTCCGGCAGGGAGGCGCCTCCGCCGGAGGATGGTCACGAACCCTCTCCTTGACTGAACGCAGATTCAGGCCATAAACTAGCTCCCACGCAGGGGATCGGGTGGGGGCGTGCGCGGTGGGGTTGACCGATGATTGAACCGAGATTCAGGCACGATCCGCGGGACACCTGGTGGATCGAGCACGGCCGATGCATCGAGGAGGACCCCGAGCTCTTCTTCCCGGTCGGCACCTCGCGAGAGGCGATGGAGCAGACGGCGCGGGCGATCGCCGTGTGCCTGGAGTGTCCCGTCAGGTCGGAGTGCCTGGCCTGGGCGCTCGACTCGTGCCAGGACGCCGGCGTCTGGGGAGGGCTCGGCGAAGAGGATCGCCGCGAGATCAGACGGGCTCGCCGGCGCTCGCCGGCCGCGGCGGCGGCGCCGATCGACGAGCTCGTCGCCGTTGGCTGATCGTCGGTGATCGAGCGGGCGGGCGGCACCGTCACAGCCGGCTCGAGGGGCAGAGCGGTTCGACCAGGCAGTCGGCACACCTCGGCTTCTTCGCCTGGCAGATCGCCCGCCCGTGGTCGATCAGCACGTAGCTGAATGCGAACCAATCCTTCTTCGGCACGAGCCGCATGAGGTCTTGCTCGATCTTGTCGGGGTCGGACTGCTCGCTCAACCCCAGCCGGTTCGAGACCCGTCGCACGTGCGTGTCGACCGCGATGCCCTCGACCTTCCCGAAGGCGTTCCCCATCACGATGTTGGCGGTCTTCCTCGCCACACCGCGCAAGGTCATCAGGTCGTCCATCGTGCCGGGCACGTCCCCGCCGTACACGGTGACGATGCGCTCACACGCCGCACGGATCGAGGTGGCCTTCTGGTTGAAGAAGCCGGTGGGACGGATGTCGGCCTTCAACTCGTCGTCGGGCACCGCGAGGTAGTCGGCGGCGGAGCGATACTTCCGGAACAGCGTCGCCGTGACCTCGTTCACCTTCTCGTCGGTGCACTGCGCCGACAGGATCGTCGCGACCAAGCACTCCAGCGGGTTCGAGAACACGAGCGCCACCCGCGCGTCGGGATAGGCCTTCTGCAGGCGGCGGATCACGACCGGGGCACGGGCTTCGACCGGCGACGTTCGGGTGAGCTTGGTGCGGGTGGCCGCCATAGACCCTCACGATACCCAGGCGGGCGACGCTCGACCCGGCGGGTGGGTCCTAGGATCCGATCGCGAGTGGAAGCTCGAATCCATCGCCGTCGCGGTGATCCGTGAACTCGCCGTCGCGGCGCACCCGGACGCGTCCGCGACCTCGCACCAGCCACCGATGGCCGTCGCCGAGCATCGCCGTCTTCTCGTCGATGCCCACCAAGACCTGCCCGTCGACGACCGACGACACGATGAACTCCGTCGACCCCGGGACCCAGGTGTCGAGCATGTCCCAGTGGGGTCCGAACAGAACGCCGTGCACGATGCCGAGCCCCGGCCGGAAGATCGTCTCGAGGTCCTCGCTGTCGCTGTCGTAGGTCGTCTCCGTGAGGCACGCGACACCCGCGCTGCACCCCGCGTACCCCATGCCGCGGGCCAGCCCCGTCAGCAGCGCATCGCAGACGGCGGTGCTTCGCAACACGTCGGCGAGGTGGGCGGGATTGCCACCGGAGAGGTAGGCGACCGAGGCATCCCGCAGGCGTTCCGCGAGGTCCGATCGATCGGCGTCGGAGCGGGTGCGCACCGGAACCACCTCGGCTTCCACGCCGAGCGACGCGAAGTGCTCGGCCCCCTTGCGGCCCCACTCGTCGAAGACCTCGTCGCCCTCGCGCGAGGACGCCGTCGGAAGGATCGCCACCCGGCCGTCGCCGGTCGCGCGTTCGAGCAGCCAGCGATCGGCCACCTCGGACCACGGCTCGAACTCCCCAGACCCGAGGAGCGCCCACGTCGTCATCGCAGCGCGTCCGGTCGCAGCTCACGGTCGAGCCGGCGCCCCGTATCGACCGCGACGTCGAGCAACGCCTCGACGTCACCGGCCTCGGTTCGGTAGTTCACGATGCATGAGCGCAGGCAGAACCGCCCTCCGAGCACCGCGTTCGAGCAGTACACCTGACCCCCGAGCTGGATCTCCGTCATGATGCGCTCGTTCAAGGCGTCCAGGTAGGCATCGCTCTCCTCGCTCCCCTCGCTCCCCTCGCTCCCGGCGCGCCCCGACAGGCCCTGCGGCACGAAGCGGAAGCAGGTGATCGACAGGCCGACCGGGGTCATCAGCTCGAACTCGTCGTGCTCGGTGACCAGCTCGCCGAGGTAGCGGGCGAGCGCCGCGTCGTGCGCGATGCGCCTCGCATACGCGGCGCGGCCGTGCGCCAGCAGCGAGACCCAGACCCGGAGTGACCAGAACCCGCGGCTGAAGTTCGGAGAGAGGCGACCGAGATCGACGCCCCAATCCGTGTGTGCCTCGTCCTTCACGATGTAGGAGACGTACTCGGGGTCGAAGGCTCCTCGCATCAGCTCCAGGTCGCGCACGAGTACGCAGCCGCCGCTGAGGGGTGTGTACAACCACTTGTGCGGATCGAACGCAATCGAGTCGGCCCGCTCGATGCCCTTGAACAACGGCCGCAGGTCCTCGGCGAGCACGGCCGGTCCCCCGTACGCCGCGTCGACGTGCATCCACAGACCTTCGTCGCGACAGACGTCGGCGATCTCGTCGAGCC
>JBOGVO010000080.1:0-4224 GCA_050692855.1 Actinomycetota bacterium | reverse complement strand
GCCCCGGAGCGTTCGGCCCTGCCCGGGGCGTCGCAGGCGCTCGAGCTCGGACGTCTCGGCGCCCAGGTCGTCCCGGCGCGATGAGCCATCGCATCGCACCGAGCACGGCCGCCTCGGCGCTGCTGCGGCGCGACATGGCGGTGGCCCTGTCGTATCCGGTGCCGTTCCTGCTCGAGTTCGCGGCCGCGGCGTTCGCGGTGGTGACGACCTGGTTCGTCGCCAAGCTGGTCGATCCGCAGGACGTGCCCGGCGGCTACTTCGCGTTCGTGACGCTCGGTCTGGCGCTGACCGCCCTGTTGGCCGGGGCCGTGGGCATGCTGGCGGGCACCGTGCGTGACGAGCAGAACCGCGGCACGCTGGAAGCGATGGTGGCAACCGGGGTGCCGCCGTCGAGCCTCGCGGTGGGTCTGAGCGCCTACCCGATGGTCGCCTCCGCCGCGAGCGGTCTGTGGTACCTGCTCGTCGCCCTGCTGATGGGCGCCCGCTTCGAGATGTCCGGACTCCCCGTGGCCGTGGCGGCCGCTCTGCTCGGCGGGTGCTCGTTCGCGGCCATCGGCATCATGGGAGCGGCGCTCACGATCGCGATCCAGCGCGCCGCGGGCATCGTCGGCTGGATCGTGGCCGTGCTCGGCCTCGCGGCCGGCGAGCTGTTCCCTCCCGAGCTGATGCCCGGATGGCTCCAGGCGCTCGCGAAGCTCTCGCCCGTGACCTGGGTGCTCGTGGCCGTGCGCGACGCCCTGCTCGGGGGGGCCGGCATCGACGTCGGCCTCGCGCCGCTGCTCGTGCTCGCGGTCATGGCGATCGTGCTCGCTGCGGTGGCCGTCTCGAGCCTGGCGCAGGCGCTTCGATATGCCAAGGCGAGAGGCACCCTCGGCGGCTACTGAGGAACCACGAGCGAGATCTCCCTCTCGCGAGGGAGCCTGGCCATAGACTGTCGCCGTGCTCGAGGGGGAGTCGAGGGTGGTCGCGACCGCGGGACAGCTCTCCAGCGACCTCGGCGACGGCGAGCGCGTGATCCTCTCGATCGACCGCGGACTGTACTTCGGGGTCGACGGCGTGGGCTCCCTCGTGTGGCAGCGCCTGCAGGAGCCGGTGACGATCGCGGCCCTGTGCGCCGACGTCGAGCGGGCGTACGAGATCGATCACGGTCGCTGCGAGAGCGACATGGTGGGGTTCGTCGGGGAGTTGGTCGAGCAGGGGTTGGCGACGGTGGTGGATGGCCCGGATACGAGCGTTCCTGTGTCTCTCGGGTCCTGACCGCATCCTGCTGCTGCGCGCCCTGGTCTGGGTGCTGGTGGCCCGTCTCGCCGTGGCGGTGCTGCCGTTCGGGCGCGTCGACGCCCTCGTGCGGACGACGGCCCGCGCGCGGCCTCGGGCGGTTCGGGTGGATCCGGCCCGGGCGGGATGGGCCGTCGCACGAGTCGCCGCAGTCGTGCCCGGGGCCACGTGCCTCACCCAGGCCGTCGCGGCGCGGATGGTGCTCGGCGGCTCCGACCGAGCCTCCCGCCTCGTCATCGGCGTCCGCCGGATCGGCGGGGTGGTGCAGGCCCATGCATGGGTCGTGAGCGGTTCCGAGATGGTGGTCGGTCACCGCGACGATCTGGACTCGTTCGTGCCGCTGAGCGTGCCGGACCCGGTCTCGTGACCGGGCTCGCCGGGATGTTCCGGCTCGACGAGCGGCCGGCGGATCCGGTCGAGCTGGATCGCATGGCCGGGGCCATCGCCCACAGGGCACGCGACGGCATCGACGGGTGGGAGGCAGGGCCGCTCGGGCTACGCCATCTCTGGTTCCGATCGACGCCGGAGTCGCTGGAGGAGACCGCCCCGGCGGTCGTCGACGAGCGGTGGGTCGTGGCCGGCGACGTCCGGATCGACGACCGTGAGGCCCTTTTTGAGCGCCTGGGCTGTCGGGGTGCAGGGGCGCCGCCGGGCGATCTCGCCCTGGTCGGCATGGCCGTGGCTCGATGGGGCGACCACGCCTTCGCGCGGCTGCGCGGCGACTTCGCGCTGGCCGTGTGGGACGCCCATCGGCGGGAGCTGCGGTTGGCTCGCGACCCGCTCGGGGTTCGCCCGCTGGTGTGGTGGTCGTCACCGTCGGCGTTCGCCTTCGCGTCGCAGCCGGCCGCGATCCGGGCGATCGCGCCCACGGCGACCGACGAGGACTCCGTGCTGCGGTATCTGCTGGGCCGGGAGCAGCCGCTGGACTCGACGTTCTTCCGCGGCATCCGTCGCGTGCCGCCCGCGACGGTGCTCACGTGCGACCTGCGGGGCCGTGTCACGTCGCGCCGGTACTGGCGCCTGGAGGAGGTCGACGCGCTCGTCCGGGAGCTCGCGGCCGATCCGCTCGACGACCTCGTGAAACGGTTCCGCGACCTGCTGGAGCGAGAGGTGCGCGCGCGGCTCCGCACGTCCGCGCCGGTCGGCCTGGAGGTGTCGGGGGGGCTCGACTCCTCGGGCGTGGCCGGCTTCGTGCGCCGCGCGGTGGGACCGGAGGCGTCGCTGCACGGCTACTCGATCCTCTTCGGAGCGGAAGCCGACAGCGGCCTGATCGACGCCGTGGCTCGGGAGTCGGGGATCGGCCTCACGCAGATCCCCGAGGCTTTTGTGCACGACCGAGGCGGCCTGCGCCGGTCGGTCGGCGACGACGACTCGCCGCTGTTCATCGACGGTCCGGTGGCGATCGGCCCCACGTACGCGGCCGCGGCGGCCGGGGGAACCCGGGTGCTGCTCGGAGGGCTGGACGGGGACGCCGTCGTCGCTCACGGCCCGCTTCACCTGCGAGACCTGGCCACTCGTCTGCGGCTGGGGGAGCTGGCGCGGGAGGCCGGGGCGTACGCGCGACGAACGGGCCGCTCGCCCGCGGACGTGATCCTCGGCCAGGTCGTCGCGCCGTCGGTCCCGACGTGGGCACTCGAGGCTCGGGACCGGCTCCGACGCCTGCGGCAGGGGTCGTCGACGCTGGTTCGTCCGGGGCTCGTTCGTCCGGCGCTCGCGCGGCGCTTCCCCGAGGAGACCTCTCCGCGGCTGCGGGCGGGCTCGGCGCTGTGGGCGGGCTCGGCGCTGCGGGCCGCGCAGGTGGAGCACCTGCAGCACGAGGACGTGCCCGCGTTCCTCGAGCAGGTCGACTCGGCCGCGGCGCGCGCGGGGGTCGAGCCGCGCCACCCGTTCTTCGGCCGGGACCTGGTGAGCTTCTGCGTCTCGTTGCCCGGCGAGGCACGCCTGCACGACGGCTGGACCAGATGGATCGAGCGGAAGGCCGTGGCGGACGTCGTGCCCCCACAAGTGGCGTGGCTGCCGTCGAAGATCGCGCTCGGCGAGACGTTCTACGAGGGCATCGTGCGCCGCCAGTGGGGGGAGCTGACCCGACTCGTGCGGGAGGACGGGGGACGCGCAGCCGGCTGGATCGATCGGGGCGCGTTGCGCGCGACGTACCGCGCGAGCTCGCGCGGTGACGTGGGGGCCGGCGTCGAGCTCTACTCCCTCTGGCGACTCGATCGCTGGCTCGAAGCGACGGGTGCTTGAACGGACCCGCTCCATCGGTAGGCTTCCGCTGCATGGGTATGGAAGATGATCGTCGCGATCGGCGCGTGGACCCCGGCGTCCCGCGCGCCGCCTACGAGCGTCCACGTCTGCGCGTGCTGGGCACGGTGCAGGACCTGACCCGCATGCCGAACGCCAGCGGCTCCAAGAAAGAGACCCACCCGCAGAATCCGGGATCCAGGCTCATCTAGGCGGGGGCGCCCATCGGCTCCTCCAGACGCGGCATGTCGTCCACGAGTCGGGCATTCGGGCTCACCATCAGCAGCGCCATCGATCTGGCCCTGCCCGCGACGTGTGAGGGACCAGTCGACGTCGAGGTCTGCATCGCGGACGGCGCCCCAGCACCTTCGTCGTGGTTCGAGCCCGGCCGTGGGGTCGTGGCACTCCGTGGCCTCGTCTCGGCCGAGGTGCGGAACGGTCGATCGATCACGGTCTGCGCCCCGGACGACGTCGACGACCGAGCGATCGCGCTCCTGATGGTGAGCCCGAATGCCCGACTCGCGGACGACCTGCCGTGTCTGGAGGAGCCGATGGGCCCCCCCCTAGATGAGCCTGGATCCCGGCTTGTTGGGGTGGGTCTCCTTGTGCGTCCCGCTGGCGTTCGGCATGCGGGTCAGGTCCTGCACCGTGCCCAGCACGCGCAGTCGTGGACGCTCGTAGGCGGCGCGCGGGACGCCGGCGTCC
>JBOGVO010000079.1:0-4206 GCA_050692855.1 Actinomycetota bacterium | reverse complement strand
CTGCTGGCGCGTGCCGGCGCGCGCCCACCGGCGCGGAACTTCGCCGGATCGCTCCGCGAGCACGCCCCCGCGCTGATCGCCGAGGTCAAGCGCGCCTCGCCGAGCGCGGGGGCGATCGCGGAGGACGTCGACCCCGTGGCCCAGGCCTCGGCCTACGCCGAGGCCGGCGCGGCGGCGATCTCGGTGTTGACGCAGGCGCGGTCCTTCCAGGGCTCGCTCGTCGACCTCGCGGCCGTGCGGATGGCGGTCGGCGTGCCGGTGCTGCGGAAGGACTTCATCGTGCATCCCTCACAGGTGATCGAAGCCCGGGCGCACGGGGCGGATGCCGTGCTGCTGATCGCCGCGATCCTCAACGACGACGAGCTCGCCGCGATGTTGGCGACAGCCGGGGACCTGGGGATGGGAGCGTTGGTCGAGACCCACGCCGATCTCGAGCTCGAGCGTGCTCTCGCGAGCTCCGCCGAGGTGATCGGGGTGAACGCTCGCGATCTCGAATCACTCGACGTCGATGTCGATGGCGCCCGTGAGCGATTGCGGCGCATCCCTCCCGGCAGGATCGCGGTCCTGGAGTCAGGGCTGTCCACCCGAGCCGACGTCGAGGCGGCGGCCGCGGCGGGCGCGTCTGCCATCCTGGTGGGGGAGGCACTGATGCGGGCGGGGGACCCTCGAGCGGCGGTGCGCGAGATGATCGGAGGAGGAGCGGCATGAGTTCGGACGGTGCGACGACGACCCGACGAACGGGGGACGCCGTGCCCGACGGCCGCGGGCGGTTCGGCACCTACGGCGGCCGGTACGTGCCGGAGGTGCTGATCCCCGCGCTCGACGAGCTCGCCGACGCGTGGGCAACCCTCCGGGAGGACCCCGGGTTCACCGGGGAGCTCGGGGCGCTGAGCCGCGACTTCGTCGGCCGCCCCACGCCGCTCACGCACGCGGTCAGGCTCTCTCGCGAGCTCGGCTACGACATCTGGCTGAAGCGCGAAGACCTCGCGCACACCGGCGCTCACAAGATCAACAACGCGCTCGGGCAGGCACTGGTCGCCACGCGCCTCGGCAAGCGGCGCATCATCGCCGAGACGGGGGCCGGCCAGCACGGGGTCGCGACGGCCACGGCGTGCGCGCTGCTGGGGCTCCCGTGCGTCGTGTACATGGGGGAGGAGGACACCAGGCGGCAGGCGCCCAACGTCGCCCGCATGCAGCTGCTCGGAGCCGAGGTCGTGCCCGTCACCGCCGGCACCAAGACCCTGAAGGAAGCCGTGAACGAGGCCCTGCGCGACTGGGCGGCCACGGTGAGCGACACCCACTACATCATCGGCTCGGTCGTCGGCCCGCACCCGTTCCCGCAGCTCGTGCGCGACCTGCAGCGCGTGATCGGCGACGAGGCGCGTGCGCAGTACGCCAAGCGCCTCGACGGCGATCCCGACGTGGTCGTGGCCTGCGTCGGCGGCGGGTCGAACGCGATCGGCACGTTCACCGCGTTCGTCGGTGCGCCCGGTGTCCGGCTGATCGGTGTGGAAGCCGGCGGTCGCGGCATGCAGCTCGGAGAGCATTGCTCGTCGATCACGCAGGGGCAGCCCGGCGTGCTGCACGGCGCGATGACCTACCTGCTGCAGGATCCCGACGGACAGATCGTCGAGACGCACTCGATCTCCGCGGGCCTGGACTACCCGGGCGTCGGACCCGAGCACGCCTGGCTTCACGATGAGGGCCTCGCCGAGTACGTGAGCGCGTCCGACGACGATGCACTGGAAGGGTTCCAGGCGCTCGCTCGCACCGAGGGCATCCTCGCGGCCCTCGAGCCATCGCACGTGATCGGATGGCTCCTGCACCGCCCCCTCCCCGAACGGTCCCGCGTGCTCGTCTGCCTCTCCGGGCGGGGCGACAAGGACCTCGACACGGTGCTGTCGGCGCTGGCGAGCCGCTCGAGAGCTCGTGCCTGATGGAAGCCCTCGAGTCGGCCCTGCGCGCTCGTCGCGACGCCGGCGGCAAGGCCTTCGTCCCGTACGTGACGGGCGGGTATCCGGGGGTCGACGCGGGACTGCTCCGCGCGCTCGTCGACACGGGCGCCGACGCGATCGAGGTGGGCGTGCCGCACTCCGATCCCGTGATGGACGGCGGCGTGATCCAGCAAGCGTCGCGGGCCTCGCTCGATGCGGGCACCCATCCAGCCGACGTGCTGGCGACCATCGGGCAGGCATCGCTCCACGTCCCCGTCGCGGTGATGACCTACGTGAACCCGGTGCTCCGCAGAGGGGTCGACGCCTTCCTCGACGAGGCCGCCGCCTCGGGCGTGACGGGCATGATCGTGCCCGACCTGCCCGTCGACGAATCCGGGGAGTTCGAGGCGGCGTGCGCCCGGCACCACATCGACGCCGTGCTGCTCGCGGCCCCCGGTTCCTCGAGCGACCGGCTGGCGAGCATCGGTGGCCGCGCGCACGGGTTCGTGTACTGCGTCGCCACGTACGGCGTGACCGGCGCACGCGAGGTGCTGTCGGCCTCGGCTCGCCCCCTCGTCGAGGCCCTGCGCCCGGCGACCGATCTCCCGCTGCTGGTCGGCGTGGGCATCGGCACGCCGGAACAGGCGGCGGAAGCGTGCGGGTTCGCCGACGGTGTGATCGTGGGGAGCGCGCTCATCGCTCACCTGGTCGAAGGCGATCGCGACGGGATGCTCGATCTCGCGCACGACTTCCGCACGGTCATCGACGCGTCCTGATTCCGGGCCGACCAGCCGATTCCCAGGGACCTCGGCATCCGCGACTCGCCCTGCGAACGTATGCACGTGCAGGCTGATCCGATGAAGCGATTGGCCTCGAGGTGCGGGATGTGGTACCAACCACCCGTCTCGAAACACGATCGTGGAAGGGGGCCCTATGAAGCGTCGACGTTGGCTGACGGTGGTGGCCACCGTAGCCGTGCTCGCCCTCGTGGCGAGCGCATGCTCGAACGACGACGATGGCGGTGAAGCAGGTGGTGGCACCGACACGGGAACGGCGGCGGCCGACGAGTTCGGCAGCCTCGAGATCGCGGCGGGCGAACCGATCAACATCGGGACGTTGATGGTGATCTCGGGTGCCGACGCCGCGCTCGGCCAGGACAGCCAGAACGGCGCCGTGCTCGCGGCGGACTACCTCGACGGGACCTTCGACGGAACCGCGGGGCAGCTCCTCGGCCACGACATCAAGTGGACGCACGAGGACGACCTGTGCTCGGCTGAGGGAGGGCAGTCCGGCGGAACCGCGCTCGCGGCCGACCCGTCCATCGTGGCGGTCATCGGCACGAGCTGTTCGAGCTCCGCGCTCGGCATCGCCGACACGATCCTCTCCGACAAGGGCATCCTGCTCTTCTCGCCGTCGAACACGAACCCGGCGCTAACCTCCGAGGAGGCTCACCAGCCGTTCTACGCGCGCACGGCGCACAACGACCGCATCCAAGGGGCCGTCGTGGCGGAGTACGCACTGAACGAGCTCGGTGCCACGAAGATGGCGACGATCGCCGACGAGAGCCCGTACACGCAGGGGCTCACCGCCGCGGCCGAGGTCAACTTCGAGGCCGGCGACGGAACCATCACGGCGACCGAGCAGATCAACTCCGAGGACACCGACTTCAAGCAGTTGCTGCGGACGATCGCCGAGGGTGAGCCCGACGTGCTGTACGCGCCGGTGTTCGTCGCGGCCTGCTCGTTGATCATCAAGCAGGCGGCCGACATCATGCCCGACGTGACGATCATGACCTCGGACGGCTGCAGCAGCAGCGACACGCTCAAGGGCACCGGCGACGCGATCGACGGTGTGCTCGTGTCGGGGCCCGACATCTCCGCGTTCCAGGAGGGCGACTTCTACACCAACGATTTCCTGCCCGCCTACGAGGAGCAGTTCGGCACCGAGCCGACGTCGGTGTTCCACGCTCACGCGTACGACGCGACGAACGTGCTGTTCGACGCGATCGAGCAGGTGGCGGTGGAGAACGACGACGGCTCGCTCTCGATCCCTCGCACGGCGTTGCGTGACGCGGTGTTCGCCACGTCCGGGTACGAGGGGCTCACCGGCGTCATCACCTGCACTCCGCTGGGTGACTGCGCCACCGACGTGACGATCGGCATCTTCGAAGGGCCGAACTGGCCCGTCGAGGGTGGCCAGGGCGACGGGAAGCCCGTGTTCAGCGACACGAAGTCGTTGGACGACGTCCTCTAGTCACGGAACCAGGTACCAC
>JBOGVO010000078.1:0-3661 GCA_050692855.1 Actinomycetota bacterium | reverse complement strand
CTCCAACGCCGTGAAGTTCACGCCGTCCGGCGGAGAGATCGACGTGAGCGCGATCCGAGACAACGGCGAGGTGCGGATCTCCGTGGCCGACACGGGCCCCGGCATCGCCCTCGAGGATCGGGAGCGGATCTTCGAGGAGTTCCAGCAGACCGAGGCGGGGGGCGAGCAGCACGAAGGGACCGGCCTGGGCCTGGCGCTCTCGAAGCGGTTCGTGGAGCTCCACGGTGGGCGGATCTGGCTCGAGAGCGAGGTCGGGAGCGGGAGCACCTTCACCTTCGCGCTGCCCATGAGACCGATCACGACATGACCGGCGAGCGGATCCTCGTCGTGGAAGACAACGAGAAGAACATGAAGCTGTTCCGCGACGTCCTGGTGGCAACGGGCTATCGAACGCTCGAGGCGACGACGGCGGGCGAGGCTGTTGACATGGCGTCCGACCACACGCCCGACCTGGTGCTGATGGACATCCAGCTCCCTGACTTCGACGGCGTGCAAGCGCTCCATCGGTTGCGTGCGGACGCTCGTACGGCGACGATCCCGGTCCTCGCCCTGACGGCCCAAGCGATGCAGGGGGACCGCGAGCGGTTCCTGGCGGCAGGCTTCGACGACTACGTCTCGAAGCCGGTGAACGTCCGCGAACTGATCGGGACCGTTCGGCAGCACTGTGATCGGCGTGAACCATGAGCGATCAGGCGAAGATCCTCGTTGTGGACGACATCCCCCAGAACGCGCGTCTGCTCGAGGCCGTCCTCGTCTCGCAGGGGTATGACGTGGTCTCGGCGAACGACGGCAACAGTGCGCTCGAGCTCGTTGCGTCAGCGAAGCCGGATCTCGTGCTGCTCGACGTCATGATGCCGCCCCCGGACGGCTACGAGGTGTGTCGGCGCCTCCGGGAGGACGAGGAGACGGCGGTGCTCCCGGTCGTCATGGTCACGGCGAGCACGACGGAGAAGACGAAGGTCATCCAGGCGGGCGCCGACGACCTCATCGCGAAACCGTTCAACCACGGCGAGCTCCTAGCTCGGGTCCGGTCCCTCCTGAGGATCAAGCGATACCACGACACGATCGCGGCGCAGTCCGCGGAGTTGCTCGAGCTGAGTCGAACGCTCGAAGAGCGGGTGGAGGCCCAGGTCCTAGAGCTCGAGCGGATGCGGAAGCTGCGGCGGTTCCTCTCGCCGCAGCTCGCCGACGCGATCGTCTCCTCGGGGGACGACTCGATCCTCCGCAGCCATCGTCGGAAGGTCGCGATGCTCTTCGCCGACCTCCGTGGTTGGACGAGCTTCGTCGACGCGGTCGAACCTGAGGAGCTGATGCAGGTGCTCGGAGAGTTCCACCACACGATCGGCGGGCTCGTGCAGCGGTTCGACGCGACCGTGGGCTTCCTCGAGGGCGACGGGGTCCAGCTCTTCTTCAACGACCCGCATGAAGTCCCCGACGCGCCACTGCGGGCGATCCGCCTCGCGTGCGCGCTCCGGGAGGAGATGGCGGAGTTGACGCCCGTGTGGCGGAAGCGCGGTTACGAGCTCGATCTCGGCGCCGGTATCGCGCTCGGGTATGCCACGTGTGGCGAGGTCGGCTTCGAGGGCAGGTCCGACTACGCGGCGATCGGGGCGGTGACGAACCTCGCGTCGCGCCTGGCCGACGAAGCGGCGGCCGGCCAGATCCTGATCGCTCAGCGCCTCTATGCGGAGATCGAAGCCGACGTCGAGGTGGAGCCAGTCGGCGAGTTCATGCTCAAGGGGTTCCGGCGGCCGGTCACGGCGTTCAACGTCGTCGCCGTTCGAGAGACGATGGCGCAGGTGTCTGCCGTGCCGGGTTCCGAGACACCTCAGAGGCCGGCTACTTCGCGCTCATGAGGGAGTCGATCGCGCCCGCGGTCCACGACCGATCGCGGCGTCGGACGAGTTCCTAACCCGCCCAGCGATGAATGATGTACCACGGGAGCAACCTTAGCTTCCCTGATCGCGCCGATCTCCGGATCCGCGCAAGCCTTACGGTGGTCTGAGAACCCGCTGCAGGGCATCCGCCAGCCGCAGCCGCGCCGGTTCCCCTTCGTCGCCCTCAAGGTCCATCAGGAGCTCGGCAAGCCACTCGGCGTCGGCCCGGGCGTAGAGCCTGCCGATCAGCGCGGCGCAACCCATCGAGGGTTGGCTGCTCGTCGGTCTGGTCGGTCTCCAGCGGATGCCCCCCTGCGCCTGGGTCCCCGGCCGTTGTCCGTCATCGCTCGGGCGGTGTCAAGCGGCCCAGCACGGTATCGAGCCGGATGCCAGCATCCCGGCGTTCGCCAGGCCGCCACCGTAGAGCCGGACGGAACGACCTCGTAGCGTCGCGATGGACGAGCGCTCATCGCGCATCGAGAAAGGGGAGGAAGGCGGTGAAGCTCAGCTTCGTGTGGGCTGACCCAGAACGACCCGGTCCCTGCGGCCGAGAAATGGCCGGGTTGGCGCAATCTCGTGGACCTCCTCGGCGGCCTTTCCGGTCGAACCCAGCCCGCTTCGAAGGAAGGACGCCAACATGAAGAAGAAGCGCGCCATCATCGCTCTGGCGGCTGTCTTGGTCCTCACGGTCGGGGCTGCGGTCGCGACGCCGAGCCGAGGCTACATCGCCAAGGTCCTCGGGGCGACGACGATCGATTCGCTGTCCATCCAACCGGATGGGCCGAGCGTCGCATTGTTCGTCCGGGCCCAGCTAGAGCCCAACGGCACCACCGGGTGGCATTCGCACCCAGCCCACGTCTTCGTCCTCGTGAAGCAGGGTCGCGTGGCGATCATCGAGGAGGGTGACTGCACCCGTAACGTGTACCGGCCCGGTGAGGTCTTCGTTGAGCCACCTGGTCACGTGCACAAGGCACTCAACGTGGGAGAGGACGGGGTCGTACTGGTTGCCACGTTCGTCGGGCTGCCACCTGACACGCCACCGACCACCGATGAAGCGAATCCCTGCCTAGCCTGAAGCTCCGATCAGGTCGTCGGGCAGTGAGGGCGATGAGCCCGCCGGGTGTAACCCGCCCGGTGGCTCACTGCTCTCGCCGCTCAGGCATCGCCGACGATGAAGGCAGCACAGGTCGGGCTGAGCTAGCGGGGCCACCCACACAGCTCCACGATCCGCTCGTACAGGTCGAACGTGATGTGCAGCTCACCCGCTTCGAGCAGCCGGTACTGGGCGAGGGTCAGCCAGGTGTCCCGGCATCCACCGTGCAATGGCGGCGACGCGGGCCCTCTGCGACCTCTGCCCAGCTTGCTCCTCTCGTGGGCTTTGGCCCGTGAGCGTCAGACACTGATAGGTTATTTCTGCGAGAGCGGCGTGCAAGCTTTGGTGGCGACGTTTCCGCAGGTAGATGCGCCCCTAGCTCAGTCCGGATAGAGCGTCTGACTACGGATCAGAAGGTCGGGGGTTCGAATCCCTCGGGGCGCGCCGGTGTGATGTCGCAAGACATCGTTGACACCTGTCTCACGACATCCTTGCACCTTCGGCGTTCCCGAGCCCCTGGTAGGTCCTCGTCGGGTGGATCGTGACCTCGCGGATTCGCGCACCGTCCTCGCTCACGATCCGGAAGCGTGCCGCTCCGGAGATGGATCCGCCATCCGCATCCTCTGTCAGACCCTCTGCTTACCATCCACCGGGTGCCGAACCTCAGTGCTGGCTCGGCGGTCACCTGGGG
>JBOGVO010000077.1:0-3922 GCA_050692855.1 Actinomycetota bacterium | reverse complement strand
CGACCGGGTCGCGAAGAAGCTCCAGCTGGCCGGCAGCCCGGTCGGCTGGGACGCGGAGCGGGTGCTCGCCTTCAAGGTGATCGGCGCCGTCGCCGGGGTCTTCGGCGGGTTCGTGCTCTCGACGGTGGTGCAGCCCGCGCCGTTCATCTCGATCGTCGCGATCGCGCTATTGGCGTTCGTCGGGTTCGTGGTGCCCGACTCGATGCTGAACCGCCGTGTCCAAGCCCGTCAGAAGGAGGTCCTGAAGACGCTGTCGGACACCCTCGACCTGCTCACGATCAGCGTCGAGGCAGGCCTGTCGCTCAACGCGGCCATCGCCCAGGTGGTGCAGAACGTCCCCGGGGTGCTGTCGGCCGAGTTCGCCCGCATGCTCCAGGAGATCCAGCTCGGCGTGCCACGCTCGGAGGCGTTCCGGCACCTGGCCGACCGCACCGACGTAGATGAGCTGAACGGGTTCGCCCTCGCGATGATCCAGGCCGACGTGTTCGGTGTCTCGATCGCGAGCGTGCTCCGCACGCAGGCACAGCAGCTCCGCATCAAGCGCCGGCAGGCCGCGGAGGCCAAGGCCCAGCAGACGCCCGTGAAGATCGTGTTCCCGCTGGTGCTCTGCATCCTGCCGGCCCTGTTCGTCGTCATCGTGGGCCCCGGCGCGATCCAGATCGCCACGCAGCTCATCCAGGACTGACCCCAGCGAGACTCCCGCGAGCCTCCGGCGTCCGCCCTCGACGATCGCTCCCGCGCGCTCCGATACCTCTCGAAGAGGACATAGGGGCATCGGTCCTAGGCGCCTTGCCTCGAGATCTCCGAAGAAACCACCTTGGTCGTATAGCGCCAAGGTGCCGGACGCGATATCGTCCCCCATACAGCGGACGCATACATCCCCCGCTGGGTGGATAAGGGGTAGGGGTCACCGATTCCGAACGGGTCCAAGGGAGTGGGGTAGCGGAGCCATCCGGGGTCGGGGGGTAGACCCTTCGAGCGACGATGACGGGGCGAGCAGGATGCAGCGTGACATCGAACCTGACGTAGAAGAGATGACCGGCAATGAAACGGACACACGGTCCGTTGTTGTCGCTCCAGTCATCGATGGGTCCAGCTCGATCCGGGCGCGCTACCGTCGCATATCTCGTCTGACGGCGATCACCGACGTCTTGTCGATCGGATCGGCCCTGTGGCTCGCGAACCGGCTGTGGCTCGGGCCCGGCAAGCTGCCCGAGGCGAGACTGGTGACGCTGCTCCTCGTGGCAACGCCGCTCGTGGCGCTGGCGCTGTATTCGGCCTTCCACTTGTACGACGCGCACCGGTACTCGCCGGCGGAGGAGTTCCGGCGGATCATCCTCGCGGTCTCACTGACCATCGCGACCATCCTGGTGTTGTCCTTCGGGGCCAAGGCCGAGCCCGACCCCTCTCGCCTGTGGCTCGCGATCTCATGGGCCTTCGCGATCGTGCTCGCCCTCGGTACCCGGCGTCTCTGGCACGCGAAGCTCGGTCGCGAGCGAGCGGCCGGCACCCTCAGCTTTCCCACGCTCATCGTGGGCAGCAACGAGGAAGCGGAGCACCTGTGGAAGCTCATGCAGGAGCCGACGTTCGGGTTCCGGGCGCTCGGCGTCGTCGCGACGCAGCTTCGTGACGGGGACGACCGCAACCTCCCGATCGTCGGCACGATCGCGAACCTGCGCGAGGTGATCAGGGAATTCGGCGCGGAGTGCGTGTTCGTCGCCGCCAGCTCCATGTCGACCTCTGAGATGAAGCACGTCGCGAAGGCCGTCCGACTCGAAGGGGTCGAGGTTCGGATCACGGCGACCCTTCCGGAGGTGCTGTCGTCGCGGATCGCGGTGCAGTCCCTCGGCGGGTTCACCGCCCTGTCGCTGCGCCCCGTGCGGCTCACCGGCACCCAGGCCGCCCTCAAGCGGGCGTTCGACGTGACGCTCGCAGGATTGGGGGTCGTGCTGCTCTCGCCCGTGCTCGGCGTCATCGCGCTCTCGGTCAGGCTCACGTCGCCCGGCTCCGTGCTCTTCCGTCAGACGCGCGTGGGTCATCGAGGGCGTCCGTTCACGATGCTCAAGTTCCGGACCATGAAGCTGGGCGCCGACGAGATGGTCGAGGAGCTACGCGAAGTCCACGGGGTCGAGGACCTGATGTTCAAGCTCGAGCGCGATCCCAGGGTCACCCGTGTCGGACGAGTCCTGCGCAAGTACAGCCTCGACGAGCTGCCCCAGTTGATCAACGTCATCCGAGGCGAGATGAGCCTCGTGGGTCCTCGTCCGCCGTTGCCACGCGAGGTCACGCAGTACGAGGACTGGCAGTTCGACCGGCTCGAGGTGCCTCCAGGCTGCAGCGGCCTGTGGCAGGTGAGCGGCCGGTCCGAGCTCTCGTTCGACGACTGCGTGCGGCTCGACCTGTTCTACATCGAGAACTGGTCGCTCGCCTACGACCTCTACATCCTCGCCAAGACGGTGCCGGCGCTTCTGTCGAAGCGCGGTTCCTACTGAGGGCCGGCGAACGATCGACGCTTCGCCGGGTCCGAGATCGAACGCGGACGAGCATCGGCGGAGCGCTCGGCTCGAAGGGCCGCGACGGTCACCCACCCCTCGGCCGCCTCGAGATCGCCGGCCGCGACCGCGTCGGCGAACGCTCGAGCGATCCGCTCGGTGGTGGACACGCGTCGGAACCTCATGCCGGTGATATCGGACCACCGATAGCACGCCTGAAGGACTCATCCGGCCGAAAGACGCCTGACCGACCAGAAATGGACTTCCGATGGTTGCCTGACGTAGCCCGAACGGCCTATCATCGTCCCCGAGAAAGGCGACACGGCTCTCGGGCCGTCCGAAAAGAAGGGATCTGTCCATGAAGAAGGCTCTCGCGGTCTTCCTCGGCGCGATGGCGTTCGTCACCACCTTCGCCGGCGCGGCCCTCGCCCAAACCGAGGGTCCGGCTGGCGGTGGCGGAGGGGTCGTCGAAGGCTCCGGCGGCGGCACTGCGTTCACCGGCAGCGACGCTTCCACCGCGGTGCTCTTCGCGGCCGTGCTGGTGGCCGTCGGGCTCGTCGCGCTGTTCGTGGCTCGGCGTCGGGCGACCGCACACTCCTGAGTCACCGCACTCGCAACGAGCGACGCCCCGGGATCTCCCGGGGCGTTCGCATGCCCGGCCTCGCCGTGCGTCGCCCCTGAGGTCCGTGGCAAGAGGGGAGGCTGGCCCCTTCACGGGAGGAGGCTGGCCCCTTCGCTCGCGGCGACTTGGCAAGGACCTCCGTCTTCGCTCGCAGGCACGACTACGGAGGTCCAGGCCAAGTTGTCGCGGCGCGCCCAGGGGTGTCCAGCCAAGTTACCCCGCGGCGGGCCCCAGGGGGGCCGCGACCAGCCAAGTTGCCCCCCGCTGCGGGGCCCAGGGTCCGCGTCCAGCCCTGCCCTCCCGGCTCCGGATGTCACCCTACGGACCTCAGGGGAGCGCCCGCACCACGTTGCGCCACCATCGGACGGGCGCCGGGGCCCGGAACCGGACCACGATCTCCGTTCGGCCCTGAGGCACCCCGGTCCAGACGGCCCGTGATCCGTCGAGCGTCATCGGCTCGCTGGTCCAGGTGATGTTCGTGCCGGCCGGGGCTTCGATCTCGATCGTGGTCTCGGTGGGTTGCACCGTCGCCTGGGGCAGCACGACCAAGCGATAGCTGCCTCCCGAGGAGTTCCCACGCCACACGTCGTCACGATGCGTGACGATCGACAGCGTGGTAGTGTCGCCTCCCGGTGTCGTGAAGAAGTCCTGGAACCAGGGACGGTCCAGCTCCTCGCCCCGGGTGAGGCCGATCCGGCGATCGTTCCGCCGAGCCTCGACCAGCTCGCAGGGCCCCGGGCAGGACGCCGAGACGAGCGAGACGTTGTCGCCGGCCGTGTAGCCGGGGACGTGCGGTTCGATCACGTAC
>JBOGVO010000076.1:0-10244 GCA_050692855.1 Actinomycetota bacterium | reverse complement strand
CACGCGCAGCGGGGCGTCGGCGGGGGACAGGAGCGCACGATGAGGGTCGTCATAGCCGGTGGTGGCACTGCCGGGCACGTGTTCCCCGCGCTCGCGATCGCCGACCGGCTCCGCGATGCCGGCCACGAGGTGCGGTTCGTGGGCTCGGGGTCCGGGCAGGAGGCCTCGCTCGTGCCGGCCGCCGGTTTCCGCTTCACGCCCGTGAAGGTCGACTCGGCCCAGTCGCGTCTCTCGCTGCGTTCGGTGCGGGCGGTGTGGCTCTCCGTGGCCGCGATGCGGGCGGTGCGCTCGGTCGTCCGCTCGGCGGACGTCGTCGTCGGCATCGGCGGATACGCGAGCGCTCCGTCGATCCTGGCGGCCCGCCTGGCGCGCCGGCCGATCGTGCTGATCGAGCAGAACAGCGTGCCCGGGGTGGTGAACCGCCTCGGTTCGAGATGGGCTCGCGTCGTTGCCACCACCTTCCAGGGCACGGCGGCCCGGCTGCCCGCCGGGGTCCACGTGGTTCGCACGGGGAACCCGATCCGGCGGGCCGTGGCCGAGGTGGCGGAGGACGCTCGCGATCGACGGGTCGAAGCGCTCGAGGCGTTCGACCTCGAAGCGGGTCGCACGACCGTGTCGGTGTTCGGGGGAAGCCAGGGGGCGTTGGGCCTCGATCGCATCGTGGCGGCCACGATCGAGCTGCTGCGAACACGACCCGACCTCCAGCTCCTCGTGGCGGCAGGGGCCGGGCGGGAGGGGGAGATCGCGCCGGCTGCATCGCGGCCGGGCGCGCTGCTCGTGCGCGTCGTGGGGTTCATCGATCGAATGGATCTCGCGCTCGCGGTCACCGACCTCGCCGTCTCGCGTGCCGGGTCGGGCCACCTCGCCGAACTGTCCGCGTGCGGCATCCCCGCGATCCTCGTGCCGTACCCTTTCGCCACCGAGCACCATCAGGAGGAGAACGCTCGCGAGCTAGCCCGGGCGGGGGCGGCCGAGGTGCACCTCGAGCACGACCTGACGCCCGAGCGGCTGATGGAGCGGATCGAGGCGTTGGTCGATGACGAGCCGGCGCGCCGGTCGATGGCGGTGGCGGCCCGCGCCTGGGCCCGGCCGGACGCCGATCGGCGGATCGCCGACCTCGTCGTGGGGGTCGCGTCGTGAGGACCTACGTCCCTCCGGAAGGAAGCATCCCGACCCTGCCGATCCCCAGCCTGTCAGGTATCGGCAGCGTGCACCTGATCGGCGTCGGTGGCGCGGGCATGCGCAACCTCGCCCGCCTGATGCAGGCGAGGGGCATCGGCGTCAGTGGCTCCGACCTCAAGGACTCCAAGGGCCTCGCCGAGCTGCGGGAAGCGGGCGCCGACGTCTGGGTGGGCCATGACCCCGCTCGGTTCGATTCGCCCGATGTCGTCATCGTGTCCAGCGCGATCAGTCCCACCAACCCCGAGCTGCGAGCTGCGACGGAACGCGGCATCCCGGTGTGGGCTCGCCAACAGGCGCTCGCCGCCCTCGTGGAGGGCACGCGCGCGGTGGCGGTCGCCGGCACGCACGGGAAGACCACGACGACCTCGATGATCGCCGTGGTCTTGGAACGGATCGGCCTCGACCCGAGCTACCTCATCGGCGGCGACCTGAACGAGAGCGGCAGCGGCGCGCGATCGGGGCGTGGCGAGCTGTTCGTGTTCGAGGCCGACGAGAGCGACGGATCGTTCCTGCTGGCCCGGCCCTCGGTCGGCGTGGTGACCAACGTCGACGTCGACCACGTCGACTTCTACCCGGGCGGCTCGGATGAGATCGAGGCAGCGTTCGGGCGCTTCGTGAGCAGTTGCGAGCAGGTCGTGGCGTGCGGCGACGACCCGGGGGTTCGGTCGGTGCTGGCCGACACGGGGACGTCCGCCCTGCGCTATGGCACGGCCACGGACCTCGACCTGCTGGTGACGGTGGACGAGCTCGGCCCCGACGGCGCTCGCGGCCGGGTCCGCGACCGATCGGGAGCGGAGGCGCCCCTGCGGCTGCGGGTCGACGGGCTCCACAACCTGCTGAACGCGGCCGCGGCGGTCGGCGTCGCCGGGATCGTCGGGGTGCCGCTCGCCGAGGCGGCCGAGGCGGTCGGCGCCTACACCGGCGTGCACCGCCGCTTCGAGCATCGAGGCAGCGCGCGCGGCGCCGACTTCTTCGACGACTACGGTCAAACCCCCGTCGAGATGGCCGTGACGATCGAGACGGCTCGGCGTCGCCGGCCCGGTCGGGTGATCGCCTTGGTGCAGCCGCACCGCTACTGGCGCGTGCAGGCGTTGTGGCGAGAGCTCGGTGCGAGCGTGACCGGCGCGGACCTCGTGCTCGTGACCGACGTGTACGGCGCGGCGCAGGAGCCGATCCCGGGCGTGACCGGCAGGCTCGTCGTGGACGGCGTCTCACTCGCCTCGCCCGCCACGCCCGCCGTCTACCTGCCCCACCGAGCCGACGTCGTCGACTACCTCGACCGCGAGGTCCGGGAGGGCGACCTGGTGATCACGATGGGGTGCGGCGATGTGTGGATGCTCGGGGACGCCGCCCTCGCGCGGATCGGGGGACAGGAGTGACCGATCTGGCGCGCGCCGAGTCGATCCTTCGAGCGGCGTGCGGCGACCGCGTGCGCACCCGGTTCCCCATGGCCCCGCTCACCACGTTCCGCATCGGGGGCCCGGCGGCCCTGTACCTCGAACCGGAGTCAGAGTCCGACCTCGATGTCGCGAGCGAGGCGGTCGTGACGGCGGATCTTCCGTTCGTGGTCATCGGGAAGGGCTCCAACGTGCTCGTGTCCGATCGGGGGTTCCGTGGCCTCGTGCTGCGGTTGGGGCGAGGGTTCCGGTGGGCGGCCCGCGACGGAGCGCTGCTCACGGCCGGCGGCGCGATGCCGCTGCCGGCGCTCGCCGGCGTGGCCTTGCGTCACGCGCTGAGCGGGCTGTCCTTCGGCGTCGCGATCCCGGCGACGGTCGGCGGGGCCCTGACGATGAACGCCGGCGCGCACGCGAGCGAGATGGCGGACGTGGTGACCTCCGTGGAGGTGTATCGCCTGGAGGGCCGTGGAACCGGATCCATCCCCGCCGCGGCGGCCGGGTTCTCCTACCGCCGGTCGGATCTACCGGCCGACTCGGTGGTCACGGGCGCGACGGTGACGTTGCGCCCGGGCAATCCGGCCGAGATCCGGGTCGCGATGGATGCGGCCAGGGAATGGCGTCGCCGCACCCAGCCGCTCGCCGAGCCCAACTGCGGGAGCGTGTTCAGGAATCCGCCCCGAGATCACGCGGCCCGACTGATCGAGTCCGCGGGGCTGAAGGGAGCCCGCATCGGCGCGGCCGAGGTCTCCAGGAAGCACGCGAACTTCATCGTCGCCCGACCGGGCGGCAGCGCCGACGACGTCCGGTCCCTGATCGCTCGCATCCAGGACGAGGTCGAGGCGCGATCGGGGGTGCGCCTCGAGCCGGAGGTTCGCCTCGTCGGGGAGTTCGATCATGCTGCCGGATGAGCGGGTCGCCACCGACGCCGAGGCCCCCGTCCGCACCGACGTCGAGGACCCGCACATCACCGTTCCCGAGGACCCGGTCGCCGTCGCACCCGGGGCCCCGGCAGTCTCGCATCGGGTCGAGCAGGCCCACCGTCGTTCGCTGCGTCGGTGGGCGATCGCGAGCGGTATCGGGGTCGCCCTCGTCACGGGCTCGGTCTCGCTGAGCTATACGTCGCTCTTCGGCGCGCGCTCGATCCGGGTGACAGGTGAGGAGCGCATCGGTCCGCGCCGCGTGTTGAAGATCGCGGGGATCGGGGAGGACACGAATCTCGTGCATCTCGACGAGCGAGCCGCCGAAGCTCGACTGAAGGGTGAGCCTTGGATCCTCGATGCGACCGTGATGGTTGACCTTCCCTCCACGATCAGGGTCCGAATCCTGGAGCGGACCCCCGTCCTGGTCCTGGCCGAAGGAGGAAGCCGCACGCTGGTCTCGGCCGACGGCGTCGTGCTGGGCGCGGCACCACGGGGAACGGCGTTTCCCGAGATGGTCGTCGAGCCCGGCTCGGAGCCCGGCGTGAGCGGCCTCCGATCCGCGGCCGACGCGGTGGCGTCGATGGCGCCATCGCTTCGCGCCCGGGTGGCGAGCGTCGGCATCTCCGACGACGGGGAGCTGTCGATGGTGGTCGACGGCGGCGTGGAGGTCCGGTACGGATCGTCGGGCGACACCGCCGCCAAGGCGCAGGCCCTGCAGGCGATCCTGAGCTTCGCGGGGCGCGAGGACAAGGTGCTGCTCGCGATCGATGTGTCGGCACCCGGAGCCCCGACGGCTCGGTTCGTCGGTTCCTACCAGCCTGCGACGGGGCCCGACCCGTCGGCGGACGTGCCCCCGCCGTCGGAGAGCAGGAGGGGAGCACGCGGCACCATCTCGTCCTCGGCGTCCGCTTCGCCTTCCCCCTAGGCTCGGGCGAACTGTCATCCCACCCGACAACAAGGTCGAGACAGAGACTTGACGGACCTGCGGATCCTTAGTAACTTGCGGGACTCTACGTCATGTAGATATGACAATAACGTTGTAGTAGACAGTGAGAGTTCTGGCACGAACGAGGCGTTTCCGCAGGTGGATCGGGTCTCGACCCGATGGAGGAAGGCAGACAGATGGACGTTCCCCAGAACTACCTCGCCGTGATCAAGGTGGTCGGCATCGGTGGAGGCGGCGTGAACGCGGTGAACCGCATGATCGAGGCAGGCCTGCGGGGTGTCGAGTTCATCGCCGTCAACACCGATGCGCAGACGTTGCTGATGTCCGACGCCGAAGTGAAGCTCGACATCGGTCGCGAGACGACCCGAGGTCTGGGCGCCGGCTCGGACCCCGAGGTGGGCAAGGGAGCGTCCACCGGGCACGCCGACGAGATCGAGGAGATCCTCAAGGGCGCCGACATGGTCTTCATCACCGCCGGCGAGGGCGGCGGCACAGGAACGGGTGGTTCGCCGGTCGTGGCCGAGATCGCTCGTGGCCTCGGCGCCCTCACGATCGGTGTCGTCACCCGACCCTTCGGCTTCGAGGGCCGCAAGCGAGCCACCCAGGCGGACCTCGGCATCACCGAGCTCAAGAAGGCCGTCGACACGCTCATCGTGGTGCCCAACGATCGCCTGCTCCAGGTCGCCGATCCCAACATGCCGATGATCGAGGCCTTCCGCATGGCCGACCAGGTCCTGTACCAGGGGGTCGACGGCATCACCTCCCTCATCACCACCCCCGGCCTGATCAATCTCGACTTCGCCGACGTGAAGTCGGTGATGGCGGGCGCAGGGTCGGCGCTCATGGGCATCGGGCTCGGCACCGGCGCCGACCGCGCTACCGAGGCTGCGAAGTCGGCGATCTCGAGCCCGCTGCTCGAGTCCTCGATCGACGGAGCCAAGGGCGTGCTGTTGTCCATCGCCGGTCCCACCGACCTGACGCTGCACGAGGTGAACCAGGCTGCCGACGCGATCACGCGGGTGGCGCATCCCGACGCCAACATCATCTTCGGCGCGGTGGTCGACGACGCGCTGGGCGAAGAGGTCCGGGTCACGGTGGTCGCTGCGGGGTTCGACAAGGTGGCCCCGAACGTCGCGGGCGGCAACCAGTTCGAGTCGCGACTGTCACGCCTGCTCGAGGAACCGGTTCGGGAGGGTGCCGAAGAAGGCCGAGAGTCGTTGCCATCGATCCTCGCCGAGGAAGCCGACGACGAGGCCGACGTGTTCGTGACAGGAGAGCAGGAACCGCAGCCCTCGGTCTCGTTCGATGCAGAAGAGGATCTCGACATCCCGGACTTCTTGAAGAGCTGACGGCACGAGCCTCGCTCCGCGTGGCCCCCAAGGGGGGCGTGGGGCGGGGAGGTTCACACGCGAGGAGGCGCCCTTCCCCCGCCTCTTGGCCGAGAGACCTCCCCGCCCCCGTTCTCGTTCCATTGGGAGATCCGGTCCCCTCCGGGCTCGGCGGGTCGTGGCACGATGGGGCGCATGTCTGCGACCCGGGACGAGATCCTCGAGAACCTCCGGTCGGTCGCGACGCGCATCGAGCGTGCCTGCGATCGTTCGGGACGCGACCCAGGCTCGGTCCTGCTCGTGGCGGCGGCGAAGACGCAGCCGGCGGAAGCGATCGGCTGGCTCGTGGCCGCGGGTGTCCGGGCGGTCGGGGAGAACTACGTTCGTGAGCTCCGAGAGATGCACGGAGCGGTCGCCGGTGCTCGCTGGCACTACATCGGCGCCCTGCAGACCAACACCGCCCACCACGTGGCCGCTCTCGCCGACGTGGTGGAGACGCTCTCGGGCGGGCGCGCGATCGAGCGTCTCGCGCGGCGGTCGGCCGAGGCGGGCCGGACGCTCGATGCCCTGATCGAGATCGACTTCACGGGCAGCCGGGCGGGGGTTGCGCCCGACGAGACCCACGCCTTCGCGGACCGGGTCGCGCTCCTGGAAGGGCTCCGGCTGCGCGGCTTGATGACGATCCCGCCTCCCGGCGCGACACCCGACGACGCCCGCACATGGTTCCGCGAGCTCCGCAAGCTCCGCGACGCCGTGCGGGAGAACCACCCCGACGTTGTGGACTTGAGCATGGGGATGTCGTTGGATTACGAGGCTGCGGTCGAGGAAGGCGCTACGATGGTCCGCATCGGAACGGCGTTGTTCGGCATTCGGACGATGGTCGGTGAGCCGAACGGCACGTCGTGATGCGGCCGAGGACATGATGTGATACGGCCGAGGGACACGAGAGGAACGGAGATGGCCGGCGTGTGGAAGAAGACCCTGAACTACCTGGGGCTCGTCGAGGAGGACGAAGACTTCGTCGACGACATGCCCGAAGCCGAGCCCGCGCCGGTGCGTCGCATGCGGCCCCAAGCCGTTCGTGAGGTTCCCGCCGAGGCCGAGGGCGTCGTGCGCACGATCGCCTCGCCGCGGCCGGCGTCCGCCGGCATGAGCTCGATCCACAAGTCCGAGCCCAAGCGATTCAACGAGGCTCGCGAGGTCGCCGACCGGTTCAAGGACGGCACGGCGGTCATCATGAACCTGCAATCGACCGAGGACTCGATCGCCCGTCGGCTCGTGGACTTCGCCAGCGGGCTCGTCTATGGGCTCGACGGCAAGATCGAGCTGGTGGCCAACCGCGTGTATCTCCTCACGCCGGCCGACGTCGAGGTCTCCGCAGAGGAACGTGAGCGCATCGCGGGCACCGGCTTCTACAACCAGTTCTGAGTGGTCGCCGTCCGGCGACCCGAAGGAGCGCCGGAACGTGGTCCCGCCGCTGCTGCTAGCCTCTGCACCCGATGATCGCGGCATCCCCCGTCATCCGACTCGTGTGCCTCGCGCTCACCGTCGTCTGGATCGTGCTGCTGATCCGGGTGGTGCTGAGCTGGGTGCAGCTCGCCGGTTGGCGTCCCCCCGCGACAGGACCGCTGCGCTCCGCGTACGAGATGTTGTTCGACGTGACCGAACCGCCGCTGCGCGTCTTGCGCCGCATCGTGCCGCCGGCGGGCATGTTCGACCTGTCGGTCGTGGTCGCGTTCATCGTCATCTTCGTGCTGCAAACGGCGCTCTGTTGATCCAGGAGGGGTCCCGATGGGCAAGCAGGACACGGCACCAGGTCAGGGCGTGACGGCAGCCGACCGCGCGCTGACCGCGCTCGACATCCAGCAGAAAGAGTTCCGCGTCTCGCGCTTCGGCGGCTACAAGATGCGCGACGTCGACGAGTTCCTCGATCAGCTCACCGACGCCTTCTCGGCGCTCGCGAACGAGAACGAGCGGCTGCGCTCCGGCGGCGCCCCGGTCGTGGGCTCGCCCGACCTCGACGACGTGTCGCGCCAGGCCGACGAGATCATCGCGCGCGCTCGCGCGGAAGCGGTCCGCATCACGCAGGAGGCTCGGGGCGGGGCGGGTGCCGGTGTGGCGCTCACTTCGTCCGCAAGCGCCGCCTCCCAGGGCAACGCCGGGGTGAGCGCGTTCCTCACCCGCGAACGCGAGTTCCTGCAGTCGCTGGCCGGGCTCGTGCAACAGCACGCGGAAGCCGTGAAGGGCATGGCGAAGACCTCGCGAACCGCTGCCTCGACTCCCACAACCTCATCGGCAGCCGCGGCTCCGGCAGCAGCGGGCGCTCCGGGCAAGGCAACGCCGACGGCACGCCCGGCTGCATCGGGGCCGGAGGCAGATGAGCGGAAGGCACATGAGCGGAAGGCAGATGAGGCGGCCCCGTCACCCGAGCCGACATCCGAGGCGGAGCCGGGGTCGGAGACCGAGGCGAGATCCGGAGCCGAGGTGGACGAGAGAGCCGGGGACGTCCAGGCTCCCACCCGTGTTCCCGACAGCGAGCCCACGGTTCGCATCGAGGAGCCGGCCGCGGCCCGGACGGCCCGCAGCGACGGCGAGCCCGAGGGCGACGGCTCCCTGCGGGAGCTGTTCTGGGGTGAGGACTGAGACAGCCCGCCTCGGCATCGCCCGCCGGCGACCCGCCACCGTACGGCCGCGACGTCGCGATCCGCTACCTCCTCGCTCTCGTCCTCGGCGTGCTCTGCCTGGTCTGTCTCGTCATCGGCCTCGCGATCCAGAGCGCCACCTTCGTGGGCATCGCGATCGTCGCGGCCGTCCTGTCCCTCGTCTCGGTCGGTGCAGCGACCGTCAGGCGCGTGGCGGCGCGGCGTAGTCGGCGCGTCGCACGCTGATCCGCACCCGCTCACCCTCGATCTCGGTGTCGATCGCCGGACCGTCGGCGTCCCCGTGAAGCACGTCGACGGCGAGCGTCTCGCGGGCCACGATGTCACGGTGGACGGAGAGCGCTTCGCTCACCGCCGCACCGGCATCCACGCCCAGCTGGATCCGATCCGAGACCTGAAGCCCGGCAGCCCTGCGGGCTTCCTGGATCGCCCTGATCAGCTCGCGCGCCATCCCTTCGCGCCGCAGGTCGTCGGTGATGTGCAGGTCGAGCGCGACGGTGACGCCTCCGTCACTCGCCACGCCCCAACCCTCCTTGACGTCCTGGGTGAGGTCGACGTCGTCGGGCCCGAGCGTCACGACGGCCCCCGAGGTGGGCACGGTCACGGAGTCGCCCCGTGCGAGCGCCGCTGCGAGCGAGCCGTCGTCGGCGGCGAGCGCGGCGGCCACCTCCTGCACGCGGGGGCCGAGCATCGGGCCCAGGGCCTTGAAGTTGGGCTTCGCGTGCCACGTCGCGTGCTCGTGAGCGCTCTCGGCGAACTCGATGGACCGGACGTTCAGCTCGTCTCGGACGATCGCGGCGAGCGCGTCCTCCGCCCGGGTGACGCCGCCGGGCAGGGTGAGCTCCGGGGCATGGCCCATGTGGATCACCGCGTTGCGGAGCGGTTGGCGATTGCGGATCTTCTGCTGGGTTCGGATCATCCGTCCGAGCGTGACCACCGCCCGCGCTGCCGCCATCTCCGCGTCGAGCGCGTCGTCGATCGCCGACTCGTCGGCCCTCGGGTAGTCCGCCAGGTGCACCGAGATCGGCCTGCCACCGCGACCGGCGGCGAGGTTCCGCCAGATCGACTCGGCGATGAACGGCGTGAACGGCGCGAGGAGCGTCGAGATCGTCACCAGGCACTCGTGGAGCGTGTGGAAGGCCGCCGTAGTCTCGTCGCCCGCCTCGCCGCCGGGGTTCCAGAATCGGCGCCGTGACCGACGCACGTACCAGTTCGACAGGTCGTCGACGAATCGCTCGATGCGGCGGCCCGCGCCGGTGGCGTCGTAGGCATCGAGGCCGTCGCGGGCGGCGCGCGCCGTCCGCGCGAGCTGCGACAGCACCCATCGATCGAGCAGGGGCCGTTCGGAGACGGGCGGCGCGGGCGACGACGGATCGAACCCGTCGGCCTCGGCGTAGGTCACGAAGAACGCGTACACGTTCCAGAGCGTCAGCAGGAACTGCCGCAGCACGTCGTCGAGCACCTCGTGGCCGATGCGCCTTGACGCCCACGGCGAGCCGTTCGTGATCATGAACCACCGGAGCGCGTCGGCGCCCTGCCGATCGAGCGCCTCCCACGGGTCGAACATGTTGCCGAGCGACTTGGACATCTTCCGGCCGTCGGCCGCGATGATGTGGCCGAGGCACACGACGTTGCGGTAGGTGCTCGAGTCGAACTGGAGGACCCCCTCGGCCATCAAGGTGTAGAACCAGCCGCGCGTCTGGTCGATCGCCTCGGAGATGAAGTCGGCGGGGAAGTGGTGCTCGAACTCCTCGCTGCCCCGGCCGAGGTCGGGATGGTATCCCCACTGGGCGAACGGCATCGCGCCGGAG
>JBOGVO010000075.1:0-2553 GCA_050692855.1 Actinomycetota bacterium | reverse complement strand
GCTGGTGAGGCCGACCATGTGGAGTTCTACGTGAAGCCGGGACGGACGCTGGGTTCGCGGGGCAGCACGGACGGCGTGGGCTTCTACAACTTCGGCGATGACGATGCGAGCAGGGTCCTACGGTATGGCCGGATGAAGAGGCAGTTCATCACGCAGTAGGCGGGTGTGCCGTCGGTACCTCCTCGCCAGTCCCCCAAGCTCGCTGACGGCAAGCCCCAGCACCGACATCGCACGTGGCTGCGACCGCTTC
Source organism: Actinomycetota bacterium (assembly GCA_050692855.1). Classification (GTDB taxonomy): domain Bacteria; phylum Actinomycetota; class UBA4738; order UBA4738; family HRBIN12; genus JAOUEA01. The sequence goes on along the minus strand of JBOGVO010000075.1, from coordinate 2,303 downwards.
GGGACACGATCGTGAATCTCGCCTCTCGTCGGGGTCTTCCCGACCCTTGACTCGTTGATGCGGTTGGTCGGGACCCTGCTCGCCGAACAAGACGATGAATGGCAGGTCGCCGACCGCCGCTACTTCAGCATCGGTTCGATGGCCAAGGTCGACGTCATCGAAGGGGGTGAGGACCCGAGGGAGCTACTCGCTCAGATCGCATAGAAGACGAGGATGGCAGTGATGAATCTCCACCACTTGACGGGACACGGCCCCCTGCCGTCGCCTCCAAGGAGCGATCGAGGGCTCCCGGAGCTGCTCGGGCTTCCAGAGAGGACCTAAGAGTTGCTAGCAACGACGAGGACAACAATGAGAGCCACACGGGTCTTCACCGCGCCAACGTACTCCACGAGCATCTTGCGTTCACCTTCAGGCGCGCTGCGACCTGGTAGGTGCTGCTCGCCGTGTCGTGCGGATGAGCGGAGACGGCAGGTTAGACGTACCAGCCGCGATCATCGGGCGCGATCTCATCGACCCCCGGCTCCGTACCCTCGAGGCCAGCCGGGGAGAAGAGCTTCCAGCGGATCCGCTTGCTGGGATGCACCCACCGCAGGGGCACTCGACACGTGGCTCGATGACCGAATCGGGGGAGACGGAGGCTGCCCTGGCGTCGTGAGCCCTCTGCGAGGAACCGCACGCCGCAACGGGTTGGACCGACACCCGAGTCAGCGAGCCGCATCTTTGCATCGGTGTGCGGTCCACCGCGGGTGTCGAGACGGACGCGGACGGTCCAGTACCCGAGCAGTCGCTCATACGTGCGGAAGGTGATGTAGAGCGATCTACCCTTCGTGCTCCTCGTAACCTTGCGCGTCGTCGAGCGGACGTCGGGATCTTGTTGGCAGCACGACCCCTCGTCGATGGGGATGTCATCTGGGTCGTAGCCAGTGTCCACGTACAGCGGATCCCTTCGCATCGGGCTCGCGGCGGATGCTGGCAGGGTGAGCGCCGATGTTGCGACCGCGGCGGCGACCACTGCGAGGATGACGGGGCGCGCTCGAACTGCCTTCTCGGACATCCTTTTCCACATCCTTTCGGTCGGGGCGACAATACGCTCGATGCCCTGGCTAGAACAGCTGGGGGCGAACGATGGGCGAGGTATGACCCAAAGTTGTGGATGCGGGACCTGATGATGGACGCGGCGTACCCTCCGGTCGATCACTGATCGGAGTCGCCGGCGAGGATACGCCGGCAAAGGAGGTACGCCGATGCTCAGGATAGCCCCCGACGAGGATGGCCGGCAGGAACTCGCCCTCGCTCTGGATGAGATCTGTCGCGCAGGTGCCCAGCGGATGCTCACCTTCGCCCTGCAGGCCGAGGTCGATGCCTACCTCGACCAGGCAACTGATGACCGTGATGAGCGGGGCCACGCGCTGGTGGTGCGCAACGGTCGGGCCCGCACGCGTACGGTCGTGACCGGTGCCGGAGCGATCGAGGTCACCGCGCCACGGGTGAATGATCGCCGCCTCGATGCGGTCACGGGCGAGCGCCACCGGTTCCAGAGCTCCATCCTGCCCCCGTACGTGCGCCGCTCACCGAAGGTCACCGAGGTCCTGCCGCTGCTCTACCTGCACGGGCTCTCCACGAAGGACTTCGTGCCGGCGCTCGCCGAGTTCTTCGGCACCGAGGCGGGGCTGTCGGCCCCGGTGATCACCCGGCTCACCACGAGCTGGTCCGCCGAACACGAGGCCTTCATGGCACGGGACCTCTCGGGCGTGGACTACATCTACGTCTGGGTCGACGGGATCCACTTCTCCGTGCGCCTGGGGGACGACGACAGGCTATGCGTGCTGGTCGTGGTGGGGGTTCGCACCGGACGGGACCAAGGAGCTCGTGGCGATCTCAGACGGCTACAGAGAGTCGACCGAGTCCTGGTCCGAGCTGCTGCGCGACCTCAAACGGCGTGGCTTGCGAGCTCCTGTGCTCGCGGTGGGTGACGGCGCCCTGGGGTTCTGGGCCGCGATCCGCGACGTGTTCCCCGAGACCGCCCATCAGCGCGACTGGGTCCACAAGGCTGTGAACGTCCTCGACGCGCTCCCGGCCTCGGTCCTGGTTCGGCACGCTCCCGGATGCCAGCCCGGAGACCGTGCTCGTCGGTGGCGTGGCACTCGCGGTCGTCTTCGGATCGCGGGTGATCGCGCCTCGCATACCAGGAGCGCTCATCCTGGTCGTCGGAGGGCTCGTGGCGTCGCGTCTCTTCGATCTGGATGCTCACGGCGTCGCGTTGGTCGGCCAGATACCGAGCGGGCTTCCGACCGTCCAGGTCC
>JBOGVO010000074.1:0-3624 GCA_050692855.1 Actinomycetota bacterium | reverse complement strand
GCTCGCCGCCGTGCGGTCGTGGGTCGCCAGGCACCGTCCGACGGTCACCGCGTGCGATCGCGCACCCTCCGAACCCGTCGAGGGCGGCGCGGCATTGGGGCGCGTCCTCTCCCGGATACGCGAGGCGTCGCCCCGCCGAGAAGGCCGCCGAAGCCCGCGCCGGTAGACTGAGCGCATGGAACGAGCGGTCATCGTCGAAGGCGCCAGGACGCCGGTCGGGCGGTTCCTGGGCTCGTTCGCCGAGACACCCGCGGTCCAGCTCGGCGAGCTCGCGGCGAAGGAAGCCCTGCGGCGCGCCGGTATCGACGCCGAGCACGTCGACCAGACGATCGTCGGCCACGCTCGCCAGGCTGGCAACGGCCCTAACACCGGCCGGCAGGTCAGCATCCGCGCGGGCGTTCCGAAGGAGGTCAGCGCCTACAACGTGAACATCGCCTGCGGGTCGGGCATGAAGGCGACCCAGCTCGGGGCAGAGCAGATCATGCTCGGGGAGAGCGAGGTGGTGCTCGCCGGCGGCATCGAGAACATGACCCGGGTGCCGTACCTGCTTCCCGACATGCGGCTCGGGCATCGGCTCGGCAACACGGAGGCCGTCGACGCGATGTATCGCGACGGGCTCCTCGATCCGCTCTGTGGGCTGATCATGGGCGAGACCGCCGAGAACCTCGCCGACATGTACGACATCTCCCGCGAGGAGCAGGACGGATTCGCGCTGCGGTCCCAGCAGCAGGCGCAGGCCGGGGCCGCGAGACGGGCCGCGGAGATGTTCCCGGTCGAGGCGACGCTCGGCCGGAAGACCGTGACGGTCGCCGACGACGAGCACCCGCGGCCCGACACGTCGATGGAGTCCCTCACGAGGCTGGCGCCCGTGTTCCGAGAAGGCGGAAGCGTCACCGCCGGCAACTCGAGCGGCCTCACCGACGGCGCGGCAGCGCTGGTGCTCATGAGCGGGTCGCGCGCGACGGCCGAGGGCCGCGAGCCGCTGGCGGCGATCACCGCGATGTCGTGGGCCGGCGTGCCGCCCGAGATCATGGGCATCGGCCCGGTGCCGGCGACCCAGAAGGTGATGGACCGGCTCGGGTGCACGATCGACGACTTCGAGCTGATCGAGGTCAACGAGGCGTTCGCCGCGCAGGTGATCGCGTGCGAGCGCGAGCTGAAGTTCGATCGCGACCGTCTCAACGTGAACGGCGGGGGTATCTCGGTGGGGCATCCGATCGGCATGAGCGGCGCACGCATCCTGCTGGCCCTCGCCTACGAGATGCGCGCGCGCGACCTGTCGATGGGCCTCGCGACGCTCTGCATCTCGGGCGGCCAGGGGCTCGCGGTCGTGTTGGAGCGCGTATGAGAGGTCCAGCACGATGAGCGCCGTGCACGCCGTGGTGTTGATCCAGTGCGAGGTCGACGAGATCTCGGAAGCCGCCCAGGCGATCGCCGAGATCGAGGGTGTGAGCGAGGTCTACTCGGTGGCGGGCGAGTTCGACCTGATCGCGATCGTGCGCGTGCCCGCGCACGACCAGCTCGCGTCCGTGATCCCCGGTGGCATCGCCAAGGTCGAGGGCGTCGAGCGCACTGAGACCTTGATCAGCTTCCAGGTGTACTCGAAGCACGACCTCGAGCGTCTGTTCTCCCTGGGCTTCGACGAGGGTTAGGCTTGAGCTCGGCTCAGATCAACGACGTGTAGCTCACGCCGCCTGGCCAGTCGAGGGCGACGACCAACGCGGAACGTCCCCACTCGACGAGGTCGTCGCCGTCCGACGCGTACTTCTCCACCATCAGGCGGCGCGCCATGGCATCCTCGTCGCTGGCCTCGTCGACCACACGCGCCTTCGTGGTGCGCTTGCGGCCACCGAGCTCCAGCACCACGTCGGGTGAGGCCATCAGGTTGCGGACCCAGTCGCTGCGTTCGCGGTCGCCCGCCATCAGGTAGACGGTCTCGTCGCCGAACACGAACCAGATCTCGATGCGATGGGGATTCCCCGAGAGGCGCCCGGTCGTCGTGAGGTGACAGAAGTCGAGCGATGCGACGTCGTCGGGCATCGACCTACCAGACCGCCCAGATCACGAGCGCCGCGATCACGACGAGCGCGCCGATGAAGATGGCCAGATCGGTCTTCTTGACCTTGCCCGGCTGTTGGTAGTTGAAGCCCATGTCGCTAGAGACGGTAGTACTCGCGGAAGCGTTCCGGCGACAACCAGTAGATGTGTTGGCGCACCGTCGATGCATAGGTGCGCGCTTCGAGGTGGTCGCGGCAGGCTCGCTCGCCGAGCACATCGCCGGAGGCATCCACGATCGTCACCCGCCAGCCTTCCGGCCCTTCGTGGAGCTCCACACCGAGTCCGCCCTCGCCGCCCATCGACGCTCGCCTCAACCCTGCTGCACCAGGTTCTGCTCGAGGCGCGCGAGAGGGCCCTTCAACGGCCCCAGCACCGAGTCCTCGTCGAGCGTGAAGTCGGGCCGGAGATCGGCGATCTGCTCGAGGGCTTCCTCGAGCTTCGACCCCGCTTCCTCGGCGTCGCGGAGGGCATTCACCAACGTGATCGCGTAATCCGGGCTGAACGGCTGTCCGTCCCACGGCGATGCGCCTCCGCTCGCGATGACCTGCTCGGCCATGAACTCCCGACCGCTCCGTTCGTCGATGCCCCTGATCTTCACGCCGTCTCCTTCTCCCTGACGAGCTCCAGCAACCGGTCGGCCAGCTCGAACGGGTCGGGCGGCTTCACGAACCACGCGTCGGCCCCGGACCACTCCGCGAGCCAAGCGTCGTGCTTGCGCTCCAACAGGATCACGATCACCCCCGTGAACGGATCCATGTCGTCGCGCAGCTCTTTGGCCAGGGCGAACGCCCCGGCCCGGGAGGCGATCTCGTCGGCCACTACCACATCGGGCCGCTCGCGCAGCGCCGCGCGGATCCCGAGCTCGCCGTTGGCCGCCGCCCGGAACCGTAGCTCGGTGCCGAGCGCCCGTTCCACGCTTCGGACCGCGAGCGCCATCAGCTCGCGTGACGCCGGGTCGGGCGAGACCAACAGCACGTCCACGGCCAGGATGCTACCCGGTTTCCGGCCGGTTTCCTGGCCGGTTTCCGGGCCATCTCGGGCCCGGTGGCGGGGGCATGGACGGCTTTGCCCGGCCTGCCGGCACGGGCTAGTCTCGCGCGTGGCCGGACTCTCGCGGGCCACCGGGCCCACGCCCGCCGCACGGCCTTGGGGTCGCACCGTGGAGGGATCCTTGGAGAGCATCGGCAAGGCGGCCGTGGCCGAGTTCGTGGCCACGTTCACGCTCGTCTCAGTCGTCGCAGGTTCGCTGATCCTCAACGCGAACGGGCAGCTCGACCTCACCGGGGTCGCCCTCGCGCACGGGCTCGTGCTGGCGATCATGATCTCGGTCACCGCGCACATCTCGGGTGGCCTCGTGAACCCCGCCGTGGCGATCGCGCTGTGGGCCACGGGCAGGCTCACGACCTTCCGTGCCGGGATCTTGATCGTGGCCGAGCTGGCGGGAGCCGTGACGGGCGCCTATCTGTTGCGGTTCCTGCTTCCACCCGAGCTGTTCGATGCGGGGGGCGGAGGGATCACGGCGCTCGGTGACGGCATCACCGTCGGCAAGGGCATCCTGATCGAGGC
>JBOGVO010000073.1:0-4650 GCA_050692855.1 Actinomycetota bacterium | reverse complement strand
CCGGCAGCCTGCGCCGATCCAGTCCCCGCTTGCCACAGGTGGTCTTGCCGATGCCGGCGCTCCCTTCGAGGATGAGCGCGCCGGGACCCGAAGGGACCGACCGGATGAACCGTTGGGTCTCTGCCAGTTCCCGGTCTCGCCCGAGGATGTGACTCTGATCGCTCGCTGCCACGTCGGGGCCTTCGTCCGGTTGGGGACCATCGTAGGGCGAGGCGTCCGGGAGGTGCAGCACCCCCGGGAAGACACGAGTCACGGGAAGGGTGCCTGAGTTGATCGCGCCATAGCGCTGCACCACCGCGTGCCATAGACTCGCCGTCATCCAGGCTCGGTGGGCTGCTCGCGTCCACCCCCACGAGGGGAGGGTGTGCGATGCGTAAGGCCCCATGGGCGGTCGTAGTTGCAACGCTGCTTGTCTCGGTGTTGCAGATGCCGATGGCGCAAGCAGGCGGAGGTGGTCCCGCCTACTACCTCGCGCTCGGTGACTCCCTGTCGACGGGATTCCAGCCGAACCGTGGTGAGACCGCGCACGGATACGTCGACGTGCTGGCGCGCCGCATCCGGAAGGACGTGATCCCTGACCTGGTGCTCCGCAACGTCGGCTGCTCCGGCGAGACGAGTCGCTCGCTGATCACCGGTGAGCGCTCCCCGTGCAGTCACCCGGCAGGATCGCAGCTTCAGGCCGCGGTGAACTTCCTGACGGCGCATCCGGGGGACGTCGCATTCATCACGATCGACATCGGCGCGAACGACCTGTTGAACCGGTGCCTGCAGCGCACCCTCCTGATCGCGAAGTCGTGCGCGGCGGACCTGGCGCCGAAGCTCGGCGACCGCGTCATGCAGATCATCGATGCGCTCTCCTCGGCCGCCGGCCCCGCCGTGCCGATCGTCGGCATGACCTACTACGACCCGTTCCTGGGGCTGTGGGGACTCGCGCCAGGCGGCCGCCACCTGGCCCACGCTGATCAGCGCGCGTGGTCCGTGTTCGACGAGGGGCTCGCGACCGCCTACGGAGACGCCGGTGCGGCGATCGCCGACGTGGCGAGCACGTTCCGGATCGACGACTTCGAGGACACGGTCGTCGTGCCGGGTCGCGGACGGATCCCCGTCAACGTCGCCCTCGCGTGTCGGTGGACGTGGTTCTGTTCCCCACGGTTCCTCACCGATCCCCACGCGAACCGGACCGGCTACCGCAGGATCGCCGGCACGTTCGAGCGAGAGCTCGAACCACTGCTGCCCATCTAGCCTCCGCCGTCGCACTCCATGTACGTGAGCATCCGCCCGTGCCGAAGACCTGTCCAAGGAGCGGGGCTACGATCGGCACGCATGTTCACGATCGAGCAGCGGGATGCTCTCCGCGACCGCGTGCTGAGGCTCGCTAAGGAGGATGAGCGCGTGATCGCCGGAGCCCTCGTGGGCTCGCTCGCCGTCGGCGCCGACGACCGTTTCTCCGACCTGGATCTCACCTTCGGCGTGGCCGACGATGTTGAGGTCTTCCTCGCGCTCGCGTGCCTCCGCGTGGGACGGCCCGCAGCGCAGGATCGCAGCTACGACGATCTGTCGGCAGACACCCTCGCGCGTCTCGAGGACGCCCACGTCGGCGCGCTCGAGCCGGTGGCGCTCCGGGCAGCGCTCGAGGCCTCCGTTCTGGCGCTCCTGCTCGAGGGCGAGGAGGCGCGTCTCCCGCACGCTCATGTCGTCGCGCAGCGTCTCGGCGAGCTTCACTGACCCGAGGCGGCTACCGCTTCGGGGGCAGCGTACGCACGTACGCCGTGCCGATGCGAACCCATTTCTCGAGCTGGCGCTTGGTGCGAACGGCCTCGGTGTCCACCCGAAGCCAGCCCTTCATCTGCCGGCCGCCCATCTCCATGGGTCGGACGCCCTTCGAACTGAGCAAACCGTCAGACGTCGTCGGGTCGGCACGCACCAACAGGCCGCCCTGACCGCTCGCGGCGACCGTCATGTTCCCTCCGATCAGGAACGCGAGACCGCCGAACATCTTCTTCTCGGTTAGGCCGGCTTCGCCCTCGAGCAGCGTTCGGACGCGATCGGCGAGGTGCTCGTCATACGCCACGGAAGCGATGCTACGCCCGCCGGGTGACGGAGCGCTCGCGCACCAGGGGCGAGACAGCCCCCGGTTCGGACGGCCGTGGGCGAGCCTGCTACGTCTGACTCTTGGCGCTCGCGACCCACTAGCATCCGGAGGCATGGGGACGACGCCGGTGCGGGATCCACTCCGCGGGATCGTCCGCCTCGCTACCGGGGCCGCGCTGATCGCCGTCTTGTTGCCGCTGCTGCCGTGGTACGGCGGCAGCTCCGAGTCCATCTTCTCGTTGGGATTGCCTCTGCGAGTCCTGATCTCGTTCCTTCTCGGAAGCTGGACCAACGCCGCGGTGGTAGCGGTAGGAATCCTGTTCCTCAAGCGGGACCGCGTGGGCGTCGCCGCCGGCGTCTTCGTCGCTGTGGCGATGACTCTGGCGATCACGATCGCGCATCAGGTACTCGACACAGCACCCAACTTCGGTCCCTGGCAGACCGTCCTATTCTTGGTGCTCCAGATCATCGAAGGGGTCCTTCTGGCCTTCGCGGCGGCAAGAGCGATCGACGCTGCGAGCGCGGCGTCTGCCGCGTCGACGAGATGAGCCTCGGCGACGGCGATTGGAAGCACTGGCGGCAGGCCGAGCCGTTCGACCAGCGCTCTTCGCGTTCGGCGGAGATCAGCGTGACCCGACGAGGTACCAGGTCTCCATCTCACCCTTGCCCTTGACCTGGATCGTTCCCCGTCGCCTGCAGACGAACCCGTCCTTCAGCAGCTCGTACGTGGCTCGCGTGATCTGGATCTCACCGGGCGTCCCGTTCGACTCCATGCGGCTCGCCGTGTTCACGGCGTCGCCCCAGAGGTCGTAGAGGAAGCGCTTCGTGCCGATCACGCCGGCCGTGACCGGCCCGGAGTTGATGCCGATCCGCAGCTCGAGCTCGTCCCGCCCGGCGATCACCGACGTCGCGACCGCGGCGCGCATGTCGAGCGCGAGGTATGCGGCCCTGCTCGCGTGATCGGCGCACGGATCGGGCACACCTGCCGCGGCCATGTAGCAGTCGCCGATCGTCTTGATCTTCTCGAGCCCGTGCCGCTCCACGAGCGTGTCGAAGTGGGTGAACAGCTGATCGAGGGTGCCCACGACCTGGGCCGGCGACAGGCGCTGCGCGAGCGGCGTGAAGTCCACCACGTCGGCGAACAGGATCGAGGCCGACTCGACGTGGTCGGCGATCGACCCGGTCGCGACCTTCAGTCGCTCCGCGATCGCGCTCGGCAGCACGTTCCTGAGGAGCGCTTCGGACCGTTCCTGCTCGGCCCGGAGCGCCGTCAGCGCCGCGTTGCGCTGGGTGGCGAAGGACGCGAGGACCGTGAACGCCACGGCGCCGGTCCCGATCACGTTGAGGGCCAGCATCGTGGCCGTGAACCATGCCGGCACGTCGATGTCGGTGAAGAACACCTCGCCCGCGATGCCCAGGAGCACGAAGGCCGCCAGGAACCCGACGAACCAGTAGATCGCCTGGCGCACTTCGAGGAAGACGAGGGCTCCGAGCGGGGCCAACATGCCCCACAGCCCGACTCCTCCCGACGGCAGGAACCCACCAGACAGCATCTGCCCGATCGTCGTCAGCAGGAGGACGTCGAGGAGCTGCACGGTGAGGAACGGCATGAAGCTCCTGGTCCTCGAGAAGACCACCAACGAGCCGACCGAGATCGCGAAGTAGATGAACGGGAGGATCCCGACCCGTGAGCCGAAGGCGAGGTACGAGGCGCCCCACACCACGGACACGGGCAGGATCAAGATCGCGAGCAGGACGAGGAGCGCCTTCTTCTGGCGCAGGTCCTCGTCGTCCCGAGGGTCGGCGCCGATCCCGGCGAGCCGAGCCGCCACGTCGGCGATCCGACCGCCCCCGGGTTGGTCTCCCGACCCGGACTGGATCTGCGGCCCTTCCACCGGCGCATCTTACGTACCGGTGTGCACATGACCGGAGCCTCGACCCCCCCGAGCGGCTTCAACGAGAGGGCCGAGGAGGGAAACTGTTCGCTGAGTCGGAGCGAAGGGCGTCGCCCTGACGGGGACGAGCAACATCTCTAGATCGACTGTCGGTAGCCGAAGAACTCGTGGTCCTCGTTGTAGCCACCGAAGCCGCCACCGATCTGGGAGAAGTCGGCGACGAACTCAAGTCCGCTGATCCACTTGACCTGCTTGAAGCCGAGTTGAGTTTCGTTGCGGAGTCGAAGCGGGCCACCGTGCCCGAACGACAGCGGCTCGTCGTTCATGTCATAGGCAAGCATGGTCAGGTGATAGCCCATCTGCTCGATGGCATGCGCGTCGTAGTAGAGGCCCTTGTCCGGACCGTCACCGAGGGAGTAGAAGACGACCCACCTCGCCTCGGGCCGCGGCCGCACGAGGTCGAGGATCGTCTGCATCGACACGCCGCCCCACTTGGCCACCCCCGACCATCCCTGGATGCAGAAGTGCTGGGTGATCTGCTCGTGGTAGGGCAGCGCCCGGAGCCGCACCAGGTCGAGCTCGACGCGGTTCTCCACGAGACCGTCGATCCGCAGCCGGTAGTCGACGAAGTTGCCCTCGAAGAGCGCCCGGTACTCCTCGGAGT
>JBOGVO010000072.1:0-21530 GCA_050692855.1 Actinomycetota bacterium | reverse complement strand
CAGCCCTACGGCGCGGCCCTGCCGTGGCCCGAAGGGCACGGACGGCCGTCGCGCGCCGCCGGCGCCTACGTCGTGCTGGTCGACGGGGCCCTCGCGGCGTTCCTCGAACGCGGCGCCCGGTCGCTCGTCACGTTCGACCTCGACGCGTCGGCGTGGGCCGATGCGCTCGCCTCCCTTGTCAAGGACGGACGGCTCCGGCGCATCGAGCTCGTGCGCATCGACGGTGAGCCCTCGGCGGCCTCGCCACACGTCGACCGGCTGCGCGAGTCAGGGTTCATCGACGGATATCGAGGGCTCATCCTCAGAGGCTGAAGACCGGGCCGTCGCGCTCCGACCGAGCGGGGCGCGTGGCAGACTGCGCCCATGCAGATGCACGCCTCCGGCCGCACGTGGGCAGTCGCCACCCCGCACACGCTGGCGACCGAGGCGGCCGCCGTGGCGTTCGAACGCGGGGGGAACGCGATCGACGCTGCGATTGCAGCCGCGACCACGCTCGCGGTCGTCTACCCGCACATGTGCGGCGTCGGAGGCGACCTGTTCGCCCTCGTGGTGCATCCCACCGGCGACGTGGTCGCGATCAACGCGAGCGGCCGCGCACCGGCGGGCGCCGATCCAGCGGCCGCGGCCGCCGCGGGCGACGGGCGCATGCCCGAGCACGGCCCGCTCTCGGTCACCGTGCCGGGCGCCGTGAGCGGGTGGCGGGCGCTGCACGAGCAAGGGGCCAACCTTCCATGGGCCGACGCGTTCACGGCCGCCGTCGCGTCCGCGCACGGCGGCATGAGCGTGGCTCCGTCGCTCGCGCTCACCCTCGCCGAGGACCCCGACCGGCTCCGCCGCGACCCTGGGCTCGCCGGCGTCTTCTTCCGCGAGGGGGTCCCCGCGGCCGTGCACGATCCGGTCCGTCAGCCGGCGCTCGGGGCGACGCTCAAGGAGATCGCCGATCGGGGGCCGTCGGCCTGGTACGGAGGAGAGCTCGGCGCCCGATACGCGTCCGGGCTCCGCGAGCTCGGTGTGCCGATCGACCTCGCCGACATGGCCGGGCACCGAGCCGATCTCGGCGCCCCGCTGCGTGTGCGTCATGGCGACGTCGACGTGATGGTGCATCCTCCGAACTCCCAGGGGTTCGTCCTGCTCGAAGCCCTGAGCATCATCGAGCGCCTCGGCCTCGACCCGGACCCGCTCGGGCCCGACGCCGCCGTGATCGCCGACGTGTTCCGGGCGGCGGCGCGAGATCGGGACGTGCATCTCGCCGACGAGGACGCGATGCGACTGCACCCGTCGACCCTGCTCGAGGACGACCATCTGGGGGCGCTCGCCGAGGAGGTCCGCCGCGGCGTGCCCGGCACGTCGCCCACCCCCACACATCGTTCCGGCGACACGATCGCGCTCGTGACCGCCGACGTCGAAGGCCGGGGCGTCTCGTTGATCCAGAGTCTCTACGACGGTTTCGGCGCAGGTCTCCTCGAGCCCTCCACGGGCGTGGTGGCTCAGAACCGCGGCGCGTGCTTCACGCTCGACCCCGGCCACCCGAACTTGCTCGCCTCGGGGAAACGGCCGCTCCACACCCTGATGCCCGTCATCGTGCAACGCGAGGGCCGACTCGAGGCGGTGGCAGGCACGATGGGAGGCTTCGCCCAGCCCCAGATCGTGGCGATGACGCTGCTGCGTGCCTTCGACCTGGGCATGGACCCGGCGGAGTCGGTCGCGGCGCCGCGATGGATCGTCGACGGGATGTCGCAGGAAGGCCGGGAGCCCTACGTCGTCGCCGAGCCCGGTGTGCCCGCCGAGGTCCTCGACCGACTGAAGGCCGCCGGCTATCGCGCCGATACCGTGGGGGAACGGGATGGGTCCGTCGGTCACGCGCACCTGATCCGCGCCGTGGCCGGCGGCTTCGACGCGGGCAGCGATCCCCGCGCCGACGGTGGCGCGGCCGCCTCGTGACGAGACCCCGCCCACGCGGCACGAACCAAGGGGCGACCGAGTGAGCGAACAGGGGACAGACGACGACGGACTCGCCGTCCTGCTGGGCGACCTCGACATCGTGGTGTGGGAAGCCGACCCTCGATCGATGTCCTTCCGATTCGTGAGCGACTCTGCGGAGCGACTCACCGGATGGAGCGCCGCCTCGTGGATCGCTGCTCCGCGGGCGCTCGCCGAGCGGATGCACCCGGATGACCGACCCGAGGTGCTCGGAGCGTTCCTCGCGGCGGGCGAGGGAGGCTCGCTCGACGTCGAGCACCGCGTCGTCGGCGCCGACGGCGAGGTGCGGTGGTTCCGCACCCGCGGCCGACTGGTCGGGCGCGGTCCGGGGGCGGTGGTGCGCGGCACGATGATCGACGTCACCGCCGAGCGCTCGGAGATGTCAGCACGCGAGGAAGCCGACCGGCGTTTCCGGGGGCTCGTGGAGCAGCTGCCCGCGATCGTGTACACGGAGAACGTGAGCGACGACGGCCTGCAGGTCATCTACATCAACCCTCGGGTCGGCGACGTGCTGGGCATCACGCCCGAGGAATGGATCGCCGACCCTTCGGTGTGGCAACGGTCGCTGCATCCCGATGACGTCGATGCGGTCCTCGCCGAGAACAGCCGCAGTGAGACGACGGGCGATCCGTTCGAGATCGAGTACCGCATGATCGCCCGGGACGGGAGGGTCGTCTGGTTCCACGATGTGGCGATGCCGGTCCGCGACCCTGACGGCGACCCCGTCTACTGGCAGGGCGTGATGACCGACATCACGCCGAGGAAGCGCGCCGAGGAGCGCGTCGCGGAGGCCGAGGGCACGGCCGAGCGCCTCCGCGAGGACGACGAGATCAAGAACGCCTTCCTCCGCGCGGTCTCGCACGATCTCCGCGGGCCGTTGGCCGCGATCCTGGGATTGGCCAACACGCTCGAGCGGGAGGACATCGCGCTCCCCGACGAGGAGGCACGCGATCTCGCTTCCCGGATCGCCGAGAACGCCCGCAGGCTCGATCGGATCGTGGCCGACCTGCTCGACCTCGACCGGTTGGAACGAGGCGCGCTCACCGCCGCCCTGGCTCCGCTCGACATCGGTGCCACGGTGCGCGAGTTGGTGGCGGGCTCCGACGTCGTCGCCGGTCGCCGGCTCGACCTCGACACGGCCCCGCTGACGATCCCCGCGGACGCCGTGATGGTCGAACGCATCGTCGACAACCTCCTTCGGAACGCTGTGCGCCACACGCCAGGCGACTCGCGGATCTGGGTCCGGGTGGAGCGGATGGACGATGGTGCCTTGATCGTGGTGGAGGACGACGGGCCGGGCGTCGACGCCGACGACCGACTCGCCGTCTTCGAAGCCTTCCGACAGGGAGCGGGCCCGAGCCTCGCTCAGGGCGTGGGTGTCGGGCTTGCCGTCGTGTCGCGGTTCGCTCGTCTCCACGGAGGCCGCGCTTGGGTCGACGAACGGCCCGGAGGCGGCGCCTCGTTCCGGGTGTTACTCCCGGGTTCGACGAGCACCGGCCCGGCCCCCTTCACGCCGGCTCGTCCTGCCGACGGAGCTCGGCGTGCAGGTGGTGGGTCAGGGATGGGGTGAGGCGGCACCGTCGGGAGACGGGAGCTGCGGCACGACCGTCACCATGGCCCCGTCGATGCGCGAATGCACCCTGGCCACGACGCGCTCCAGCTCGTCGAGCCGCCGGGCGAGCGCATGGTCCCTCGCCCTGGCCTGGAGCTCCAGCGTCACCCGCTGGGGCCGTCGTCGATCGGTCGTGGTCACGCATCCTCTCCCGAGACAGATGCCTTCCCCGCGATGGTATCCCCGCAGGCCCGTCGCGCTCAACTTGTTACCGTGGCCCGATGCGCGCGCTCGCTCGGATCAACGTCACACCGGTGAAGGGCACCGCGTTGGTGCATCCGGAAGCGGCCACGGTATCGCTGACCGGCATCGCCGAGAACCGGCGCTTCTACCTCGTCGATGAACGCGGCGCACTCTTCAGCGGCAGCACGTTCGGCCAGCTGGTGCGCATCCGGTCATCCTACGATCCGGAGGACGAACGCCTCGGCCTGCTGTTCCCCGACGGCACGGAGGTCGCCGGTCCCGCCGATGCCCTCGGCTCCAGCGAGGTCACCGACTACTACGGACGGCCCGTGCCCTCCCGCATGGTCGAAGGCCTGTTCGGCGACGCGCTCAGCGCCTATTGCGGGCGACCGGTCCGGTTGCTCCGGTGCGATCGGGATGGCGACGGCGCCGACGTGGAGCCGCTCACCATCGTCTCGCTCGCATCGGTGGACGACCTGAGCACGCGCGGCGGACGCACCGACGAGCTCGACCCTCGGCGGTTCCGGATCACCCTCGAGCTCGATGGGTGCGCCGCCTACGAGGAGGACACCTGGCACGGGCGCAGGGTGCGGGTCGGTGACGTGACGATCCGCGTCGACGGTCAGGTGCCACGATGCGTCGTCACCACCCAGGACCCGGATTCGGGCATGAAGGACTGGAACACCCTGACCCAGATCGCGAGGCTCCGGCCGCGGATCCCCGGCGGCGGCCTGCCGTTCGGCATGTACGCGCGCGTCGACACGCCCGGTTCGGTCCGCATCGGCGACCCGATCGATCTCGACTCCTAGACGCCCGGCCGGCCGGACTCGAGGGCTCCGCTCCGCTCGTCGGCGGCGAGCCAGGCGTAGGCCTCCTCTTCCTGGGCGAAGTGCAGCCTCAGGATCGCGTGCAGACCGTAAAGCACCCTGCGCAGGTCCATCATGTCGTCGGGCCCCGGCCCGTCCGGCGGCAGGTCCTCGAGCAGCGCGCGGAACACCCGCGCCAGGTGGGCGATCTCGATATGGGCTCGCGCCATGCTCGCCATGGGGTCCTCGCCGCCCATGAGCCGGGCGACCACGGGATAGACGGCCGCCTCCTCCTCTTCCTCGTGTTGCGGCAATCGCTCCACGATGAACCAGCGGATCGCCTCGAGCTCCCGGCGGACCTCCTCGGGCGGCAGCACGTCGAGGCGGTCGGCGACCGAGCGGATGCGCTGCAGCTCGGGTGCGAAGTCCCGGTGCTCCCCGCGGAAGCGCTCGGCAACGTCGGTGACGGGCGGGCGGCGGGTCGTGCCGGCGCCGCCACCGAGCGCCCGGAGGGCGTTCAGGATCGAGGCAACGTCGATCCCCTCCTGCACCACGGCGGCCGCGACCGGACCGAACCAGCCGAACGCGCCGAGGAACATGAAACCGAACGCCAACCCCATGCCCATCAGCACGCTCTGCACGGCGATGGACCGCGATCGTTTCGCGATCGTCATCGCCTCCACCAACCGGTCGAGCCGGTCGACGACGAGCACCACGTCGGCCGCCTCCGACGACGCCGTCGCCCCGCGGGCGCCCATCGCCACCCCCACATCGGCCGCCGCGAGCGCGGGGGCATCGTTCAGCCCGTCGCCCACCATGATGACGACCCCACCCTCGCCGCGCTCGGCCTCGACCGCTTCGACCTTCTCCCCGGGAGCCCGTTCGGAGAGGATGCGGTCCACGCCGAGCGCGGCGCCCACCGACTCGGCCACGTCGGGATGATCGCCGGTCACCATGACGACGCGCCTGATGCCGGCCCGCCGCAACGACCGGATGACCCTGGGGGTGTCGGGCCGGATCGGATCGTCGATCAGGAACGCCCCGGCGACCTCGCCGTCGACCGCGATGAACACGCACGACGAGCCGTCGAGCATCGACCGACGCCGCACGTCACGGGCGCGCCGGGGCAGCGGCAACCCTCCGCTCACGAACGAGGCCTTGCCGAGCGCGACGCGCCGGTCGCCGAGCTCGCCCTCGATGCCGGCCCCATGCTTCTCGGTGACCCCTTCCGGGAACCCGAGCACGAGCTCCCGTTCGTTGGCGGCGCGCACGATGGCCGCGGCCAGCACGTGTGGTGAGACCTGGTCGAGCGAGGCCGCGAGCGCCAGGAGCTCCTCCGCGTCGATGTCGCCGAACGCCTCGACGTCGGCGATCGAGGGCACGCCCGACGTGAGGGTGCCAGTCTTGTCGAACAGCAGCACCGAGCCTCGGGCCAGCGTCTCGAGCGCTCCCCCACCCTTCACGATGATGCCGCGCTTGGCCGAGCGTGAGATGCCCGCCACTACGGCGATCGGGACAGCCAGGATCAGTGGGCACGGCGTGGCGACCATCACCACCGTCAGGAAGCGGATCGGGTCGCCCGTGATCGCCCACGCTCCGCCGGCGATCACGAGCGTCACTGGGATGAAGATCGCGGCGTACCGGTCGGCGAGGCGCACCGCGGGCGCCTTCTCCCGCTCGGCGTCCCGAACCAACCGGATGATGCCGGCGTAGGTGCTCTCCTCGGCGGTCGCGGTGGCCCGCAGGTCGAACGCGGCGCCCGCGTTCACGGCGCCGGATCGAACGAGGTCGTGGTGGGGCCGATCGACCGGCCGCGACTCACCGGTCAGCGCCGATTCGTCGAGCACCACCTCGCCGAGGAGCACCCCGTCGACCGGCACGACCTCGCCGGTCTTCACGAGCAGGCGCTCGCCCTGTCGCACCTCCTCCACCGGCCGTTCGACGAGCTCGCCGTCCTCGTACCTCGTCACGACCCGGGGAGCTCGGGCGAGCAGCGCGGACAGCTCTTCGTGAGCCCGGCGGTCGGCGAAGGCCTCGAGGGCCTGCCCGGTGGCGAGCATCAATGCGATCACCGCTCCGGCGAGGTACTCGGCGAGCGCGAGGGCCGCCACCATCGCGATGAGCGCGATCAGGTCGACCCCCGGCTCGCGGCGCAGGAGCCCGCCGATCACGTCACGAGCGATCGGCACGACGCCGATGATCGTCGTCGCCGCCCAGACGATCTCGGCCGCACGCTCCTGATCGAGGATGAGCGCCAGCACCCCGCCACCGACCAGTCCGGCCACCGAGAGGACGAGCCACCAGCGGCTGAGGTCGCGCCGAGCCGATGCGAGATCACGTGCCATGTGGGGCGGGCAGGACTCGAACCTGCGACCGGAGGATTATGAGTCCCCTGCTCTGACCGACTGAGCTACCGCCCCGTATGCCATCGCTGCAGGTCAGTACGCATCGGCACACGTTCGAATATCACCTTGACCCGCAACGTGGTGGCACCGTGGTGGCACGAGCGTACCGCGACCCTTCGGCGACCGAATGCACCGCGGGTTACCGACTCCGCGTACTGTCGCCGCCGCAACGCGAAGGGAGCCAACATCAGCCGGATCATGAGGCACCCCGAGCGATGAGGTCCGCCACTGTCTCGGCCGCGTCCCGGTCGAGCTCTGGCGTGACGTGCGAGTAGTGTTGAGTGTGATCCCGATGTCGGCGTGCCCCAGGCGCTCGCTGACTACCTTGGGATGGACTCCTGCCCGGAGCGCCATGGTTGCGTCCCCGTGGCGCAAGTCATGCAGCCGGATCGCGGACACCCCGGCCTCGTCAGACAGCCTGCGGACATCTTCGAGAAAGAGTCGGGGTGATAGGCCCCGCCATCCTCACGCGTGAACACGAGTTCGGTATCCATCCACGCCGGGCCCCACGCGAGCCGTTCTTCGACCTGTTGGGCTCGGTGCCCCTTGAGCACCGCAACCGTCTAGGCGTCGAGCCTGAATGACCCCCCCGGCACCGCCCGTGGCCCGCTCACCCGGGTTTCATCCCTGCCGACGCCTCGCCTGCGGCGAGCGACGAAGGCTCTGAATCTGTCCGGTCTCAACGCCATCTCGCTGGGTGGATGCGTTGCCGCTCGGCCGCCCAATCCAGCCCGCCGGTCTCGCAGGCTCGAGCTTCCTCGCCGGCGGTCGAACCAACGAACGACAGTTCGGTGGTGCCAGCAGCCTGTCGAAACTTCACCATTCCCACGGCGTGTAGATCGATGGCGTACAGCCGACCAGGGTCAAGTGGTTCTCCAAGCTCGAACTGGCCGACGTGGCCGAGTCGAGGAGCGGGCCGAGGCTGGATACCGATCTCCATCCGCTGAACCGATTCGTCGTCGCAGGGTGCGGAAGCCCGGACGAAGAAGGACCGCAGGAACCGCCGACCGCTGTCACGCTTCAGGATCTTCACTACGACCAGTCGGTCCTGCGACGTTCGACCCGGTATGTGATGACGTGGCCAGCGGATGCCGGAACAGCGAGAACCAGCACGAGGCCGGCCGCGAGGACGAGCACCACGCCTTTGGGCTTGCGCATCGTCATGCAAGCCTAATCTTCCTGCAGCAGCTCTACCTCAAACCGAGCCCGCAGATGTCGACCGCGCTTCACCGGATGGGCGCCGCTACAAGTTCCCGGACATGTCGATCACACAGGTCCAGTTGGAGACTGCGGCTACCGAGCTTGAACCGGATCGACCTCCGTGAGGCTGGGAGAGGGGGACGGGGCTCGGCGGCTCCAGGAGGTGGAGCAGTCAGTCGGTGAACATCGCGGCCCGACCCGCTCGACCGCCTCTCGGTTCTTCGTGGTCGAGACGTGCAAGTAGCGGCCCAGCGTTTCGAGACCCGGTACGTGGATAGGATGGTGAGCCTGAGCCATGGAGTTCACGAACACCGTCACGATCCACCGCTCGCGAAGCGAAGTGTTCGCGTTCCTCTCCGACCTCTCGCGAAGCGAAGTGTTCGCGTTCCTCTCCGACCTTGAGAACGTGCCCAAGTGGAACTACGCAATCGTCGAGACACGGAAGCTGTCCGAGGGTCCGCCGGTGGCGGGGGCGATGTACCGACAGGTCCGTTCGCTGCCAGCCCGCAGCGAGGAGACGGTCGAACTCGCCGAGCTCATGCCCGAGGAACGACTCGTCATTCGAGGCGACCTGGGTCCGTTCACGGGGGACCTCGTCTATGAACTCGACGAAGTCGAGGGAGGCACTCGCTTGACGAACACGGCGCATCTCCAGGGTCGCGGAGCCGTGAGGATCGCCGAGGCCCTCGCCCGTGGGCGGGTGAGGGACGCCGTGGCCGCGAACCTCGGAGCGCTGAAGGACCTCCTGGAGGCGCCCGCAGGACGACGTTGACTCTGGGAGTTGGCGGGTTACTCCTCGCCCTTCAGGCGGGGCGCTAGGTACGCGCTCGGGGGCTTCGCCGGAGGCTTGGGAAATGGCCCAAGCGAGGGTGCAGGCGTGCTCGATCTCGAGCCCGTCAGGGTAGGCGCATCTCCGGACAGGTCGCCTCCGCCTCGCCTGTTTGAGATCCATTCGCTGTAGCCTGCTACTGAGGAGAAACCACTGGGGGTCGCGGGGCCCAAGATCCATCACCTGCCCACCTCACCACCATGCCCCGCGGTTCGGCGGCGACGATGTCCATCAACGACCTCGCCAACCTAGCCGATGCACTGGCGTTCGCCCTGCTTGTGACGATCGGCGGCCTGATCTCATGGGCCCTGGGAAGGGAGTTGTCGCGCCGACCGGGCCTTCGTCGCCAGGTGAGGGTTGCGGTGTCCAGCGCGGCTCTCCTGTCCATCGGCCTCGCCGGGATGGCCTTGCGACCCGTGGCCGGCGACGGCGGAGACGTTGTCGCGAGGAGCGTCGTCGGTCCCGAAGGGTCTCGTGCGACGAGCCCCTCATCCGAGCTGCGAGAGGTCCCGGAGCGCGTCCCGACATCTCCTTCGACGGGCGGCACTCCGCACCTCGAGCCATCGATCGGAACCGAGGATGTGGGCGGACGCCCGACCCTGAATGGCGGGGATGGCTCCGGAGATCCCGGCGACGATCCGAACGCGGGTCCAGGTCCGGGGATGGACATCGTTCCGGGCCCTTCGCCCTCGGTCTCCTCGGTCGATCCCCCCGACAGTCCCCCTGTCGAGCCGCCGAGCCAGCCACCCGGCCAGGAGGGTGGACCACCCGGCCAGGACGGCGAGGGACCGCCGGGTCCAGACGGCGAGGGACCACCCGGTCAGGACGGCGATGGGCCACCGGGCCAAGACGGCGAGGACGAGGACGTCGAGGACGAGGACGGCGAGGACGAGGACTGACAAGGTCGTGTGCGCTCGTCCAACCCAGTCGAACCCGGGATCACGAGGCCCCTGCTCTGACCGACTGAGCGCTACCGCCCCGAGTCGAGGCTGACCCCTGAGGCTGACCCCTGCGGCTGTGGCGCGCCGTTCCCCGTTTGGGAGGATGGCGCCAGCCGCATCCCGGAGGTTCGAGCAGACGATGACCGAGCACCGCACCGAGTCCGACTCCCTCGGCGAGATCGACGTCGCGGCCGACCGGTACTGGGGAGCGCAGACCCAACGATCGCTGCATCACTTCGCGATCGGACACCCGGTGGCCGACCGCATGCCGATCGAGGTGGTCCGGGCGCAGGCGGTCCTGAAGAAGGCAGCCGCGCTCGTGAACCGCGACTCTGGCGCGCTCGACCCCGAGATCGCCGACCTGATCGTGCGGGCCGCCGACGAGGTGATCGAGGGCCGCCACGACGAGCACTTCCCGCTGTTCGTGTGGCAGACGGGCTCGGGCACGCAGACGAACATGAACGTGAACGAGGTCATCGCCAACCGCGCGATCGAGCTGGCGGGCGGCACGCTGGGCTCGAAGGCTCCCGTGCACCCCAACGATCACGTGAACATGTCGCAAAGCTCGAACGACACGTTCCCGACGGCGATGCACATCGCGGCCGCCCGGGCGGTCGTGGAGAGGCTGATCCCGAGCGTACGCGCGCTCCGCGACTCGCTCGCGGCCAGATCCGAGGAGTTCGCCGAGATCGTGAAGATCGGCCGCACGCACCTGCAGGATGCCGTCCCGCTCACCCTCGGCCAGGAGTTCGGCGGCTACGCGGCGCAGCTCGACGCCGACCTCGACCGACTCGAGGCCGCCCTGCCGGGCCTGTACGAGCTCGCCGCGGGCGGCACCGCGGTCGGCACGGGTCTGAATGCTCCCTCGGGATTCGCCGAGGCCGTCGCGGCGAGGGTCGCGGAGCTCACCGCCCTGCCGTTCGTGACGGCGCCGAACAAGTTCGCCGCGCTCGCGGCGCACGATGCCCTCGTGTTCGCGAGCGGCGCGGAAGCCACCCTCGCCGCGAGCTTGATGAAGATCGCGAACGACATCCGCTGGATGGGCTCGGGACCGCGGAGCGGCCTCGGCGAGCTCGTGCTGCCGGAGAACGAACCGGGCTCGTCGATCATGCCCGGCAAGGTGAATCCGACCCAGACCGAGGCGGTGACGATGGTCGCGTGCCAGGTCATGGGCAACGACACCGCGATCAAGCTCGCAGGGTCGATGGGCAACTTCGAGCTGAACGTCTTCAAGCCCGTGATCATCCGGAACTTCCTGCACTCGACCTCGCTGCTCGCCGACGTGTGCCGCACGTTCCGGGAGTTCTGCGTCGACGGGCTCGAGGCCGACCGGGCGAGGATCCAGGAGCTCGTGGACCGTTCGCTGATGCTGGTCACGGCCCTGGCGCCGGACCTCGGCTACGACACGGCGGCCGCGATCGCGAAGAAGGCCCATCACGAGGGCATCACGCTGAAGGAGGCGGCCGTGGCGCTCGGGCATCTCACCGAGGAGGAGTACGAGGAGCGGGTGAGACCCGCCGACATGGTGTGACCCGGGTCGGGAGGAGCGCGAAGCAAGCGAAGGCAAGGGGGCAGGATTCCTGAAGCCGCAACCCCTCCCGGAGGCGTAGGATGACGTGGGAGCAAGGGGGTTCCCGGTTTTGAGCGTGACCGACCACGAACTGCCGAGCCCGCACCTTCAGCGTCGGATCCGGGAGGTCCAGGCTTTCCTGGCCGACAACCTCGATCGCGACGTCGACCTCCAAGCGATCGCGCACGAGGCGTCGCTGAGCCCCTACTACTTCACGCGGCAGTTCACGGCGTTCGTGGGCGTGCCGCCCTACCGCTACCTGATCGGGCTGCGCATCGAGCGCGCCCAGCAGTTGCTCCGCGAGACCGAGTACACGGTCACCCAGATCTGCCACCGCGTGGGGTTCAACAGCCTGTCGCACTTCACGACGACGTTCCGCCAGCACACGGGGATGAGTCCGTCGGCGTACCGTCGGCGACGCGACTGGGAGCAGGACGCGCACCGCTTCTCGCCGCTCACGCAGCCCCTGGTGGAGCAGCCGAACAAGCGATTCACGGTCTGAGCGACTCGTACCGGATCCGCAGCGAGCGAACGCCCCAGCGGGATACCGAGGCCGCGTTCCCGAGGGGGTCCACCTAGGGAACGCGGCCCCGGCTCCGTCTACGACCCGGTCACCGCCAGGTGATCGAGTGCCGGCAGCCCGGCGAACTGGTCGAACGACCAGTTCGAGACCCGGGACGACAGGATGACCACGTTGTTGTCGAACAGGTAGGGCACCCAGGGCACGACGTCCTCCATGAGGTACCGGTCGAGGTCGGCCCAGCACTGGAACCGCTCCTCGGCGGTGAGCGGCACGCAGCTCTGGATCTGCTCTTCGGCGCTCGGCACCGCCACGCGGTCGTACCCACGGTCACCGAGCATCTCCTCGGTGACCCCGACCATCGGGTCGTTGCAGCACGACTCCGGACCGATCGCGCTCTGCGAGAACAGCGGGGGTCCGAACGTGAACCCGTCGGCGTAGTCCTTGCCCCACGAGGTCGACGTGCAGAGCTGCCATCCCGTGTTCGGGTCCTCGCACTTCGCATACATCGTCGTGCGCTCGAGCGCCTTCGGGTCGAGCGTGATGCCGAGCGGCTCCAGGGTCTGCTGCGTCAGCGCGAGCTGCTTCGGGTACGGAGCCGCCGCATCGCTGAACGTGAGCAGGTCCTGGCACACCGGGTCGTCGCACACGCCGTCGCCGTCGCTGTCGTACTTCGACTGCGCCATCTCGGCCTTGGCGGCCTCGAGATCGCCGGAGCCGTTGTCGGTCGCGTAGGGATCGAAGTCGACGAGCAGGTTGTTCTGCAGGCTGTCGACCATGATGTGGCCCGCCAGCTCACCGAAGAGCGGACCGCCGCGGAGCTGCCGCAACCCCTCCTTGTCCATCGCGTAGTTCAAGGCGCGGCGCACGTGCACATCGTCGAACGGCGGGTTCGCGAGGTTCATCTCCATGTACCGCACGGCATCCGACGGGTTCGCGTGCAGCCGGTCAGAGAGCTGCGGGTCGGTCGAGTAGCGCTGCACCTGGTCCGAGGGCGGCACGCCGTCGAGCACGAGGTCGATCTCGTCGGACTCCACCTGCAGCGCGAGATCCTCCGAGTTGCCGCCGATGGCGGTCTCGATGCGATCGGGGTAGGCGGGCCGGAGCTGATCCGTCGCCGGATCCCAGGACGGGTTCCGCACGAGCACGAGCGACCGGCCCGGTTGGTACCCGGCGACCGGGTCCTGCTGGGCCGCAGGGACCGAGAAGTCCAACTGCTCGGAACCCTCGAACATGTAGGGACCGCTCGCGACCATGTACCTGCCGTAGTTCGGGTCGTGCCCCTCGGCGACCCCGAGGCGGGCCTTCTCGTCGAACGGGTTCGGCGGGATCGGCGCGGCCGAAGGCATCGCCATGCGGTAGCCGAGGTCGCCGGTGGGCTCGATCAGCGTGATGTCGAGGGTGTGATCGTCGACGGCTTCGATGCCCGAGATGGAATCGGCCTTCCCTTCGGCGAACTCGTCGAAGCCCTCGATCACGGAGTAGTAGAAGGAGTACCCGCCGACGTTCGCCCTCGGATCGGCCGTGCGCTCCATCGCTCGCACGAAGTCGCCGGCCGTGATCTCGACGTCCTCGAGCGGAGGTGCGTAGTGCAGCCCCTGCTGCAGCGCGAACGTCCACGTGAGACCGTCGGCTGAGATCTCCGGCATCTGGGCCGCCAGGTCGGGGAAGAGCTCGGCGCCCTCCTCGTCGGTGGTCTTGCCGTTGTACGAGACCAGTGTGCGCAACAGGCAGCACCGATCGTACTCCCACGCCACGCCGTAGTACTCCTGCTGCGGATCGAACGCTTGCTGCACGTCGGACACCAACGCGAGGCGGAGCGTGCCGCCCGACGCGGGTGTCGACTCGTCGGTCGAAGGCGTATCGGAGGCGGCCGTATCGCCGCCACCGCCGCATGCGGCGGCGAGCAGCGCGAGCGCCAGCACTGCCCCGGCTACTCGCACGATCGTTCTCGGCATGAACCACTCCCTCTCTCCGAGGGCCTTCGATCCGCGGCCCTTTGCCTCACGTACGGAGGGCGGCGCACCTCGCGGGTTCCACATCGTTGCCCAGGGATTGCGGGTTCGTGCCCGGTGGTGTCGGGAACCTGCCCTCGTCTTCGAGATGTTGCCCTGCAGGGCGAGTCAGTCGCTCAGGGTGACGATCACGGGCGCATGATCGCTCGGCTTGCCCTCGCCGAACGTGGGCTTGCGCTCATCGCGATCGACCTCGACCGAGACGAGGCGCTCGGCGACGGCCAGGGTCCCGAGGACCAGGTCGATGCGGAGCCCCCACCCGCGATGGAACGCCCCCGCGCGGTAGTCCCAGTAGGTGAACGGACCGGTGACGTCGCCCGCCCAACGGCGCCCGAGATCGTCGAGGCCGGCGTCCATCACTCGCGCGAGCCGATCGCGCTCGGGCTCGCTCGCGAGATTCTGCCCGCGCCAGAGCTCGGGATCGTGCACGTCTCGGTCGTCGGGGGTCACGTTGAAGTCCCCCGCCAGCACGAGCGGCTCCCGGGGGTCGATCGTCGCCCGAGCCCACGCGGCGAGGGCCTCGTACCAGGTGAGCTTCACCTCGTATGCCGGGTCGCTCACGGCCTTCCCGTTCACGGCATAGACGCTCCCGATCGTCATGTCGCCGGCTCGCGCGATCAGGAGCCGACGATCGTCGGGCACGGGATCGTCGGGGAGGCCGCGGGCGATCTCCTCGAGCGGAAGGCGCGAGACGATCGCGACCCCGTTGCGCCCCGGTTGCCCGTTGCTGAGCGCCCCGTACCCGGCCGCCAGCAGCGGCTCGATCGGGAAGTCGTCATCGGAGACCTTCGTCTCCTGCAGGCAGACGACGTCGGGGGCATGACGCTCGAGCAGGGCCAACAAGCGGGGCAGCCGCTGCCTGATCGAGTTCACGTTCCAGGTCACGAGCCGCACGACGCGCAGCTTACCGGGGTGGTTCACCGGCGGCCCTGCGGTGCCGTCCCGGACGAGGGGTAGCCGGACTGCCGTGCAACTCGTATCGTCGGTTCGTGGCCGTTCCGCACTCCCCGTCGAGCGCCGAGTCGTTCTCCGTGACGTCGTACGTCCCCCGACTGCTGCTCCGCCAGCTCGCCGACGCCCCCGAGGGTCGGCATTGGACGATCGAGGGCACGGTGGTGTTCGTGGACATCTCGGGGTTCACGAAGCTGTCCGAGCGTCTCGCGAAGCACGGCAGGGAAGGCGCCGAACAGGTGACCGAAGCGATCGAGACGTGCTTCACCGACCTGCTCGCCGTCGCGTACGCGAACGGCGGCGGGCTGATCAAGTTCGGTGGCGACGCGCTGGTCCTGTTGTTCCAGGGAGACGACCACGCGTCGATGGCGTGCCGGTCGGCGGTCTGGATGCGCCGGTCCCTTCGGGAGGTGGGGCGCATCGACCTGCCGGGCGCCAAGGTGCAGCTGCGCATGTCGGTCGGCGTGCACACGGGCACCTATCACTTCTTCCTGGCAGGATCGTCCCATCGAGAGCTCATCGCGACCGGCCCCGCCTGGACGCGAACCGTCGAGATGGAACACGAGGCCGACGCCGGCGAGATCCTCCTGAGCCCCGAGCTCGCAGCGATGCTTCCGGCACGATGTCTCGGCGATGCGAAGGGACCGGGCGTGCTGTTGCGGCGCGAACCGCCGGCGGCCGTCGTGCCTGCCGAGGCTCCGGCGCCACAGATCGACCCGGAGGTCGTCGCGGGATGTCTCTCGGTGGCGGTGCGCGAGCACGTGACCGCGGGCGGCGGGGCCCCCGAGCACCGACCGGTCACCGTGGCGTTCGTCCATTTCGAGGGCATCGACGAAGCGATCGGAACGCGCGGAGCGGGCGCGGTCGCGGACGACCTGCAGGCGCTGGTCTCCGACGTCCAGGAAGCGGTCGACGCACAGGGGGTGTGCTTCCTCGCCACCGATGTCGACGCCGACGGCGGCAAGCTGATCCTCACGGCGGGCGCCCCGTCGGTCAGCGGCAACGACGAGGAACGCATGATGCTCGCGCTGCGAGCGATCGCCGACGGCGAACGAACGATCCCCGTGCGGATCGGGGTCAACCGTGGCGGCGTGTTCGCGGGCGACATCGGGCCGTGGTATCGCCGCACGTACACCGTCATGGGCGACGCTGTGAACCTCGCGGCCCGCCTCATGACCAAGGCCGAACCCGGAACGATCTACACCACCGCCGACGTGCTGGATCGCTCGGCGACCCGGTTCCGCACGACCGAGCTCGCACCGTTCAGCGTCAAGGGCAAGTCGGCGCCCGTTCGAGCGTGGTCCGTCGGCCAGGTCGAGCGGTCGCGCGCCACAGCGACCCGGTCGCTCCCGCTGATCGGCCGAGACGACGAGCTCCGCGCCCTGGACGGCGCGCTCGACGCGATCCGCGACGGGCACGGGGGCCTCGTCGAGATCGTGGGCGAACCCGGCATCGGCAAGACGCGGCTGATCGAGGAGGCCGAGTCCCGGGCGGAAGGGTTCGTCCGCTGGAACGCGACCTGTCAGGCGTACACCGCCAGCACCCCGTACGCGCCCTGGCGGGAGGCGCTCCGCGAGGCTCTCGAGGTCGGGTGGGAAGACAGCGCCGAGGACGTGGGCCGCCGCCTCCACGAGGTGGTGGCCCACCGCGATCCCACCCTGTTGCCATGGCTGCCGCTCCTCGCCGTGCCACTCGACGCGGCCGTCGAGCCGACGCCCGAGGTCGATGCCCTCGACGAATCGTTCCGGCGACCCAAGCTGCACGACGCGGTCGGGCGCCTGATCGGTTTCCTGGTCGACCGTCCGGGCATGCTCGTGATCGAGGATGCCCACTACCTGGACGAGGCATCGACCGACATGCTGCGGGCCCTCGCCGACGGCGACCCCGAGGGCGGTCGATCCTGGGGGGCATTCGTGACGCGGCGCGACGTCGGATCGGCACCGTCGAGCGCGTCGACGATCCGCATCGAGCCGCCGGCGCTCGGCAGGGACGAGGCGATCGCGCTCGCCGAGGCGGCGGGCGACGAAGACCCCCTGCCGCCGCACGTGCTTCGCACCGTCGCCGAGCGGTCGGGGGGGAATCCTCAGTTCCTGCTCGACCTGCTCCGATCGGCGGCGGACTCGGGGGTTGCGGGGCTCCCCGACAGCGTGGAGGCGGCAGCGATGGCCGAGATCGACCGCTTGGCCCCCGCCGATCGGACGATCGTGCGCCGGGCGGCGGTGCTCGGCCTGACGTTCCATCCGCGGATGCTCGCGTGGGTGCTCGACGACGACGCGCGGATCCCGGGACCGGAGACGTGGGAGCGCCTCGAGGGTTTGCTGCAGGACGAAGGCGATGGCTACCTGAGGTTCCGCCGAGCGCTGCTGCGCGAAGCCGCGTACGAGGGCCTCCCGTTCCGGCTGCGGCGACAGCTGCACGCGAACGTCGTCCAGGAGCTCGAGCGAGCGTCCGGCACTCGAGTCGAGGACCAGGCGGCGACCCTCGCGCTGCATTGCGCGCTGGCCGGCGACCACGACCGCACCTGGCACTACGCCCGCATCGCCGGTGACCGGGCGCGGGAGCGAGCCGCACCCGCCGACGCGGCATCGAACTACCGGCGGGCGCTCACGGCCGCCCGAGGATGCGGCGACGTGGGGGACGCCGACATCTCGGAGGTCACGGAGTCCCTCGGCGAGGCGTTGATCCGAGCGGGTGAGCTCGAAGCGGCGAGCGACGCGTTCCGAGCGGCCGGCCGGCTCCGTCACGACGACCCGGTGAGCAGCGCGCGCCTGCTGCTCCGGCAGGCCTATGTCGCCGAACGCGTCGGCCGCTTCGACCGCATGCTCCGGCTCACCCGGAAGGCCTCCCGGACGCTCGAGGATCTCGGTGGGTGGGGGCCGATGCGGCTGCGAGCCGCGGCTAAGGTCTCCGAGGCCTACGCCCGTCAGTTCCAGGGCCGGCCCGAGGATTCCCTGACGCTCACACGCCCCGCCATCGAGGCGGCCAAGACCTCCGCCGATCGCAAGGCGCTGGCCGACGGCCTGATGCTGCAGGACTGGGCGCTGCTCGATCTCGGCCGGGTCGACGAGGCTGTGCACAGTCGGGAAGCCCTGGAGATCTACGAATCGATCGGCGACCTGCACGGCGCGGCGTCGGCCTCGAACATGCTGGGGGTCGTGGCGTACTTCCAGGGGCGCTGGGACGAGGCGGTCGCCGACTACGAGCGCATGGCATCGGCGAAGGAACGGCTCGGCGACTCGGTGCATGCCGCGACGGGGCACATCAACGTCGGCGAGGTGCGGTCGGACCAGGGACGCATCGAGGAGGGGTTGGACCGGTTCCGACGGGCGCGGCGAGCCTACCGGGCCGCCGGGGACACCCTCGGAATCGCGTACTGCCTCGCCTACCTGGGGCGCGCCGACGCGAGGGCCGGCCGCACCGACGAGGCCAGGACCCGGCTGGAAGAGGCACTTGATTCCTTCACGACGCTGCGTGCCGAGCGGGAGCAGGCCCAGACCGAGGCGTGGATCGCCGAGTGCGATCTCCTGGCCGGCCGTTGGCAGGAGGCCGCCACCGCGGCGGAACGCCTGCTCGCATCACCGGGCGGCGAGCAGGACGCCCCGCTTCTCCATCGCGTGCGCGGATACGCGCTGGCCAGGCTCGGTCGACTCGAGGAGGCCCGAGCGGCCTTCGACCGCGGCCTCGCCCTCGCCGAGGACGAGGGCGTGGATCTCGAACGCGCACTCATCCTGTCGGCGATCGGACGTATCTGGCCGAGCGATCGCGAGTCCGCCGAGGCCGAGGCGACCTCCGCCAAGCTCCTCGAACGGCTCGGCGTGGTCGGCGTCGCTGAGCCTCCGCCGTGAGGCGGACTCGGATCAGCCCCTGGTCACCCTCGGATCGCCGGCACCGAACAGATCCTCGGTGACGACCACCGTGCCGTCGGGCTGAAGCTCCGAGGATTGAGCCGTGAGGCACCAGAATTCTCCGGGGGGTGGTGTCGGCCCGGCGTCGCACCAGAGCAGTGGGGTCTCGTCGCCAAGGGTCTCCGGTGTGTAGTCGATGAACGTCGTCCGCGAGAGAACACCGGCATTCACGGGCGCCGGCTCGGCGTCCCACGTCACGGTCATCGTGAAGTTCGCACCCGGCTGGCCGGTCAGGTCCTTCTGGACGAGCACATCATCGTTCTCCACCCGCAGCAGGAACGGGATGAGCTGGCACCCGGCGTTGGGGCCTCGGGTGAAGTTCGCGGTCGTGTTGCCGCCCGTGACGTCGCCCGTGGACTCCCCGCAGTCGAGGACCCCCGTCGCTTCCTTGAGGTGGATCAGCGAGTCCGTCGTCCCGAGCTGTTCGCCGAGGCCTCCGGGCTCCGCAGTCGTACCGTCGGCGCCGCCCGCCAGGGAGAACTCGCCGATGTTGTCCTTCGGGCGAAGGACGAACGAGTCGAAGGCCGAGGTGCCCGTTTCCGGGACGCGGAACCGGTAGTTGTCTCCGTCGCCCGAGTCGGGACCGGAGTCCGAGGCATCACCCGTGGGCAGCTCGTGCGAACCGACGAGGGTGCCGTCGAGGAAGAGGTCGGCGACGACGGTCACGTTCCCCTTCGCCTCGATGTCGAGCTCCATGAAGTCGATCAGCGCGGTGGCGAGCGGTCCGGAACCGGTCAGCTCGACTCGGATCCGCTGTGCCTTGTTCCCGTTCACCCGGCCGCATGGAACCCCCGCCCCTTCACCGGCGCTCCGGACCCCGATGCCATCGGTGGTCAGCCCGACCGTGCCATTGGCCGGCGTCGGCGTGAGCGCGACGAGTGCGCCGCTGGTCGGCGCGAGCTTGCAGCCGCTGCTGAGCCCGATCTCCTGGGATGTCGCGCTTCCCGACGTCGGTTCGAACGTCCATCGTTCGGGTGAGGACCCGAGGTGCAGCCGGAGCGTTCCGGCGTCTGGAAGGGTGTCGAGCGGCATCGCCGTGACGGGGGTCGCAGCGAGCCCCGCCGGGAGGGTCGCTGCGGCGAGCGCGAGCGCCGCAGCAACGACAGCCCATCTGCGCTTGAGCGTTTCGACGATCCTGGACACGGTAGGTCGCTCGACGGCCACGAGGGTTCCTTCCACTTCGACGATCGGTCCGCCGGAACGTAGGCCTCCTGGGGCCCATTTGTCAACCAGGACGCCTACGTCATACGGCTTAGGGCGAAAGGGCTTTTACTAGCCGAACAACGGGGTCTGCTCGGGGACCTGGCTCTCGGGTCCCAGCGGCACCGCGCGCGTTCTCGGCACCTGCGCTACGGTCGGGCGATGGGTTCGGCGCGCCGGCCTCTCCGTCTCGTGACCTGGCTGGTGATGGCCGTCGCGGTGCTCCCCGCCTGCACGCTCACGCTGGGCGAGCGGACGGAGCCCGAGGCCCCTTCGAGCGTCCCGGCCTCCACGTCCGTGGAGCCGGACCCGTCCGTGGCGGCTGCCGAGCCGCACGGCGGTCGGCTCGCCGTCGTGGAGAGCGACGGCACCCTCTACACCGTGCGGCCCGACGGCTCCGATCGGACCGAGCTGATCGGCGGAGGCGACCCGGCCGTCACGGCGGTCCAGCCGGCGTGGTCGCCCGACGGCTCGAAGCTCGCGTGGGTCGTGCGGAACGCGTCAGCGGGACCGACCAGCGGAGCCATCGCCGTCGCGGGGCCGCGCGGCGAGGATCTGGTCGTGTCGCCGGCGCCGTTCGCGCCCTACTACCTCTCGTGGGATCCGACCGGTACCCGGTTGGCCTTCCTCGGCTCCTCCGGCGATCCCGAGGTGCCCGTGGAGATGGGTGTGCTGGAGGTCGGCGCCGAGAGCGATGCCCCGCGGCCGGTGGCCGGCGGTTCCCCGTTCTTCTACTTCGCGTGGGCACCCGATGGCAGGAGCGTGCTCGCCCATGCCGGGTACGGCCGCCTCGAGGAGATCGCGCTCACCGGGCGATCGACGACGGTGATCGATCGCCCCGGGCTCTTCCCCACCCCCGCGTGGAGCGCCGACGGGCGGACGCTCGTGTACGCCGAGCGCGGCTCCGGCGGCGTCCAACGACTCGTGGCCGCGGTGGGGGGTCGGGATCCGAAGGTGCTGGAAGAGGGACCTGGCGCGATCTCCTTCGTGCTCAGCCCGGACGGCGGCTCCGTCGCGTACCAGATGCTCGGCGAGGCCGACAGCGACTTCTTCGATCGGCGACCCACGCAACCCGGCGACGGCGTTCGGGTGGTGGATCTCCGCTCGGGCCGGACGCGCCGGGCCACGTCGATCAGGGCGCTGACGTTCTGGTGGAGCCCCGATGGCGGCCGACTCCTCGCGCTCGCCCCTCGCCCGGCCGCGCCCGCCGCGATCCCGTTCCTCTGGCAGGTGTGGGACGGGCGACGGACCTCCGCCGTCGCAGGACAACACTCGCCGACGATCGAGGTACTCCGCGACTACGCACCCTTCTTCACCCAGTACGCGCAGAGCACCACGCCCTGGGCCCCCGACGGATCGGCGTTCGCGTTCGCCGCCGAGGGGCCCGAGGGGAGCGGGCAGATCGTGGTGCAG
>JBOGVO010000071.1:0-6203 GCA_050692855.1 Actinomycetota bacterium | reverse complement strand
GAGCTGCTCGACGACTGTGGCGATCACGGGGCGGGCCAGCGAGTCACGCTCTCGTCGGTGCTCGGCTGCGCCGCGCGCGGTCAGGCCGTGCTCTGCGAGCACTGCGCGGCGGGCGAGTACGGACGGTGCGACCGTGTGACCCTCGGTTCGTTGAAGCCCGGCTTGCAGACCGGGTTCTGCTCGAGCACCGGAGGCGGATGGAGCCGCATGATGCTCGCGCACCGCTCGCAGCTCTGGGCGGTGCCAGACGCGATCGACGACCGAACCGCCGTGTTGATCGAGCCGCTCGCGACGGCGATCCATTCGGTGTTCAGAGCCAGGATCCCCGAGGGGGCCGACGTGCTCGTGATCGGATCGGGCACGGTCGGGATGCTGACGCAGGTGGCGCTACGGCGATTCGCCCGACCCGGCCGCGTGATCGTGGCGGCCAAGCACGCCGCGCAGCGCGCCGCCGCGAAGATGGCCGGCGCCGACGAGGTCGTGCGGCCGGAGCACGCCTTGAAGGCCGTGCGACGCGCCGGCCACGCGGTGAAGCTGACCCCCGAGCGCGGCCAGGAGTTCCTGCTCGGAGGCGCCGACGTCGTGTTCGAGTGCACGGGCTCGAAGCGCGCGCTCGACATGGCGCTCCGCACGACGAAGGCCGGCGGGCGTGTGGTCGTCAGCGGCATCCCGTCGGCCGGCGCCGATCTCACGCCGCTCTGGTTCCGCGAGCTCGAGCTCGTGGGCGCCTACACCACCGGCATGGAGGAGGTTCCCTCCTCACGCACCGATGGGCGCGGGGACGGCCGGCGTCACTCGTTCGCACTCGCGCTCGAGCTCGCGAGCCAGATCGGTCCGATGCTCGCGCCGATGGTCGGCACGACCTACCCGCTCGCCCGGTGGCGCGACGCGATCGACCACGCGATGTCGGCCGGCCGCCTCGGCACGTTCAAGGTGGCGTTCGCGCCGCAGGAGAGCTCGACGGCCCTCGCTCGATCGATCTAGGAGACGATACCGATGCCCAGACCCGGATTCGTGTTGCAGGTAGATGAGCGCACGCCCCCGCTGCTCGTGCACGAGGGCGAGGGCTACCGCTTGCAGAAGTTCCCGCTCGGCACGCGCGTCGTGTACCCGCCGGACGCGCTTCCGGGCATCCGCGACATCACGGCCGCCGTTCGCCACGCGCTCCTGAACCCCGTGGGGGACTCGAAGCCGCTCCCGGAGCTCCTGTTCGCAGGCATGAAGCTCACGATCGCGATCGACGACATCTCGATCCCTCTGCCGCCGATGCGCACGCCCGACGTGCGTCAGCCGATCCTCGAGCACGTCATCGAGCTCGCTGCACGTGGGGGCGTCGAGGATGTCGAGCTCATCGTCGCGACGGCCCTGCACCGGCGCATGACCGCGGCGGAGATCCGCCGGGCGGTCGGCGAGCGCGTGTACCGCTCGTTCTACCCGGAGCATCTGAAGAACTTCGACGCCGAGGATCCGCAGGGCCTCGTCGAGATCGGCCGGACGTCGGAGAACGAGCTGGTCGAGATCTCCAAGCGGGCCGCGGAGAGCGACCTGATCGTCTACGTGAACCTCAACCTGGTCGCGATGGACGGCGGGCACAAGTCGGTCGCCGTCGGCCTGGCCGGCTATCGGTCGCTGAAGCATCACCACAACGTGCACACGATGATGCATTCGAAGTCGTACATGGACCCCCGCGAAGGTCACAGCGCGATCAACGACTCGGTCAATCGCATGGGGCGCGTGCTCCGCGACACGGGCGTGAAGATCTTCCAGATCGAGACCACGGTGAACGCCCAGACGTTCCCGTCGAACCTCGGCTTCCTGAACAAGCGCGAATGGGAATGGAGCGCGTCGGACCAGGCGCTGATGGTCGCCGCGAAGAAGGCGAACGACATGGCGCCGCCGCGCGTGCGGCGCGAGTTCTTCCGGCGGATCGAGGCGCCCTACAAGCTCACCGGCGTGAATGCCGGCGAGGTCGAGGCGGTGCACGAGCGCACGCTCACGAACCTCCACCGCCAGCAGCTCGTCGAGGTGCAGGGCCAGAGCGACGTGCTGGTCATGGGAGTGCCCTACCTGGGGCCGTACAACGTGAACTCGATCCTGAACCCGATCCTCGTGCACTGCCTCGGGCTCGGGTACCTGTTCAACATGTACCGGAACAAGCCGCTCGTGAAGCAGGGTGGCGTGATCATCCTGCATCATCCGGTGCCGTGGGAGTTCCACCAGATCCACCACCCCAGCTACATCGACTTCTTCGAGGAGGTGCTCGCCGAGAGCACCGACCCGAAGACCATCGAGACGAAGTTCGAGGAGCGCTACGCGACCGACCCCTGGTACGTGCACCTGTACCGGACGAGCCACGCCTACCACGGCGTGCACCCGTTCTACATGTGGTACTGGGGAGCGCACGGTCGCGACCACGCCGGCGACGTGATCTTCGTCGGGGGGAACCCCTCGAGCGTGGCGCGTCTCGGCTACCGGCGCGCCGATTCGATGCGCGACGCGCTCGAGATGGCCAAGGACACGGTCGGGGCCTCGCCCTCGATCACCTACTTCCATGCGCCGCCCGTGATGATCGCGGACGTGCGCTGAGGGGCCGGCGATGGGCGCGCTCAAGCACCGAAGGAGTAGCGCATGAAGGGCGCGCTCAAGCACCGAAGGGATAGCGGATGAAGGTCCGCGACGAGCTGAAGACGATGGCCGAGGGGTTCCGGTGGGGCCGCCGCCCGCTGGTCCCGCGCAGCGCGGAGGAGCACACGCCGCCGCGCGAGGATCCGACGTTCCCGACCGACTGGGCGCGGACGGGCGCGGGCACGGCCGCCCGGCTCGTGATCCTGAACGTCGGGCTCGGACCGCTGCTGCGCAGCCAGGTCGCGCTGCGGGTGTACGGCCTCGAGCACCTCGCCGCGATCGACAGGAGCGTGATCTTCTTCTCGAACCACTCCAGCCATCTCGACGCCACGATCATCATGACCGCGCTGCCCGAGCGCTGGCAGGAGAAGACCGCCGTCGGCGCTGCGCGCGACTACTTCTTCGACGTGTGGTGGCGCGCGTCGTTCACGGCGCTCGCGTACGGCGCCTTCCCGATCGACCGCTCGCGCGGCGCGCGCAACGCGGTGACGAAGGCGCGCGAGCTGCTCGACGACGGCTGGAGCCTCGTCGTGTTCCCCGAGGGAACGCGCTCTCCCGATGGACACGCCAAGCGGTTCCGCCACGGCACCGCGCGCCTGTGCATCGAGTCAGGAGCCGGCGCGGTGCCGATCGGCATCAGGGGCGCGTACCAGGCCATGCCGAAGGGGCGGTGGTGGCCCCGGGCCGGCCGCCCGCCCGTGCGCGTCCGCATCGGGGCTCCCCTGTTCCCCGAGCCGGGGGAGACGCACCAGGCGTTCACCGCCCGCATGTTCCAAGCGGTCTCCGAGCTGCTCGACGAGGATCGGACGACCTGGTGGGAGGCGCTGCAGCGAGCCGAACGCGACGAGACCCCGCTGCCCTACGGACCGACCGGTCCCGAGTGGTTGAAGCGGTGGGAGGGCACGCGCCCGATCGAGCGTCGCGGCAGCAGGAAGACCTGGAGGTAGCCAGGTGCCCCGGACCGGCGGCGAGCAGCGGCGCACCACGATCGTGGCCGAGGCGATCCATCAGTTCGGCCGCGACGGCTACAAGGGGGCGAGCATCGAGAGCATCGCGACGGCGGTCGGTGTTCGCAAGCAGACGCTCCTGTACTACTTCGCGAACAAGGAGGCGCTGCTCGAGGCGTGCCTGCAGGCTGCCGGTGAGCGGCTCGCGACGGAGCTCGCGGCCGCGCTCGAAGGCAAGGAGACGTATTGGGATCGCGCGGAGGCCGTGATCCACGGCGTGTTCGGACTCGCTGCCGAGTGGCCGGAGTTCCCCATGTTCGTGCGGGAAGCCGCCCGCCTCGGCCCCGCGGCCTTCGACCGGTTCGCCGACGTGATCGACCCGCTCCGTCTGCGAGCGATCGAGTTCCTGCAGGCCGGCATGGACTCCGGCGAGATCCGCAAGCAGGATCCCGCGATGCTGCTGTTCACGCTGTACACCGCCGTGGTCGGCTCGCTCACCGAGGCGAGCGTGCTGAACGCGGTCGTCGGCTCCGACACGGGGCAGGCGTCGCTCCGCCGGCGCGAGCGCGAGGTGCTGCTGTTCGTGCGCGCCGCGCTCCGCCCGGCGGAGGACTGAGCCGGGCACGGTCCATGCTTGCCACACCCCTCGCCATGAAACTCGTGAGTCGCCGGCGGGCTGCTCACGAGCCCGTCGTCAGCGCCACTCGATCCGAGCCACCTCGACGCGGCCGGTCACGCCCTTCAAGGTGACGTCGCGGGGAACCGACGCTCTGAACTCCCCGCCCGCGACCGACACGGTGTCGACGGTGGCGAGGATCTCTCCTCCCTCCGCCAGCGCCGCGATCCTGGCAGCCTTGTGCACGTCTCCCCCGCTGTAGTCCTGTCCCCGGCGGGTCCCCTGCCCAGCGAGCACCCCGATCCGTACCAGGAGGGCGAACCCGTGGGCTCGTCGGTGCTCCGCGAGAGCCCGCTGGACGGCCACCGCGCACGCGAGCGCGGAGCGTGCGTCCTCGAAGGCGACGAAGAACCCGTCGCCGGTGTGATGGCCCACGTCGCCGCCATACGACGCGAAGAGGGACCGGAGCGTCTGATCGTGCCAGCCGAGAAGGTCTTCCCAGGCCTCGTCGCCGATGACCCCGACCAGGTCCGTCGACTTCACGATGTCGGTGAACATGAATGCGCGGGTCACCCGATCCGGGGGCTCGACGGAGGCGGCGATCTCCCCCAGGAGCCTCGCTGCCAGCTCGGCAGCCGGACGGGCCCCGAGCCGCTCGAGGGTGGTTCGCGCCGCCTTCAGCTCGAGGGCCGCGGCCTCGTCGTCCCCGACAGCTCGAAACGCCCTTCCCAGGAGCACGCGGACCTCCGCCACCTCGAACGGCGCCTCGACTTCCTGCCAGCCTCGTCGGGCTCGCCGAAGCTCGGGGACGGCTTGATCGGGCTTTCCCTGCCCAAGGCGGACCGCGCCGCGCACGCAGTCC
Organism: Actinomycetota bacterium; assembly: GCA_050692855.1. Lineage (GTDB taxonomy): Bacteria > Actinomycetota > UBA4738 > UBA4738 > HRBIN12 > JAOUEA01. Next base: position 1,153 of record JBOGVO010000071.1, on the reverse strand, counting down.
GCCAGCGCGTGCAGCGCGACAGCATCGAATCCCCCCACCACGGAGTCCAGTTCGTCGGCAGCCGAAGCCGCGACCTCCAGATCGTTCGCGGCCAGGGCGATCTCGGCCTGGGCCGCGAGGAGCCGGACCTGAAGACACCGATTCCCTCTCGCTTCGGCCAGCGCCTGGCCGATGCCGGCGACGGCTGCCCCGACCTTCCCCTGGGCCAGGCGGAGCAGCGACAGGCCGGGGTGTGGGTTGTACCCGAACTCGTGGGCCGTGGCGAAGGCCTCCTCGGCGCTCAGGTGATCCCCCAGCCGACGTCGCACCTCCCCGATCTCGTAGTTCGCCGGTCCCAGTCCGGAGACGAGATTGAACCGGGGGAGCTCCTCGCAGGCCATCCGAGCCTCCTCCTCGGCCTCGGCCAGGGATCCTCGAAGCCGCATGAGCTCGGCCTTGTGGATCCGGCAGACCCCGGGGAACGCGGGGACGGACTGACGCTCGCACCATCGCAGAGTGGCCTCTGTCCACTCCGCCGCCCGCCGGTAATCCCCGAGCTTCGAGCAGATGCCGATCATGCCGCAGTAGACGTAGCCGGCGGCCTCCGGATCCAACTCTCCCCCGACCACCGCTGCCATGGCCTCGTCCATCAGAGCGGTGCCTTCGGCGACCCTCCCCAAGAGGCAGAGGGCGTGTCCCTTGTCGTGGAGGCTCATCCCGTGGAGGTCACGGTCCTCCGTTCGAGCGGCCAGCGCGAGAGCCTGGTCGTAGCGGGCGATGGACGCGTCGAAGTCGCCCTCGAACCAGGCCACCAGCCCGCGCATCCACTCCAGCCAGCCGTGGACCGGCCATTCGGCGTCCTCGTCGGCCAGACGCTCGGCCCTCGCCGCCCAGCCCAAGGCCTGGGACAAGGCCATCCGCATGCCGTGCTGCTCCGCGATCCGGAGCGCCATCATCGCGGCGGAGGCACGATCACCTTCGTTCAGGCACGCGCCGTACGCCCGTTCCAGAGCCTCGAGTGTCCGGTCCGGGTGGGCCGTCCAGTAGGCGGCCCGCGCCAGAAGGTACAGCCCCTCACCGGTCAGGGAACCCTGCCCGGAGGTATGAACGGAAGTTGTGGATGCGGGACCTGGTGAAGGGCGTGGCGTAGCCTCCGGTCGATCGCTGATCGGAG
>JBOGVO010000070.1:0-5967 GCA_050692855.1 Actinomycetota bacterium | reverse complement strand
GTCCCCCTCGGGGCCGCCCCTGCGGCATCATGGGATCGATGACGAGGATCTCCAGCTACCGCTTCGGCCACATCGTCGTCGACGGCGACGAGCTCACCCGCGACGTGATCGTGCTCCCGGACCGCGTCGTCCGGAACTGGTGGCGGAACGACGGCCACCGCCTCGTGCGTCAGGACCTCGCGGAGGTGTGGGCCGAGCTCCCGCCGCGACTCGTCGTCGGCACGGGCGCCTCGGGCCGCATGGAACTGGACCCGACCCTGCTCGAGACGCTCCGCGCGCGTGGCATCGAGGTCGAATGCTTGCCGACCGGCCGAGCCGTGGAGCGCTTCGGTGAGCTCGCCCCCGCGACGGCGGCCGCGGCGCTGCACCTCACGTGCTGAAGCGACTACGTCCTGTGGACGACCTCGCCGTCGACGATCGTGCAGGTGACCCGCACGTCGAGCACACGCCGCGGATCGAGTTCGGCCGCAGCGAACAGGTCCTCGCTCAGCAGGACGAGGTCGGCCTGCTTGCCGACGGTGATCGACCCGCGACGATCCTCGGCGAAGGCCACGAACGCGCCGCCCATCGTGTACGCGCGGATCGCCGTCTCGACGTCGACCGTCTCCTCGGTGACCCAGGCGTCGGAGCCGTCGAGGTTCGCCCGGGTTATCGCCGTGTAGATGCCGACCATCGGATCCATCTCGGCCACGTTCCAGTCGCTCGAGAACGCGAGCGTCGCGCCTGCGTCGCGCAGCGAGCGGAACGCCCAGGCGTAGCGCTCACGAGTCGGGCCCACGTTGGCCCGCCAGTCGGCGACGATCTCGGGCGCGCAATGGCGCGGCTGCATGATCGGCGTGACGCCGAGCGCTGCGAATCGCGGCACGTCGTCGGCGTGCAGGCACTCGGCGTGCACGATGCCGTGACGCGCCCTCGTGGCACCGTTCGCGTGGCGAGCCGCCTCGAATCCGTCGAGCGCGACACGCAGCCCCCGGTCGCCCGTGCCGTGCACGTGGCACGACCACCCCCGCCGTTCGAGCTCGATCACGAGATCGGCGAACTCGTCGGGCTCCCAGAACGGCTCGCCGCGTTCCCCCGGGCGGTTCGCGTAGGGCTCCAGCATCGCTGCCGTCCATGGCTCGATCACGTCGTCGATGTAGAGCTTGATCGGCCCCACCCGCAGGCGGTCGTCGTCGTGGCGCGCGCGCATCGTCTCGAACTCGGCCCGCTCAGCGTCGGTCGTGCCCAAGGGATGGAACATGGCCGCCACGAGCCGGGACCGGAGCCGTCCGTCGTCGCGCGCCCGTTCGAAGATCGCCATGTCGTCGGGCGAGTTCTGCGGCTCGACGATCGTCGTGATGCCGAAGCGGGTGGCCATGTCGAGGCTCTCCAGCGTGCGTTCGAACCGCAGGGAGCGCCCGAAGCCGGGCACGATGGCCTCCAGCGCGGCCTGACCGGCGCGGCTGATGCCCATGACCGCGAAGTCGCCGACGATGCCGGTCGGCTCGCCGTCGGCTGGATCCATCCGCACGCGACCCCACGGAAGCCGCCCCGTGTCGCGAGTGATGCCGAAGACGTCCATCGCCTTCCGGTTCAGCCAGACGTTGTGCGCGTCGTACGTCAGCACGAACGCCGGCCTGCCGTCGGTGAACCCCTCGAGGTCCTCGCTCGACGGCATCCGCCCGCCCGGCATGACGGAGTAGTTGAAGCCGCCCCCCTCGATCCACGCGTGGTCGGGGTGGGCGTCGGCGTGATCCCGGATGCGCCCCTGCACCTCGGCGAGCGTCCGCGCGCCGGCGAGACCGACCTCGAGGGGGTTCGAGCCGAGTCGCACGTGGTTGTGGGGGTCGATGAATCCGGGCAGCAGGGTGGCGCCGGCCGCGTCGATCACGTCCGTGTCGGGGCCGATGTGCTCGGAGGCGTCGACGTCGTCGCCCACCCACGAGATGCGGTCGTCGACGATCGCAACGGCCTCCGCCCGCGGATGGTTCGGATCGACGGTGAAGGCGCGAGCGTTCCTGATCAACAGCGACGCGGCCACGCGTCGGAGCCTAGGCCTAGTCCGATCGAGGAGCGAGCCGAGCGTCGCGATCCTTGCGGTCCCTACGGCGCCCCGGTCGGCCGCGGGAACAACCCGGCGCGCTCCACCACCGCGCGGACCGAGTCGTCGTGACCCATGCCCAACAGGTGCACGCCTCCCACGCCGTCGATCTTCCCGACGCTCCGCACGACCTCGACGGTCAGATCGAGGCCGACGCGATGCGTTTCCTCGCCCGCGGTCTCGAGCGCCTCGACCATCGCGGGAGGCACGCGGACACCGGGGAGTCGCTCGTTCATGAACCTCGCCCCGTTCGCCGTTCGCAAGGGCGCCACCCCGATGAGCACCGACGCCCGCTCGAAGACCCCTCGGGCCCGCGCAGCGTCGGCCCAGGCCATGAGCGCCTCGACGTCATAGGCGATCTGCGTCCAGATCAGATCCGCGCCGGCATCGAGCTTCTGGTCGAGGCGCGCCGGGTCGTACGGATCCGCCAGGGGCATCTCCGCGACGCCGACCAGGTAGCGCGGAGGGTCGTCGATCTCGGCTCCCGACGTCGTGACGCCCTCGTCGCGAAGCCTGCGGATCGCCGCAACGGCCTCGAGCACCGAGACGTCGTTCACGGTGCCGGCATCGGGCTCGTCACCGATGTGCATCGGGTCGCCGGTGAGACAGAGCACATTGCGGGCGCCGAGCGCCCAGCCCCCCAGCAGCTCGGAGGTGATCGCGAGTCGGTTGCGGTCGCGGCACGTGATCTGCAGGGTCGGCTCGATGCCGGCCCTCGTCACGAACGCGACGCCCGCGACCGCCGACATGTGCGCGCTCGCCGTCGGGTTGTCCGTCACGTTGACCGCGTCCACGGATCCGACGAGCGCCCGTGCGTGCTCCGTCACCGCCGAACCGTCGGCGCTTCGCGGCGGCGCGATCTCGCTCGTCACCGCGAAGGAACCGGAGCGGAGGACACGGGCGAGTCGTCCGCCCACGGCCGTCTCGACGCTCACCGGCCGAACGCCTGCTGCTCCGTGGCGGACACGGTGTTCACGAGCAGCATCGCGACCGTCATCGGACCCACCCCACCCGGCACCGGGGTGATCGCTCCCGCCACCTCGGTGACCTCGTCGTGCACGACGTCGCCCACCAGCCCCTCGGGCGTGCGGTGCACGCCCACGTCGATCACGGTGGCGCCGGGCTTGATCATGTCGCCCCTGATGAGCTGCGGCACGCCGGCCGCGGCCACGAGGATGTCGGCCCGACGCGTGTGCGCGGCCAGGTCGCGCGTCTTCACGTGGGTGCTGGTCACGGTGGCGTTCCCGCGGATCGAGTCCTGAGCGAGCATGATCGACAGGGGAACCCCGACGAGATCGCCGTGCCCGACGACCACGACCTCGGCGCTCTCGAGCTCGACGCCCTCGCGCAGCAAGAGCTCGACGATCCCGTAGGGCGTGGCCGGCGTGAACGTGGCCTCACCGCGCACCAGCATCCCCACGTTCCAGGGGTGCAGGCCGTCGACGTCCTTCTCCGGCGCCACGGTGCGCTGCACCTCGAGCTCGTGGAGCCCGGCCGGCATCGGGAGCTGCACGATGATGCCGTGGATGTCGGGATCGCGGTTCAGTCGGCGGAGCGTGGCGAGCAGCTCGCCCTCGGTGACGTAGGCAGGCAGGTCGATCTGCTCCGACCGGATGCCCACGTCGGCACAGGCCTTGTGCTTGGCCCCCACGTAGATGCGGGAAGCCGGGTCATCACCCACGAGGACGGCGGCCAGGCCGGGGGTCACGCCCTTGTCGGAGAGCGCTCGGACCCGCTCGGACACCTCCGAGCGGATCGCGGCCGAGATGGCCCTGCCGTCCAGGATCCGAGCGGTCACGGGCGGCATCCTACCCGTGTGCTCGAACGGCCGACCGAAGCGGGCGCGTCGCCGGTCAGTGCCGGAAATGCCGTGTGCCGGTGAGCACTACGGCCATGCCGCCCCGCTCGGCGGCCGCGAGCACCGCCTCGTCCCCTTTCGATCCCCCGGGGTGGATCACGGCGGTGCAGCCGGCGTCGGCCACGACCTCGAGCGCGTCGGGGAACGGGAAGAACGCGTCGCTCGCGACCACCGCGCCGCGCGCCCGATCCCCCGCCTTCCGGCTGGCGATCAGCGACGAGTCGACCCGCGACATCTGTCCCGCGCCGATCCCGACGGTCGCCCCATCGTTCACCAGCACGATCGTGTTGGACTTCACCCGCCAGGCGATTGTCCAGGCGAGCTCGAGATCCGCCCATTCCCGAGCCGTCGGCTCCCGGCTCGACATCACCTTCCACTCCGATCGGGTCTCGGTGACGAGGTCGCGGTCCTGGACGAGGGCGCCACCGGGCATCGGCCGCACATCGAGCCCCGGGTCTCTCGGGAGCGGCGCCGAGACCACGCGCAGGCTCGGCCGCTCGCCGAACGTCGCGGCCGCCTCGGGCGTGAACGACGGCGCGATCACGACCTCGGTGAACACGTCGGCCATCGCTGCGGCGGCCTCGGCGTCGACCTCCCCGTGGAACGCCACGATGCCGCCGAACGCGCTGACCTCGTCGCACGCGAACGCCGCCCGGTACGAGTCGGCGAGCACGTCCTTGGCCGCCGCGCCGCACGGGTTGTTGTGCTTCACGATCACGGTCGAGCCGGGGGGCATCGTGGCGGCGAGCTCGTACGCGGCGTGAGCGTCCAGCCAGTTGTTGAACGACATGGCCTTGCCCTGCAGCACCTGGGCGCCACCGAGCGGGCCGGAGCCCGCCGCCTCGCGGTACAACGCTCCCCGCTGATGAGGGTTCTCGCCGTAGCGGAGGTCGCCGAGCTTCTCGTAGGCGAGGCCCACGTACGCCGGGAGGTCCTGGCCGGCGTCGCGCTCGGCGAACCAGGAGGCCACGGCGGCGTCGTAGGCGGCCGTGTGGGCGAACGCGGCCGCGGCGAGCTCTCGGCGGGTCGCGCGGGTGAGCCCGCCCTCGCCCCGCAGCTCCTCGATCAACGGGCCGTACCTGGCCGGATCGACGATCACGCCCACCGACTCGAAGTTCTTCGCGGCGGCGCGCACCATCGCCGGTCCGCCGATGTCGATCTTCTCGATCACGTCGTCGAACCCCGCGCCGCTCGCGACCGTCTCCCGGAACGGGTACAGGTTCACGACCACCAGGTCGAAGGGCTCGATGCCGTGCTCGGCGAGCTGCGCGAGATGCTCCGGCTTCCTCGTGTCCGCCAGCAACCCGCCGTGGATCCGCGGGTGCAGCGTCTTCACGCGGCCGTCGAGCATCTCGGGGAAGCCCGTCACCTCCTCGACGGGCGTGACCGGCACCCCGGCGTCGCGGATCGCGGCGGCGGTCCCGCCGGAGGACACGAGCGAGACGCCGAGCTCTGCCAACGCTCCGGCCAGCTCCACCACGCCCGCCTTGTCGTAGACCGCGAGCAGAGCCCGCCGCACCTCCCGGACGTCCGTCACGTCGCCCCTCCCTCGATCGTCACGTGCCGGCCATCGATCCGGATACGGCCCTCGACGAGCGCCGCGGTCGCCGCCGGCAGCAGCCGGTGCTCCACCGCGTGGACACGCGCCTCGAGCGAGTCCCAGTCGTCGTCGTCGAAGACCTCGATCGCCTCCTGAAGGACGATCGGACCCGTGTCCATCCCCTCGTCGACGAGGAACACCGTGACCCCGGTCACCTTCACCCCGTGGGCGAGGGCGTCCGCCACGCCGTGCATCCCCGGGAACGCCGGAAGGAGCGAGGGATGCACGTTCAGCCAGCGACCGGCGTAGGCATCCAGCACCGCGGTTCCCAGCAGTCGCATGTACCCGGCGGTCACCATCGCGTCGATCCTCCGATCGCGGAGGAGATCGACCACGGCACGGTCGAACGCTTCACGGCCATCGACGTCCTTCGGGTCGAGGACGGCCCACTCGACGCCATGGGATTCCGCACGCTCGATCGCCTTGACG
>JBOGVO010000069.1:0-6546 GCA_050692855.1 Actinomycetota bacterium | reverse complement strand
CTCGCTCGTTCGGGACGCGATGGCGGGCCGAACGAGCGAGGGACCGGCGGAACAGTTAGGGGGAAGGGATGACGTCCAGATCGAATCTTCGTGACGAAGATGGCGCCGCCGCCGTGGAGTTCGCGTTGATCGCCGGGCTGCTCGTGATGCTCCTCTTCGGCATCATGGAGTACGGCCTCGCCTTCTGGCAGGTCCAGAGCTTGCGAGCCGCCACGCGTGAGGGCGCGCGCGTCGCGGCCGTCGGGGGCGACACCACGCAGGTGTCCAACGCCGTGATCGGTGCCTCGGCGGGCTCCCTTCCGGCCGGTTTCACCGGCATCACGATCAGCCCTTCGGGCGGTTGCCCAGTGCCGGTCGCGGGCACACCGATCGACCAGTCCGTCACGGTTGCGATCGTCAACGCGTCGTTGCCGACCGAGGTACAGAACGTCTTCTCGATCGACATCCCGTTCATGCCGTCGTTCACGCTCGACCCGACGATCGAAGGATCGTTCCGATGCGAGCCGGTCTGAGGGGGCGGCGAGCGGGGATCCGCGCCGAGGAGGAGTCGGGCGCGGTCGTTCCCATCGTCGTGCTCTCGTTGATCGCGATCTTCGCCATGGTCGTGCTCACGATCGACGTCGGTGGATTGCTCCTCGCGCGTCGCGAGATGGTGAATGCGTCGGATGCTGCCGCCCTCGCGGCCGCCCAGTCGTGTGCGAGCAACGAAGACGTGCTCGTCCCCGAAGGGCAGGCCGACGCATACGCGTCCCAGAACGTGAGCGATGTCATCACCGGCACGACGAACATCACGGACGTCGTAGGTTGCGACACCGGCAGCGGGCACGTGAGCGTCGAGTACCTGACCCATCAAGAGCTGTTCTTCGCGCAGGTGCTGGGATTCGGCGACACCGGTGACGTTCGCACGGCCGCGACGGCGGCATGGGGCCCATCGGCGGGCGGCATGGCTGTGCCGATCGTGATCGAGTCCGGCTTCCTGCAGGGCACGTGTGAGATCCCCGACGGGATCGCGATCGGCGACACCTGCGCGCTGTACTACAACAACGGCGACTCGAGCCTCGGCGACGCGAACTGGGGATTCATGAATCTCGATCAGTGGAACGTCGACGCCGGCGAAAGCTGCACCAGCGCCGGCTCCTCCGATCGTGGCGACTGGATCCTCAACGACTTCGATGAGCCGCTGGTGCTCAACGGCACCCCGCCTGGCAGCGAGTCGACCTACGTCTGCAACGACACCGGCCACAGCACGCGCGACTGGCAGGACCTGTTCGACCGCATGAACTCCCCGAACCCGGTCGTCATGTTCCCGGTCAACGACTGCGACGGCCAGCTCGACAAGAGCGGCACGGTCTCGCCCTGTCCCTCGACCCCCGACAAGTACGACATCATCGGATTCACTCGGCTGAAGCTCATCGGCGTGTACAAGGGCAACGACCCGGTCGCGATCGGTACCCCAGGTGTCAGCGGCGTCTGTGTCGTCTCGAAGACGAGCCTCGCGTTCGGTCAGGTCAAGCCTCTGTCCGACACCTACGGCTCAGGTGGGGGCTGCCCCTCGGGCGCCCCAGACAACCTCGATCCCAGCGACGTGCACGTCTTCTCGAAGAGTGGCGCTGAGCGCGTGCAATGCGTTCCCGGCGATCTCTCGACGACGTGCGACTACTGGTTCGACCCGGTCCTCGACGCGATCACGTGGCGCTCGGCCGACGAAACGGACCTCAAGTTTCAGTACGGCTGGTCGATGAACGGGATGACGGGAGCGTGCGGCAGCCGGCCGAGCGACCCGAACGCGATCTGCCTGTTGACGGAGTGGCGAGGGTTCACGACGGCATCGGGTCCGATCGGTACTGGACAGAACTTCGGGGTCAGCGCGTTCGCGCTCTGCGATCTCGAACTGGGGACGTGCCCCTCAGGGGGCTAGGGAAGCTCACGAAAGGAGCTAGGAACATGAGGTCACGCGGTCTGGTGGTTGCCATCGCCGTGGTCCTCGCCATCGTGGCGGCGGCAGCGGTGATCCTCTACACGAACGGCGTCAAGAGTGACGCCGTCACCGGCGGAGCGCTCTCCGTCGTCGTCGTGTCCAAGCAGGACATCGCGGCCAACACGAACCTGACTCCTCTGGTGCAGGAAGGGGCGTTCTCCGAGCTGAGCGTGCCGACCGACGCGGTCGTCGACGGCGCGGTCACCGACCTGAGCCAGCTCCGCGGGCAGACGACGACCGCCCCGGTGCTCGCGAACGAGCAGATCCCTGCCGGGCGCCTCTCGAGCGGCGAGGCGCCGAAGGGTGGTTCTCTCGGCATCACCGAGGGCAACGTCGGATTGCCGATCGTGCTCGGAGGCGGCCCTGCCGGCTACGGGCTGATCCAGCGCGGCGACAACGTCGCCGTGTACGCGACCTTCAAGCCCGGTGAGCTCGTCCCGAAGGGGGCGTTGCGACAGATCCTCTCGCCGGCCCAGCTCGACAAGCTGCTCAGTAGCCCGGGCACCGCGGGGCCGATCGTGCCGATCCCGTTCAAGTTCACGGCGACGATCGTGCGTTCGACGCGGGTGCTCAACATCGTGAACCCGGTGGAGGTCGAAGGCTCGAAGTTCTCGGAGACCGACATCCCGGTCACGCTGGACCTCTCGCCGGCCGACGCCGAGGCGGTCACGTACGCGCTGGTCTCGGCCGATATGGTCAACCTGGGCCTGTTGCCGCCGGAGAACTCCGACGGGTACTCGGTCGAGGCGAGCCTCGGGGTTGCCTACGAGGAGCTCGTGGGGGCCAAGGGATGACAGAGGCCAGCGTCGTCGCCGTCGGGACGCCGCAGTCCTTCCGCCAGCAGCTGGCGCGATCCCTCGAGATCGAGCCGGAAGAGGTGGGCTGGGTCCAGTCCGCGACGGCGGCGGAGGAGCTCCTGATCCACGCGCACGGCCCGATCGACGTGCTCGTGCTCTCGCCGGAGGTGAAGGAGCCCGACGCGCTCGGCCTCGCCGAGTTCGTCGGGCGCCAGGCGCCAGGCACCGCGATCGTCATGGTTCGCGACCACACCTGGAACGGCCTGCTGCCCGCCGCGATGCGGGCCGGCATCCGCGACGTCGTGGACATGACGCAGGGCACGGAGGAGCTGCGCGACGCCGTCGAACGGGCCGTCGTGTGGGCCACGAACCTCCGCTCCGTCACCGTCGTGTCCCCCGAGGGCCATGGCGGACGGCGAGGGCGGATCTTCTCGGTCTTCTCCTCCAAGGGTGGGGCCGGGAAGACGTTCCTCACGATCAACCTGGCCTGTGCGGTCGCGGAGGTGACCGGACAGGACACCGCCGTGGTCGACCTGGACTTCGACATGGGCGACGTCTTCACGTACTTCGGCACCGAGCCCTCGTCCAACATCCCCGACTTGATGGCGCTCGGTGAGGGTGCGGACCACGAACGGATCCGTTCCGTCGGGCTGCACGTGGCCGACCACGTCTGGGCGTACGGCGCTCCGACCGATCCCACGGCCGAGGCGCCGGCCGGCGAGTCGATCGGGAAGTTCCTGAGGGCGATGCGCAACGACTTCCCGTACGTGATCGTCGACGCGTCGGTCGACTACTCCGACTCGGCGCTGGTCTGCTTCGATCTGTCCGAGCTGATCTGTTTGATCACGAGCCTCGACGTGGTGGGGGTGAAGCACCTGGGCAAGGCGCTCGACACCCTGATGCAGATCGGGCTGCCGCGCGACCGGTTCCGTGTCGTGCTGAACCGAGCCGATTCGAAGGTGGGCCTCGATTCGAGCGATGTCGAACGGGTGATGAAGGTCCAGGTGGACGCCATGATCCCGTCGAGCCGCCTCGTGCCGACCTCGCTCAACAAGGGGCGCCCGGTCGTGTACGACGAGCCCTCGTCCGAGGTGTCGGTATCGGTTCGGCAGCTGGCAGGCAAGTTCGTCCAGGCCGCCGACGCCGCCGAGGACGTCGTGACGACCACGAACGGCGACGCTCGCAAGAAGAAGCGGCGCTTCGCCCGAAGCTAGCGCCGAGGAACGGAGAGGAGCACCCGAGATGTCGTTGGCAGACAGGCTGGCCAAGTCCCAACAGAAGGACCGGATCGCCGAGGTCAGGATCCGGGTGCAAGAGCGACTGGTCGAGGTCCTCGGTCCGAGGCTCTACGACTCGACGCTCTCCGACACGGAGCTCGAGGGACTGGTGCACCAGCGCCTGCGCGAGCTGCTGGACGAGGAAGAGAGCTCCCTCTCCGCGCAGGAGAAGCTGCTGATCGTCCGCCAGATCGGCGACAGCGTGCTGGGCCTGGGTCCGTTGGAGCCGTACATCCGCGACCCCGAGGTCACGGAGGTCATGGTCAACAACTGGGACACGATCTACGTCGAGCGCGCCGGCAAGCTCTTCTGGACGGGCACGAAGTTCCACGACGAGCAGCAGCTGCGCCGCACGATCGACAAGATCGTGGGCAAGGTGGGCCGGCGCGTCGACGAGGCCTCCCCCTACGTCGACGCTCGCCTGCCCGACGGATCGCGCGTGAACGCGGTGATCCCGCCGCTCGCGCTCGACGGTCCGGCCCTCACGATCCGGAAGTTCGCCGCCGACCCGTATCAGGCCGACGACCTGGTCGAGTTCGGCACGATGAGCTCGGCGGTCGCCAAGTTCCTCGAGGCGTGCGTCCGTGGTCGCACCAACATCATGGTCTCGGGCGGCACCGGCGCCGGGAAGACGACGACCCTGAACGTGTTGTCGTCGTTCATCCCCGACGACGAGCGCATCATCACGATCGAGGACGCAGCCGAGCTGCGGTTGCAGCAGCCCCACGTCGTGCGGCTGGAATCGCGTCCGCCGAACATCGAGGGCAAGGGCGCGGTCTTGATCCGCGACCTCGTCCGCAACTCCCTGCGCATGCGACCCGACCGCATCGTCGTCGGCGAGGTTCGCGGGCCCGAGGCGCTCGACATGCTGCAGGCGATGAACACCGGCCACGACGGATCGATCTCGACGATCCACTCGAACTCGCCGCGGGACTCGCTGTCGCGCCTCGAGACGATCACGATGATGGCGGGCATGGAGCTCAGTCCGCGCTCCGTGCGGGAGCAGATCTCCTCGGCGATCCAGCTCGTCGTGCACCAGTCTCGGCTGAAGGACGGGTCCCGCCGCATCACGCACGTGACCGAGATCGCCGGCATGGAGAGCGACGTGATCACGCTGCAGGACATCTTCGTCTTCGACTACTCGGCCGGCATGGACGACGACGGCAAGTTCAGGGGGCACCTGAAGGCGACGGGGCTCCGTCCGCACTTCCTCGACAAACTCGCCGAACGCGGCGTGTACCTCGACGCCGACACCTTCGCGCGCGAGGCGCAGGAGGGGCGGTGAGCGCCGTGGTCGCCGTCTCGTTCTGGAGCTCGCCGGGCGCGCAGGTGGTGCTCGCGGCGCTCGTCGGTGTCGCGGCATTCGCACTGGGCTGGCTGCTGTTGGGAACGGCCGCCCGAGCGAAGAAGGATCGGGAGATCGCCTCGCGCATGGCCGCCATCACCGGTTCGGGACCCGCCCACCGGTCGGTGGCGGTGCAGCCCGAAGGGGCGCAGGGGTGGATCCCCCAGCGCGTGACGAAGTTCGGGAAGCGGTTCGCGGAGTCCCGGGGCTTCAACGACCGGCTCGATGCCGAGCTGGAGTCGGCCGGCGTGAGCATCCGCTCGGGGGAGTTCGTCGTGATCTCGGTCGTCGCGTTCCTCGTCGGCGCCGTGCTCGGTGCCGCGCTGTTGCGGGCCACCCTGCTCGCCCTCGTCGCCGGGGTCGTCTCTGGCGTTGGCCCGACGATGGCGCTCCGCATGGCCTTGAAGCGGCGCACCGAGAAGATGCGTGAGCAGCTCCCAGACGTGCTGACGATCATGGCGAGCTCGCTCCGAGCCGGGCACAGCTTCATGCAGGCTCTCGACATGGTGGCTCGCGAGATCCCGCAGCCGGCCGCGACGGAGTTCCAGCGCGTGGTCTCCGAGATCCGGCTGGGACGCCCGACCGACGACGCGCTCGAGGCATTGGCCACCCGGGTCGGCAGCGCCGACTTCCGATGGGCCGTGCTCGCCGTGAACATCCAGCGCGAGGTCGGCGGGAACCTGGCCGAGATCCTCGACAACGTGGCCGACACGCTCCGCGAACGGGCGATGATGCGCCGCCAGATCCGGGTGCTCACCGCCGAGGGTCGCCTGTCCGCATGGGTGCTGGCGGCCCTGCCGGTCGCGATCGCGGTCTACATGTTCGCCGTGAACCCCGACTACATCAGCCTGCTGGTCACCACGAAGATCGGTCTGATCATGACGGGCGGGGCCGTGACCCTCCTCGTGGTTGGGATCCTCTGGATGAGAAGGATCGTGGATATCGATGTCTGAGATCTGGCTGGTTCTCGCTGTCGCCTCCGCCTTCTTCGCGGTCGTGCTGATCGGCCTGGCGGTCGAGCCGGGCTCCACGGAGAAGAAGCGGGCCCTCCGTCTGCTTGAGTCCCAGGTAGGCGGCTCGTCTGAGGCCGTCAACCTGCGTGAGGAAGCCCTGTCGCATAGCTTCGGGCAGCGCGTCCTGGTGCCGATC
>JBOGVO010000068.1:0-4871 GCA_050692855.1 Actinomycetota bacterium | reverse complement strand
ACCCCGCCAACACCGTGCACCTGGGAGGGTCCGCCACCGTCCTCGCGCCCGCCTACGGCTCGCCGTTCGTGCGCGACCTCGACGGAGGACGGCGCTACGGAACGATCGAGGATTTCCGCAACTTCGTGAAGCTCGCCTACGCGACGCCGTACCTGCACCACTCGGGCGGCACCGTCTGCGAACCCGTCGACCTGCCGGTGAACAAACGGCACTACGACATGGTCTACGCGCACATGCGGTATTCGGACAAGCCGTTCATGGGCTCGGTCACGCATCCGCAGCGAGCCCAGGACACGGTCGAGATGGTCCGCATCCTGTTCGGCGCCGACGCGCTCGAGGCGCAGCCCCACGTGCTCGGCTTGATCAACGCGAACTCGCCGCTCGTGTGGGACACGATCATGCTCGGTGCCGCGAAGGCCTACGCCGAGGCGAACCAAGCGGTGATCATGACGCAGTTCATCCTGGCCGGCGCGATGAGCCCCGCGACGGCGGCGGGTGCGGCGACGCAGACGCTCGCCGAGGCGCTCGCGGGCATGGCCTACGTGCAGCTCGTCCGCCCCGGCGCGCCGGTGGTCTTCGGGTCGTTCGCGTCGTCGATGTCGATGCAGTCGGGCGCGCCCACGTTCGGCACGCCCGAGCCCGCGCTCGTGCTGTACGCCCTCGCGGCATGCGCTCGCCGCCTCGGCGTCCCGTTCCGCAGCGGAGGGTCGCTTACCGCCTCGAAGGTGGCCGACGCCCAGGCGGCGTACGAGTCCGCGAACACCCTGCAACCCACGATGCTGGCGGGTGTGAACTTCGTGCTGCACGCGGCCGGGTGGCTCGAGGGCGGCCTGGCGATGGGCTACGAGAAGTTCGTCCTCGATCTCGACCAGTGCGGGCAGGTGCACGCGTTCGCCGATGGCATGGACCTCTCGCCGAACGGGCAGGCGGTCGAGGCGATCGTCGAGAACGGGCCCGGGCAGCACTTCCTCGGCACCGCCCACACGCTCGCGAACTTCGAGACGGCCTTCTACCGGTCGGAGGTCGCCGATAACAACTCGTTCGAGCAATGGGAGCTGGAAGGCTCGCTCGACGCCGCGATGCGTGCCAACGCGATCTGGAAGCGGATGCTCGCCGAGTACGAAGCCCCCCCGATCGACGAGGCCAGGGACGAGGAGCTGCGTGAGTGGATCGATCGGAAGAAGGCGAGCTTCCCGGACTCCAACGTGTGAGCGAGCGATGACCCGGGGTCCGGCTCCGATTCACCGCTTCGGCAGCCGATACGGCATCATGGCTCGCGGTTCGGACGTGGAAGGTGGATCGAGGTGGCGGTGAGGCTGGGCAAGCAACGCGCGACGGCGCTGGGCAAGCAACGCGCGACGGCGCTGGGCAAGCGGCGGCCCGTGGCGCTCCCCGATGAGCAGCGGACGGCTCTCCGCTCCCTCATCGCCGCGGTCAAGTTCGAGCTGATCCCGCTGAAGAACGCCCTTGCCGCGGCGGAAGGGCTGCCCGAAGGCGCGACCGTGACGGTGACGGCGTCTCCGAGTCACGGGATCGAGTCCACGATCGAGCTGGCCGAGCAGATGAACGCACGGGGCCACGAGGCGGTGCCGCACTTGTCCGCCCACATGATCCGCGACCACGCGCATCTCTCTGACCTGCTCGAGCGGTGCCGGGCGGCCGGGCTCCGCGAGACGTTCGTGGTGGGAGGCGATTCCAGGGATCCGGGGACGTTCCACGACGGACTCGCCCTGCTCCGCGCGATGCACGACCTCGGCCATCCGTTCGAGACGATCGGGGTGCCAGGCTATCCGGAGGGGCACCCCGACGTGCCGTCGGCGCGGCTCCTCGAGGTGCTGCTGGAGAAGCAGCGGTTCGCCTCGTATATGGCCACGCAGATGTGCTTCGACCCCGACGCGATCGTGGGCTGGATCGCCGAGATGCGCCGACGAGGCGTGACGCTCGCCGTTCACCTGGGCACGCCCGGCGTGGCCGACATGGCGAAGCTGATGGCGATCAGCGCGAGGATCGGCGTCGCGGGCAGCGCCCGATACCTCAAGAAGAACAAGCGCATGGTGGGCCACTTGCTCACACCGGGGAAGTTCGGACCCGATGCGCTCCTCGAGGGCATGGCTCCGGCCATCGCCGACCCCGGCGCGAAGATCGAGGCGCTGCACGTCTTCACGTTCAATCAGGTGGCGGCCACGGTGGAGTGGCAGCAACGCATGCTGGCTTCCCTCGACGGAAGCTGAGGGCTGCGCCGGCATCGCGGCATCGCGCGAAGTCGCGCAACCCCGGGTCACCTCGGAGGTGGGCCCCGGGGCGTTCCCGTGCCAGACTGCGCTTCCGCGGAAGCTGAACGGGGGGTCACCCGGTGGAGCAGCGCTACGACGTCGTCGTGGTGGGCGGCGGACACAACGGCCTCACGGCCGCCTTCTACTTCGCCCGAGCCGGGATGAAGACGCTCGTGCTGGAGCGACGCGACGTGGTGGGCGGAGCATGCGTCACGGAAGAGATCGCGCCCGGTGTGAAGGCGTCGACCACCTCGTACATCGCCTCGATGCTTCGGCCGGAGATCATCGGGGACATGCGGCTGGGCGCACACGGGCTGCGCATGATCCCGTGCGAGCCCGCCCTGCAGATCGCCTTGGAGGGCGGCCGCGTGCTGCCGTGGTGGGCCGACGACGATCGCACCGCCGCCGAGATCGCGATGTTCTCGCCGAAGGACGCGAAGACGTTCGTGGAGGTCACGCACCGGCTGCACCGGCTGGCCCGGCACCTGCAGGGGTTCTTCCTCGAGGAGCCGCCCGACCTCTACGCGACCGGCTGGGGCAAGGTGAAGGAGGGCAGGCGCGCGTACACGCGCCTGAAGGGCCTCGGCGGTGACGAGCTCACCGACCTCGTGCGATTCACGACCGGCTCGCTCGGGGAATTCGTCGAGCGGTGGTTCGAGAGCGACGAGGTGCGACGGCTCTACCTCGCGAACAACGTGTACGGCATGCACGCGCCGCCGTACCGGCCCGGTACCGCGATCGGCTTGATGTTCCACATGCTCTCGGGCGGCGAGCACGAGATGCAGGGCTTCAACGGCCACGTGATCGGCGGCATGGGATCGATCACGCAGGCCATGGCCGCCGCGGCAACCGAGGCCGGCGCGGAGATCCGCACGAGCGCGCCGGTCGCCCGCATCGTGACCCGCGACGGCCGAGCGACCGGGGTCGTGCTCGACGACGGCACCGAGTTCGTCTCTCGGGTCGTCGTCTCGAACGCCGATCCGAAGCGCACGTTCCTGAGCCTGCTCGAGAAGTCCGACCTGCCGGAGGACTTCCGTGGCGACGTTGCCGCGATCAAGATGGCTGGCCCGTGCGCGAAGGTGAACCTCTCGCTCACCGAGGAACCGGTGTGGGCCGGCATGCCCGAGGGCGCGAGTCCCAACCAACGCTCGCTCGCGACGCTCGTGCCCACGCTGGAAGGGGCCCAGCGGAGCTACGACCAGCACCAGTGGGGCGAGATCCCCGACGAGCTCTGGGTCGATTGTGTGACGGCGTCGAACGTGGACGACACGCTCGTCGATCAAGGCATCGCGCCCGGCAGGCACGTGATGACGTGCTTCGTCCAGTACCTGCCGTTCCAACTGCGAGAGGGAACCTGGGATGACCGTAGGCGGGACCTGGTCGACCGGGTGATCGAGCACATCGGCGGGTACGCCCCGAACGTGCCCGGCGCTGTCGAGGCTGCCTCCACGCTGACGCCGCTCGACCTCGAGCGCACGTACGGCCTCACCGAGGGCAACATCTTCCACGGCGATCTCAACATCGAGCAGCTGTTCTTCATGCGACCGCTGCCGGGCTGGTCGAGCTATGCCACGCCCGTCGGCGGCCTCTACCTGTGCGGAGCCGGGGCGCACCCGGGGGGCGGGGTGACCGGCGCGCCAGGCTACGTCGCGTCGCACCGCGTGCTCCGCGACCTGAAGAAGGGGCTCCGCTAGCCGTGGCGATGTGCGTTCCGTGCGGCCACTGCGGCCCGCGGCCGTTCACCGAGTTCACGTTCGGTGGTGAATGGCGCGAGATCGACGCGCCCGACGCCGACGCCGACTTCGCGCGCGTGTATCTGCCCGAGAACCCGGAGGGACCTCAGCGGGAGCGATGGTTCCACGCGAGCGGATGCCGAACGTGGACGACGGTGACCCGCGACATCAGGACGAACGAGGTCGATCGATGATGGCATCGTTCGTGTTCGAGGGTCGCGATGTGCCGTTCGAGCCGGGCGACACGGTTGCGTCGGCGTTGTACCGAGACGGCGTGCGCACGTTCTCCCGCTCGACGAAGTACCACCGGCGCCGCGGCCTCTACTGCGGGACGGGGGACTGCCCTAATTGCCTGATGACCGTCGACGCGCTGCCCGCGGTGCACGCGTGCACCACCGCGTGCAGCGAGGGCATGCGGGTCGCGCGGTCCGGCGGATGGCCGAGCGCTGAGCGCGACCTGCTGCACGTCACCGATTCCCTGCATCGCGTGATGCCCGTCGGCTTCTACTACAAGACGTTCATCAGACCGTGGTTCGCGTGGCCCGTGGCCGAGCGGGTGATCCGGCGGGCCACCGGGCTCGGCGCTCTGCCCGAGATCACGGCGGCGGGGAGGCACGTCGTGCGTCATGAGCACGTCGACGTGCTCGTGATCGGGGGTGGCATCGCCGGCCTGGATGCCGCTCGAGCCGCGGCCGCCGCCGGATCCGCCTCGGTGCTCCTGTGCGACGAGGGCCGGATCGGCGGCCGGATGGCGCCGGGGCCGGTGCTCGACCGCCTGCGCTCGCTCGAGACCGAGGTGCGCACGCTCGCTGTCGTGACCGTGCTGGAAGGCTTCGTTGCGCTCGGTGTGTACGAGGATCTTCAC
>JBOGVO010000067.1:0-7786 GCA_050692855.1 Actinomycetota bacterium | reverse complement strand
AGAACCTGGATCACGTGGTCCCGAAGTCGCGCGGCGGGACGCACACGTGGGACAACGTCGTCGCGGCGTGCCGCCGATGCAACTCCAAGAAGGAGAACCGGTTCATCGACGAGGCCGGTCTCCACCTGGCGCGACTTCCGCTCGCGCCATCGGACGGGTTCCGTCTGGCCCTCGGCCGCCTCGAACCCGAGTGGGAGGTATTCCTTCCCTGACCGCGTGAGCTGATCAGCGCGATCGGCGCGCCGCCTTCCGCCGCTCCTCCGGATCGATCCCCGTTCCATTGGGCCATTTCTCCACGCTCCGCTTGACGCGGTGGAGTGCCAGTGGCATAAAGTGGAGCCCGGTGGAGGAGAAGGGGAGGACGCGTGGCCGAGCTGCTCGGCACGCACAGCTACCAGCTCGACCCGAAGGGCAGGGTCTCGCTGCCGGCGAGGTTCAGGGCCGCCTTCGAGGACGGCTGTTGGATCACGGTCGGGCAGGATCACTGCCTGTACGTCTTCCCCAGGGCCGAATGGGAGCGGCGATCCGACGAGGTCGCGTCCTTCCCCCTTTCCGACAGCGACGGCCGCGCGTACGCGCGCATGTTCTTCGGCTCATCCGACGAGGCGAAGCTCGACGGGCAGGGGCGGGTCACGATCCCGCAGCGGCTGCGCGAGGCCGTCGGCATCGAGAAGGAAGTGGTGGTGCTCGGCGTGCGCGAACGCATGGAGATATGGGATCGCGAGACGTACGAGGGCTATACGGCAGGCTTCGCCGACGCGTACCAGAGCGGTGCGCTCGATCCCAGGAGGTAGAGGGCGCACATGGCTTCCCCGACATCGGACGGACCACGCGTCGTTCCGCGCGTGGCGGACCAGACCAAGCTCGGGTCGGAGGTTCGCCAGAGCCTCTGGCTCATCGGCATGACCGCGCTGACCCTGCTGGCGTCGATCGGCATCGGGATCCTCGCGGGACAACTGGGCTGACGTGGGTGAGAGGCATGGGAGGAGCTCGAGGGCCCGAGGGAGCACGGGCGGTTCGCCGCACGTGCCCGTCATGGTCTCCGAGGTGGTGTCCTTCCTCGCGGGTCCCTCGGCGGGCCGTGGCCGGGTGGTCGACATGACGCTGGGAGCCGGAGGGCACGCCGAGGCGCTGCTGGAGGCCGGGGTGCAGCAGGTGATCGGCGTGGACCGCGACCCCGCCGCGTTGGCGCTCGCTCACGAGCGACTCGCCGGCTTCGGGGAGCGCTTCCGAGCCGTGCACTCGACCTTCGCCGAGGTCGGGGACGACGTCACCGAGGGCGAGGTCGACGGGTTCCTCTACGACCTCGGCGTCTCCTCGATGCAGCTGGACCTCGGGGAGCGGGGATTCGGGTACCGAACCGACGGGCCTCTCGACATGCGCATGGGCGGCCCGGAGGACGACGTGCCCTCGGCTGCCGACCTCGTGAACCACCTTCCCGAGCATGAGCTCGCGGACCTGATCTTCGAGTACGGAGGCGAGCGTCGGTCTCGGCGGATCGCGCACGCGATCGTGCGCCGGCGACCGATCACCACGACCGACCAGCTCGCCGGCGTCGTCGTGGGCGCCGTGGGACGCCGTCCGGGGGGCCCCCACCCCGCGCGCCGGACGTTCCAGGCGCTCCGCATCGCGGTCAACCGGGAGATCGAGGAGCTCGCCGCCTCCCTGCCTCGGGCGGTCGGACTCCTCGCTCCCGGTGGCCGCGTGGTCGTGATCGCGTACCACTCGCTCGAGGACCGCGAGGTGAAGTCCACGTTCCGTGAGGACGACCGCCTGCTCGTCCTGACGAGGAAGCCGCTGCGGCCCTCGGAGGAGGAGGTCGCCCGGAACCCTCGTGCGCGCAGCGCGATGCTGCGGGCCGCCGAACGCGTGGGGCAGGCGGCATGAGCCTGCCGGCACGCTCCCTGCCCGCACGCTCCCTGCCCGCACTTCGGCAACCGGCCGCGGACGCGCCCCGTGCCCCGGCCCCCCCACGACGTCCCCATCCCGCTCGTGCCGCGCGCCCCGCGCGGCCACCCGCGGCGCGCCCGGATCCCGCTACCCCTCCCCAGCGTCGGGCGCGCCGCGGGTCCACCCCCGCGTTCTGGTTCCTGTCCGCCGTGGTGGTGTCCGGTCTCGTGATGGCCGTGGTGGCACTGAACGCGTTGGTCGTGAACGCCACGTACCGCATGACCGAGGTCGAGCAGCGGGTGCGGGTGTTGCAGGGCGATCACGAGGATCGGGAGATCGAGATCGCGAGGCTCTCCTCTCCGTCACGCATCGCCGACTGGGCGGCCACGGTCGGCATGGTCGTGCCGGGCGCGGGCGAGTCCGTGATCCTGCGGGTGCCGGGGGACCGCAACGCTCGATGAGGCGTCCGCCCGTCAGCCGTCTGGTGGCGATGCTCGCCCTGATGATGCTGGCGTTCGTGGGCATCGTGGTGCGTCTCGTCTTCCTCCAGGTGCGCGACAACCCGCAGCTCGAGGCGATGGGGATGCAACAGCGCGTGCGCACGATCACGCTGCCCGCGCGGCGGGGGGAGATCCTGGACCGCTCGGGCGTGCCGTTGGCGGTGACGCGAGAGGCACGCGACGTGTACGTCGATCCGACCTACGTCACCGATCCCGCCGACGAGGCCGCGGCGATCGTCGACGTGCTCGACCTGCGGCCGCACGACGTGCGTGCGGCGCTCCGGTCGGGCGGGACGTTCGCCTGGATCGACCGGCAGGTCGACCTCGACGTCGCCGAGGATCTCGAGGCGCTGGGGCTGCCGGGGATCGGCTTCCTCGAGGTGCCGAAGCGCTACTACCCGGCGGGCGCTCTCGCCCCCCAGGTGCTCGGCTTCGTGAACGTCGACGCGGAGGGAGCCGCCGGCCTCGAGAGCGCCTATGACGGCCAGCTCGCGGGCACGCCGGGGGAGCGCACGGTCGAGCTCTCCGCCGACGGGCTGCCGATCTCCAACGGACTCGACACGGTCGTGGATCCGGTGCCGGGCGCCACGATGGTCACCACGATCGACCGGCAGATGCAGTTCATGGTGCAGGCGGCGCTCGAGCGGGCCGTGAGGGCCAACGGGGCTCTCGGGGGGACGGCCGTCGTGATGGACCCGGTCACCCGCGAGGTGCTGGCCATGGCGACCTACCCGGGGTTCGACCCGAACGACTTCGGGGAGGCTCCCTACGAGGCGATGCGCAACCGCACGGTGACCGACGCCTTCGAACCGGGGTCGGTGAACAAGATCATCACCGCGGCCGCCGCCCTCGAATCGGGGGCCGTGGCGCTGGACGAGCGGTTCCGCGTGCCCGCCTCGATGCAGGTGGGGCCGTTCAGGATCCATGACTCCCACGTGCATCCGGTGGAGTCGATGACGATCGGCGACATCATCACGCAGTCGAGCAACATCGGTGCGGCGCTGATCGCCGAGCAAGTGGGCAGCGAGACGCTCTCAGGGTACCTGCACCGGTTCGGCTACGGCAGGCCGACCGGCGTGGGGTTCCCTGGCGAGGCGTCGGGCATGCTCCTGCCGGGCGATCGATGGGACGAGGTCATCCGCGCGACCGTCTCCTACGGCCAGGGGATCTCGGTCACCCCGCTCCAGATGGCCAACGTGTACGCGACGATCGCGGACGGCGGGGTCTGGCAGCAGCCGATGCTCGTGCGGGGGTTCGAGCAGCCCGGCGGCTCGTTCCGCCCGCTCCCCGCCAGGCGAACCCGCAGGGTGGTACGTCCGGGCACGGCCGATCTGCTGACCCGCATGCTGGCGGCGGCCGTGGAAGAGGGGACCGGCGTGAACGCGCAGATCCCCGGCTACCAAGTCGCCGGCAAGACCGGCACCTCGCGCAAGCTCGACGACCAGGGTCACTACGTCTCCCGGTACATGGCGTCGTTCGCTGGATTCCTGCCCGCGGCGGACCCGCGCGTGGTCGTCGCGGTCTCCATCGACGAGCCTCGCACGATGTACGGAGGGCTCGCCGCCGCGCCGCTGTTCCAGGAGATCGCCCGCTACGCGATCCAACGCCTCGCGATCCCCGCTGCACCCCCGGTGGCGCTGCCGCCGCACGCTCAAGGGCCTTCCTGATGGATGCGGGCCCGCGGCCGAGACCGCGGGTAAGCTCCGGGTCGGTGGCACCCGCCTTCCCCCCGATCCCGTTGTCCGCGCTGCTCGATGGCCTGTCGATGGTCGAGACGCGCGGCGATCCCGCGGTCTCGATCCTCGATGTCGTGCACGATTCGCGGTCGGTGACCCCGGGCGCCCTGTTCTGCTGTGTGCCCGGGGGGGACGTCGACGGGCACGACTTCGCGCCTGCGGCGATCGACGCTGGCGCCGGCGCGCTGCTCGTCGAGCGATGGCTCGACGTATCGGCGCCCCAGGCGCGCGTCCCCTCGGTGCGCGTCGCGATGGGACCCGTCGCGGCACGCGCCTTCCGCGATCCGGCGGCGGGGATGACGATGCTGGGCGTCACCGGCACGAACGGCAAGACCACGGTCACGCACCTGCTCGAGGCGATCGTCCGCAGGGCCGGGCTGCGGGCCGGGCTGATCGGGACCACGGGGGCGCGGGTCGACGGGGTCCAAGTGCCGCTGGCGCGCACCACCCCGGAAGCCACCGACCTCCACCGGTTGCTCGCGGATATGCGTGATGCCGAGGTGTCGGTGGTGGCGATGGAGGTGTCGTCCCACGCCATGGAGCAGCATCGGGCCGGGGGGGTCGTCTACGACGCGGTCGCGTTCACGAACCTGTCCCAGGACCACCTGGACTACCACGGATCGATGGAGCGCTACTTCGCCGCGAAGGCCGCGTTGTTCGATCCCGAGCACGCCCGCCGAGGCGTCGTGAACACCGACGACCCGTGGGGTCGCCGGCTCCTCGAGGTGGCCGCGATCCCCGTGTCGACGTACGGGTCGGAGCCGGGTGCCGACCTGCGCGCGAGCGATATCGACGTGACGGCCGCCGGATCGTCGTTCCGCGCGGGCGGTCTCTCCGTGCGGACCTCGCTGCGCGGGGTCTTCAACGTCTCCAACTGCCTCGCGGCGCTCGCGATCGCGCGGTCGGCGGGCATCGGCGACGACGCGATCGTGGCCGGGGTGGCCGATGTGCGCGAGGTGCCCGGCCGCGTCGAGCCGATCGACGAGGGACAGGACTTCCTGGTGGTGGTGGACTACGCACACACGCCGGATAGCATCCTCGGCGTGCTGCAGGCCACGCGCCCGCTGGCCAGGGGCCGGCTGATCGTCGTGTTCGGTTGCGGGGGAGACCGCGACCGCGCCAAGCGACCCCTGATGGGCAGGGCTGCCACCGGGAACGCCGACCTCACGGTGATCACCACCGACAACCCTCGGACGGAGGATCCGCTCGCGATCATCACGGAGATCGAGCGAGGCGCGAGCGAGGGCGGCGGTCGCTACGTCACCGAGCCCGACCGTCGGGCGGCGATCGGGCTGGCCGTGCGCGAAGCAGGCGCCGGCGACGTCGTGGTGATCGCGGGGAAGGGGCACGAGACCTCTCAGGAGTTCGCGAACCGAACGATCGAGTTCGACGATCGGACGGTGGCTCGGGAGGCGATCCGCGCGATCGGAGCGCGGCCGTGATCCCACGCCCGCTCTCGACGATCGCGGCCGAGGTCGGCGGGCGCCTCGAAGGGCCGGACGGCCAGGTCTCCCAGGTGGTCACCGATTCGCGGGGGCCGATGTCGGGCGCGCTGTTCGTGGCGCTCGTGGGGGAACGCACCGACGGCGCCCGGTTCGTGCCCGACGCGTTGGAGCGCGGCGCGGTCGGAGCGCTCGTGCACGATCGCGCGGACTCGCCGGGCTCCGCGATCGTGGTGGGATCGACGGGCGATGCGCTCCTGCGCCTGGGCGCGGCCGAACGCGAGCGCATGCACGCGCGCGTCGTTGCGGTGACCGGCGCGAACGGCAAGACGAGCACGAAGGACATGGCCGCCGCGCTCCTCACGACCCGCTTCGCCACCCACTCGAGCCCCGGCTCGTTCAACAACGAGATCGGTCTGCCGATGACCTTGCTCGGCGCACCCGTCGGCACCGAGGTGGTCGTCGCCGAGCTGGGAGCCCGTCGCAAGGGCGATGTCGCGCTGTTGTGTGAGACCGCGCGGCCCGAGGTCGTGGTGGTCACCAACGTCGGGGTCGCGCACATCGAGATCTTCGGATCGTGGGACGCCATCGTCGAGGCGTCGGCCGAGCCCGTCGAAGCCCTCGGATCGGAGGGATGCGCCGTCCTGAACGCCGACGACCCCGTCGTGGCCGGGTACGGACGGCGCTGCGCGGGCCGGGTCGTGACGTTCGGGGGGCACGCCGATGCCGACGTGCGGGCCGAGCACGTGTCGGTCGGTGACGACGGTGTCGCGTCGTTCTCATTGCGAGCCGGCGACGACGCCGCGCCCGTGACCCTGGCGGTCGCGGGAGAGCACATGGTGGCGAACGCGCTCGCGGCGGCCACGGTGGGGCTGACGCTCGGTGTGCCGCTGGAGGCGTGCGCCGCGGCCCTGCGGGATGCGACCGTGTCGCCCTGGCGGATGGAGACGTTCACGACCGCCGAGGGGGTGCGGGTCGTGAACGATGCCTACAACGCCAACCCGGAGTCGATGGCAGCGGCGCTGAAGGCGGCGCGGGTGATGGCCGGGGCCGGCCGCCTGATCGCCGTGCTGGGCCACATGGCCGAGCTCGGCCCGATCGCCACGGAGGAGCACGAGCGTCTCGGCGAGCTCGCGGCCCGGCTCCCGGTGGATCGCCTCCTGACCGTGGGGGAGCCGGCTCGGATGATCGCGGTCGCCGGCGCACGTGAAGGGGTCGAACCGGACGACGTCGCGGCCTACGACGATTCCGCCGGAGCCCTGGCGGACGTGCGGCGCACCGCCCGTCCGGGCGACGTCGTGCTCGTGAAGGGCTCGCGCGTGGCGGGGCTCGAGGCCTTCGCGGAGGCATTGCGGTGATCTGGATCCTCGTGGCGGGCGGGGTCGGGCTGGCGGTGACGTTGCTGGGCACCCCCATCGCGATCCGCGCGTTCACCGTGTGGGGGTGGGGTCAGCGGATCCGTGAAGACGGTCCGCATACCCACATGGAGAAGATGGGCACGCCCACGATGGGCGGCATCGTCATCGTGATCGGGCTGCTGCTCGCGTACCTGGCGACGAGGTTCACGAGCGAGACCAGCTATACGCCGGCGGGGGTCGCGCTGGTCTTCGCGACGGTGGGGTTCGGTGTCGTGGGGTTCCTCGACGATTTCATGAAGGTGCGGAACCGCCGCTCCCTCGGACTCACGAAGATCCAGAAGTTCGTGGGCACCGCCGTCGTCTCGGTGCTGTTCGGACTGATCGTGGCGCGCACGTCCGACGACACGGGCATCTCCACGAACCTCTCGTTCATCCGCCCCACGACGATCGCGCTCGGGGTCGTCTTCCTCGTCTGGGTGTTCCTGATCCTGACGGCGTCGTCTCACGCGGTGAACCTCACCGACGGACTCGACGGGCTCGCCGCCGGCTCGGGCACGCTGGTGTTCGCCGCCTATGCGTTCATGGCCTTCTGGCAATTCCGACACCTCTGCTTCGGAGCGGTGGGCATCGAGCGGAACGGCTGCTACGACATCAACGGGGCGGTGATGCTCGACGCGGCCATCGTGGCGGCCGGCATGATGGGCTCGCTCGCCGGGTTCCTTTGGTGGAACGCCGCGCCCGCGCGCATCTTCATGGGCGACACCGGCGCCCTCGCGATCGGCGGGCTGCTCGGCGGGCTCGCGATCACGACCAACACGCAGCTGCTGCTCGTGATCGTCGGGGGGCTCTTCGTGATGGAG
>JBOGVO010000066.1:0-36445 GCA_050692855.1 Actinomycetota bacterium | reverse complement strand
GGAGCGGCCGCTCGGGCCGTCGGCGCGGCGGGAGCCAGGGCCGCCGCTGGGGCCGGAACCGCCGGCGGTGCCACGACGATCGGAGCGGCCTGCGAGAGGTCGACGTTGCGCCGAGGCAGTTCGTGGCCGACCCGCACACGATCTGCTCGCACGACCTTCAGCCCTTCCTCGTCCTTGGAGAACCGCGGCGCGTATCGCATGTACTGGATGACGAGGAAGGCCACCACGATGACTCCGAGCGCCGCCAGCGCGATCGCCAGCCAGTACACCCACCCCCCGTCGTTCTCGACGGGCGCGACGGCCGGATCGACGGGCGTCTGAGCGCCAGCGGTGCCCACGGTGACCACCGATGCGGCCACGGCGACCGCGATCGCGGAGGGAAGCTTCCGAGGCGGCTTCATCGCGGCGGATACTAGCATCAGGCGATCCCCGGCCGGCCGGGAAGACCTCGGAGCGCACGGAGCCGGAGATGGGATTCGAACCCATGACCTACCACTTACGAGGCGGTTGCTCTGCCAGGCTGAGCTACTCCGGCGACGGGTTCCAGGGAGCTCGGCAGACAACCATCCAGGACCCTGTTACCAGCGGGCAGTCTAACGAACCTGCCGCATCACGCCGAACGCAGGAAGGCCAGCACGGCGAGGACGCGTCGATTCTCGTCCGTGGTCGGCAGGAGTCCGAGTTTCGTGAAGATGCCTCGCACGTGGGCTTCCACCGTCTTCTCGCTCAGGAACAGGCCCGCACCGATCGCCCGGTTGGAGTATCCCTCAGCCATGAGCGCGAGGACCTCGCGCTCGCGTTCCGTCAGATCGGCCATCGGATCCGTCGCGCGCCGACGGCCGATCAGCTGCCCGATCACCTCGGGATCGACCACGGAACCGCCGCCGCCCACTCGCTGCACCGCCTCACGGAACCCCTCGAGGTCCGAGACCCGGTCCTTCAGCAGGTAGCCGGTGCCACCTGCGCCGTCTCCCAAGAGCTCCATCGCGTGCTCGGTCTCAACGTACTGGGACAGGATGAGCACGCCGATCTCCGGATGCTCCGCGCGGATCGTTCTCGCTGCGACAAGACCCTCGGTGGTATGCGACGGGGGCATGCGGATGTCCACCACAGCCACCTGCGGGAGTCGATCCGAAGGCGCCTGACGGATGATCTCGAGGAGCTCGTCGGCATCGGCCGCCTGGCCGACCAGATCGAATCCCGCGTCGCCGAGCAATCGCGCGAGACCCTCGCGGAACAGCACGGCGTCATCGGCCACCACTACGCGCACGGGATCTCAGCGTGCACCGTGGTGCCGGAATCGGGTTGGCTTCGAACGTCCATCCGGCCGCCGACCGCCCCGACGCGGTCGGCGAGACCACGGAGCCCGCTGCCGCCGTTCATCTCCGCGCCTCCCCGGCCGTCGTCGGTCACGTCGATGTCGAGATGGTCGGCCTCGTCGCGAACGGAGACGAACGCGAGGGAGGCATCGGCATGCTTCGCCACGTTCGCGAGCGCTTCGGACACCAGGAAGTAGGTCGTCGCCTCCACCTCGGGCACGAAGCGGCCTTCGGGAACGCACCTGAGCTCCACGGGGACGGAGGACCGTTCCACCAACGATCGGAGCGCCGCGCCCAGACCGTTCTGCGTGAGGATGGCGGGGTGGATGCCGCGCGCCAACTCGCGGAGCTCCGCGAGCGACCGGGTGAGTTCGCCTGCCGCGGAGTCGAGCCTCGTCGAGAGCTCGGCATCGCCACCCTCGACCGCTCGCGAGCGAGCCACGCGAAGCTCCATCGAGAGCGCGACCAGCCGTTGCTGTGCTCCGTCGTGCAGATCACGCTCGAGACGTCGTCGTTCCTCGTCGTGCGACGTCGCCAATCGCTGACGCGACAGCTGCAGCTCCTCGACGAGCGAGACGTTTCGCAACACGAGGCCGGCCTGCGCCGAGAGATCGGCGATCAGTTGCTCCGTCGCGGGCGTCATCGGCTCCTGCGGCGGCATCTCGACGGTGATCACACCGAGCAGGTGCCCGCCGTGGCGAACCGGGAACGCATCCTCGAAGGACATCGGGAGCTCGCCGCCGTCGAGCGGTACCGGCGAAGGCCGTGCGGCGCCGGCCGGCCAGCCGGCCGCGGCCCGGAGCGTGGCGCCGGATCGGAGCCATACGCGAACGGCCTGCGCGCCCGACCCTTGGCCGACGAGCTCGGCCATCTGCGGCAACACGTCGTCGAGTGACGCGACGTCGAGCCGCTCGGTGAACGTCGACACGAGTTCGTACGGGGACGCCCGGTCCCCGTAGATTATCCGGTCGGCGAACCGCTGGGCTCGCTGCCGAGCGGGATGGACGATGATGGCGGCCGCGACCGTCGCGGCGACCGCCAGCAGGACGTTCGCACGTTCGCTGCGACCGACGACGGCCCCGACTCCGGCCACGATGACCGCGTACAACGACGTGATGAAGGCCGCGAGCGCGCCGTACACGATCGAGCGGTTCGCCACGACCTCGATGCCGTGGACGTGATGCTTGAGCAGCGCGATGCCCGCCGAGACCGGGAGGCCCGTGGTCAACGTCAGGACGAACGCGACCCCCAGCGGGTCGCCGACGCGATGGAGACCGAGCACGCCGAAGGCGATCGACCCGAGCAGCAACGCCGCCGCCAGCACTCCGACGACGACGACCCACCGAAGCTGCTGCCGTTCCAGCCCGACGGCCCGCCGCCATCGAACGACGAGCGACGCCACACAGAGCACCGCAGCCGCGACGAACGCGAACGTGAGCGCGGCTCTCAGCGCCTCCAGCGCCGGCGCGATGCTGGCCACGACGATGGGATTCTCGACCTCGAGGTCGCCCGAGGGCGCCAGCGCGTTGACGAGCGTTCCCACAACCGCAACGGCGATGACGACGACCGCGACCGGCCGCCAGCGCGGCGACGGAGGACGCCCCGTGGGGAACGCGAGGAGGTAGAGCGGGATCCCCGCGAGGGTCACGAAGAAGAGCATCGCGTTCGCCCAGTCCGCCCACGACGCGAGCGTCGCGAAGCCCTCTCTCAGCGCATACGTCGCCAGCGCGTCCGAGAACATGGCGGCCGCCAGCCCGCCCCCGACCAGGAGCAGGAGCCATCCACAGGCGTTCTCGGGAAGGCGCCACGCGATCAACCCGCCGATCACCACGTAGCAGGCGATCCCCGCCAGGCCGAGCGCGTTGGAGACGGGATCGCCGCCGAAGGCGCCGTCCTGGGTGAACAGCACGGCGGACGCGATGACCAGCAGCATCGCGAGCGTCGATATCGCGAGCGCGATCGCCCTGATCGGCCTGAACACTGAGCCCCTCCCCATGCGGCCTCGGTCGACGGCATCGTTCGCGGGCGTCGCTCATCCTGCCACCTCTCGAGTCCGGGGTCATCAGGGGTATCCCCCAGCGACGGCGCGGGTTGTCATCGATGCGGTCGCCTCGTGCGATGCCTACCGTCGGCCCATCCGTCGAGCCGCGGGAGGGTTCCATGCGAACGGCGAGAACGAAGACGACCGCGACGATCAGGAGCTTGGCAGCGGGCTGCTTGGCACTGCTCTTCCTGCTCGCCTCTTGCGAAGGCGGCGCGACCGAGGCCCTGCGATCGGTACCCGCCAGCTCCGCGGCAGGCGGGGGCACCGCCTCCTACCTCGCGCTCGGAGACTCCCTGGCGGTCGGCTACCAGCCCGGCAGGGGCGAGACCGCGAAGGGGTACGTCGACGATCTGTGGCGGAGCATCCGGCAGCAGATCCCAGGGCTCAGCCTCCGCAACGTGGGCTGCGCCGGGGAGACGAGCCGCTCGATGATCACCGGAAAGCATTCGCTGTGCCGCTACGCGGCGGGGTCACAGCTCGACGCGGCCGTCAGGTTCCTCGAGCGGCATCCGGACGAGGTCTCGTTCATCACGATCGACATCGGAGCCAACGACGTCGTCGGCAGGTGCCTCGACTTCGACACCGGCCTGATCGATCAGGGCTGCGTGGTCGACCTGCTCCCCCGGTTGAACACGAGGATCACCGGGATCCTCGACGCGCTGCGGGCCGCGGCCGGACCCGGCGTTCCCATCGTGGGCATGACCTACTACGTGCCCTTCCTGGGGTTCTGGGGACTCGTCCCCGGGGGGCATCGCCTGGCACGGGCCGACCTGCGGGCGTTCGAGGTGCTGAACGACGGCCTCGCGGCGACCTACGAGGTCGCGGGGGCGACGGTCGCGGACGTGGCCGGCACCTTTCGGATCGATGACTTCACTCAGACCGTCGTCGTCGAGGATCGGGGTCGGCTCCCCGTCAACGTCACGCGCGCCTGCCGCTGGACGTGGTTCTGCTCCGAGCGGCACTTCGGCGACCCGCATGCGAACCGGAAGGGCTACGCGAGGATCGCGCACACCTTCAACCGGGTGCTGCAGACGCTGCTGCCCTAAGGTGGTCCTCGACGCATGGTCGATCTTCGGAGATGCGGTGCAGACCCATCTGGTCGCAATGGCTCCGAACCGCCATGATGCGCCCATGAACGCCGAGGCCCAGCCGCAGATCGCCGGCCCGATCGAGCGCGTGATGGTCGGCACCGACCGCTCACAGACCGCCGAACGCGCCGTGCGATGGGCTGCGACGTTCGCCGAGGCGTTCGGTGCCGAGCTCCACGTGGTACAGGTGATCGTGCCGACGAGCCGAGCCGACACGGAGTACGGGGCGGCGGAGGTCACCCGCGCCCGCTCGGCCGCCGACGACCTGCAGACCTACGCCCGGGCGGTGGCGGGGGACCGGGGACACGGCCACGTCGTGATCCACGACGACCCGGCGATGGCGATCGTCGAGGCCACCGAGGAGCACGCCATCGACGTGCTGGTCGTCGGGAACGCGGGCATGGCTGGACGCAAGGAGTTCTTGCTCGGCAACGTGCCGAACCGCATCAGCCACAACGCCCGCTGCACCGTGATCATCGTCAACACGGCCGGAGACGGGCACGTCGTCGCCAACACGCCCTCGCCCACCTCGGCCCAGGTGCGCATCAGCGCCGCCGAGGAGACGGAGTTCACCCCGCGGCTCACGGCGCGCGGCGGCCGCATCGCCGCCGTCTTCGCCAAACACGGCCTGAAGGAACTGTTCGGCCGTCCCGACGAGGAGGGCGCGGTCGGGCGGAGGCGCCAGGGCAAACGTCTGCGCGCCGCCCTCGAGGAGCTCGGCCCCACCTTCGCGAAGCTCGGGCAGATCCTGTCCACGCGGCCGGACCTGCTTCCGCCCGAATACATCGAGGAGCTCGCGACCCTGCAGGACAACGTGCCGCCCCTGAGCGAGCAGGACGTCGTGGAGGTCATGGAGCAGGAGCTCGGCGTGCCCTGGGAGGACGTCTTCGAACACATCGACCCGGCCCCGCTAGCCGCCGGCACGATCGCCGAGGTCCACCGCGCCACCCTCGCCACCGGCGACCCGGTCGTGGTGAAGGTGCAACGCCCCGATGCCCGGGAGCAGATCGAACAGGATCTCGCGCTGCTCGAGGTCTTCGCTGAGAAGGTCTCCGCCCGCCCGGGCCTGCGTCAGGTGATCGACATGCACGCCGTCTTCCAGCATCTGTCCGACTCCCTGCACCGCGAGCTCGACTTCCGGCAGGAAGCGGGCAACATCGAGCGCCTGCGCGAAAGCATCGCCCAGTACCCCAGGCTGCGGGTGCCGGTGGTGCACGCCGATCTGTCGACCTCCCGGTTGCTCGTGATGCAGGACGTGCAGGGAGGGCCGATCTCGATCGCGCCCGAGGGGACCCCGCGCAAGGAAGCCGCCCGGCAGCTGCTCGAGAGCTTCTACAAGCAGATCATGGTCGACGGGTTCTTCCACGCCGACCCGCACCCGGGCAACCTGATGTGGCAACCTGCGGAGGAGCGCCTGTACCTGCTCGACCTGGGCATGATCGGCGAGGTCAGCCCCGAGATGCGCGAGCAGCTCCTGCTGCTGCTGATGGCGTTCTGGCAGGAGGACGTCTCGTTCCTCACCGACGTGACGCTGATGCTCGCCGGGGCGATGGACCGCACCGATCTCGACGTCGACGCGTTCGGCGAGGAGATGGGTGCGATGGTCGCCAAGTACCGCACGGCGTCGCTCGCCGACATCCAGCTCGGGCCGATCCTGCAGGAGGTGACGGAGATCTCGCTCCGCCACGAGGTGCCCCTGCCGGCGTCGCTCGCGCTCACCGGGAAGGCACTCGCGCAGATGCAGCTCGCCACGGCCGAGCTCGACCCGGAGCTCGACCCGTTCGACGTGGCGGGATCGTTCCTGATGCGGGCGCTCGTTCGCGACATGACGAGCAAGGCCGATCCGAAGGCGCTCTTCTACCAGGCGCAACGGTTCAAGGTGCGGTTCCACCGGGTCGTGGAAGCCGTCGAGCGCCTGATCGGGGCGCGCCCCGGCCAGAAGCTCGAGGTGAACTTCCGCGCGGCGACGCTCGAGACGACGATCCGGCGCGCGGGGCGGCGGCTGGCGCTCGCGCTCACCGCCGGCGCGGCGATCCTGGGCACGGCCCTCACGGCGGTCAGCGACCGGGTGCCGGGCTGGTTGCCGGGAGCGTTCGGTGCGAGTGCGCTGCTGCTGACGCTCGCGCTCGTGATCGACCTCGTGCGACGGCGTAACTAGTCTCGATCGGACTAGAGGTCGACGTCGACCTCGCCACCCTTGGAGATCATCGTCGTGACCTCCTCGGGCTCCTCGGCCACGCCCTTCTTCCGGACCGCGTGGAGCACGAACTTCTCGAGCACGAACGCCATGACCGCGAAGACCACGCCGACCATCCAACGCTCGATCCGGCGGAAGCCCTTAGGACGAGCCGATGTCCGTCTGGTCACACCGTCCGCCCTTCGTCGCGCTCGCCAGCCTGCACAGGCACCCGTCCCGTCACCGTCGTGCCCGCTCCGGGACTGCTCTCGATCTCCAAGGTGCCGTCGAGCGCACCCAGTCGGTCCGCGATGCCCTGCAGACCGGTTCCGCCCCTCGGTCGCGTTTGGATCGAACCCCCGGCCGTCGTCGGTGACCGAGAACCAGAGCGCCCCGTTCGAACGCCGGAGCGAGACCGTCGCCGACGATGCCTCAGCGTACTTCGCCGTGTTCTGCAGAGCCTCGAGGGCGGAGAAGTACACAGCCGCCTCGATCTCCTGCGGAATGCGCCCGACACCGTCGGCCTCGACCATCACGGGCAGGGGTGACTTGCGCGCCTGCGCCTCGAGGGCGGCCCGCAAGGCCCTTGTCGGCTAGGAGGGGAGGGTAGATCCCTCGAGCCAGGTCGCGCAGGTCCTCGAGCGCTTCCTGTGTCTCGGCCTCGATCTGGCCGAGCACCTCGAGCGCCTTGGCGGGGTCGCGCCGGGCGATCGATCGCGCCAGGCGAGACTTCACCGTGAGGGCGACGAGCTGTTGTTGCGCCCCGTCGTGGATGTTTCGCTCGAGCCGGCGTCGCCCTTCGTCCTGGGCGTTGACGAGACGTTTCTGGGCCGCCCGGGAGGTCGTCGAGACGCGCCAGGAGCTCCTCGGTGAGCCGGACGTTCCGAAGGACGAGTCCGGCTTGGGCGGCGAGATCGGTGACCAGCTTCTCGTCGGCGGGAGTCAGGGGATCGTTCGCGGGCTTCACCACCGCCAGGACGCCGAGCAACTGGCCCGCGTGCTCGACCGGGAATCCGCCCTCGATCCCGTTGGTGGTCGGTCCGGATCCCTCCGTCGTGCGGATCGGCTGCCTGGTAGCGGCATCCGACGGCCACGTCGCGACGTCCCGGAGCTCGCCTTCGACGGCGAGCCAGACGTCGGCTCGTTCCGCCCCGACCCCCTCGCCGAGCACCCGGACCATGCGCGGCAACACGTCCTCATCCGCGTACGCGCCGCCGACGCGCTCGGAGAAATCCGAAAGCACCTCGTAGGGCGTGGCGCGCTTCCCGTACACGAGCCGGTCGGCGAACCGCGTCACCAGCGCTCGGACGGGCTGGAAGGTCACGGCCACGACGACGGCCGCGATCATCGTCAGGACCGAGCTCCCCCTGCCCAGCCATGCCCCCACGCCGACCACGACCGCGAGGTACACGAGCGTCGCGAAGAGGGCGAGCGCCGCGTACAGCACGGTCTTCCGGACGAGGACGTCGAGGTCGTAGAGGTGGAACCGCAGGACCGCGATGCCGATCGAGACCGGGAAGGCGAGGAAACCGGCTCCGCCGACCACCGCGCTCAGCAAGGGCTCGCCGGCGATCGCGTCGCTGAGGAAGGCGGCGACGAAGCCTGCGAGGACGCCGAACGCGACCCACTTGATCTGCTGCCGTTCGGTCCCGCTCGACCCGCGGAACCGAACGAACAGTGAGGCCACCGACGTCGCGAAGATGCCGAAGTAGAGGAGCCCGAAGACGGCGTCTGGTATCCGGGCCGCGTCGAGCGCGCTGATGTACAGGGGGTTGGGGATCGTCGGGCGTTCGTTGGACCCTGACAGCAGCGGCTCACCGAACGCGAGGCCGACGAACATGAGCGCCAGGCTCGCGAGGATGAGCCACAGGAACGGCCTCCACCGAGCTGACGGAAGACGGCCGTCCGGAACAACAGCGGCAGCACGAACAGCACGGGAAGGATCCCGAACAACCAGCCGAGGGACGACAGCAGGCCCATGACCTGGGCGAGCGCACCGGTCGAACCGCGCGACACGAGCCAGGTGAAGAGCTCGCCGGCCACGAAGGAAAGCGCGGTGGCGAACGATCCGTACAGCAGCAGGCCACCGATCACGTTCCTGCGCTCACGGCTCACGATGAGCGCGCCGACGACGCCGAACATCGAGAACGCCACGACGAACGGCATCTGCTCGCCGATCGAGGCCTCGTTCGCGGCGACGAGGACGAGGCCGAGGACTGCCGCGGAGAGGAACGACGCGAACACGACCCACGGCCACCGCGCCGGGTGGGCCGGCGACCGGGAGCGCACCGGCGTCGATCGACCCTCCATCACGTCAGATCCTCGAGCGGCGCGTCGGCGGAGCCGGCGGCGATCGGCACGCGACCGGTCACCGTGGTTCCCGACCCGGGACGGCTCAGGATCTCGAGCTCGCCGTCGAGGGCACCCAGCCGATCGGCGATGCCCTGCAGCCCCGTGCCGTAGCCGGTCGTGCTCACGTCGAACCCCGTGCCGTCGTCGGTGACCGTGAACGCGAGTGAGCCGTTCGCGCGGAGGAGCGTCACCGTCGCATGGGACGCGTGCGCGTACTTCGCCGTGTTCTGCAGGGCTTCGAGCGCCGAGAAGTAGACGGCCGCCTCCACCTCTTGCGGCAAGCGTTCGACACCGTCGGCCTCGACCCGGATGGGGATCGGGGACTTCCTGCTCTGGGCTTCGAGCGCAGCGCCGAGTCCCTTGTCCGCGAGGAGCGGCGGGTAGATGCCGCGTGCGAGGTCCCGCAGGTCGTCCAGCGCCTTGCCCGTATCGGTCTGGAGTCCATCGAGCATCGCCTTCGCCTTGGCGGGGTCGCGATCGACGAGCCGTTCCGCCAGGCGTTGGCGCACCTGCAGAGCCACGAGCTGCTGCTGGGCGCCGTCGTGGATATTCCGCTCGAGCTTGCGACGCTCGTCGTCCTGGGCCGCGACGAGACGCTTCTGCGCCGCTTGGAGGTCCGCGAGCCGGGCGCGCAGCTGCTGGGTCAGGCGCTCGTTGCGGAGCACCAGTCCTGCCTGGGCCGCGAGATCCTGCACGAGTTGTTCCCTGGTCGGGTCGATCGGATCGTTGGCCGGCAGCGAGACGGCCAGGGAGCCGAGCAACTCGCCCTGATGCCGCACCTCGGCCATGCAGTCGTCGGCCGCTTCGGGAGCATCGGGCGGCCAGACGGCGAGGCTCCGCATGTCGTCCCCGACAGCCAGGCGCACCTCGGCACGTTCGGCACCGACGCCCTCGGCGAGCACACGAGCGGTCCTCGGCAGCACATCGTCGGCTGCGTACGTGCCGGCGAGCTGGTCGCCGAACGTCGCCATCACCTCGTAGGGCGTGGCGCGCTTGCCGTACACGATGCGGTCGGCGAACCGGCGGGCCCGCGCCCGCACGGGCTGGAACACCAGCGCGACGATCGCCGCGGCCAGGGCGGACAGGAGCGGCGCGTTGCTGCTGGCCCCGACGATCGCGCCCACGCCGGCGACCACCGTGACGTAGACGATCGCGATGAACCCGACCATCACCGCGATCACCACGGTCTTGCGAATCACGACGTCGATGTCGTACAGGCGGTAACGCAGGATCGCGAAACCGGTCGCGACGGGGATCAGCATGAAGCTCATCGCGCCGAGGCTCTGGATCCACGAGCTCCACCCCTCGTCGTTCCCCAGGCCGGGGGTGAAGGACAGGACGAACAACGAGGCCATGATCGACGCGGCGTACGCGAGCCAGCGGATCTGATGCCTGAGGATCTCATCCGTCGAGCGGCGCATCCGAACGACGAGCGAGACGAACCCGCCGACGACGAGCAGAGGCGCGGAGAGCAGCAGGAACCCGAAGATGTCGAGCACGCTCCCGATCGCTTCGATCCCGATCGGGTTCTCGATCTCGGGATAGCCAGAGTCGGCGAAGTCACCCGGGTAGAACCAGATCGTGACGAAGACGATCGTGAGGGCGATGCCGCACAACCACGCGAACCACCGCCAGCGCGGCGACGGCAGGTGCCCGTCGGGGAAGAGCAGCAGCAGGAAGCCCGAGCCCGCGATGAACGGCACCCAGCCCGGCCCTCCGATCGCGAGCGCCACCGGTCCGAACGGCAGGTCGTGCTCGATGGCAAGCGCGCCGTAGCCTGTCACCGGGCCCAGGATCGCGGCGCCCACGCCCATCCCGACCATGACCCAGGCGAGGCGCGCGTCGGGCTTGCGCCAGAGCACGAAGAGCCCGACGGCCGGGAACGACAGGAAGAGCGCGGAGAACACGACCTCGTCGAGGCGTCCGGCGGCGATCTCGAGCGCGATCGTGGCGATCGATCCGACGACCACGATCACGAACGCCAAGCGTGCGAGGCGACGCAGCCGCCGCTCGCTCAGGCTCATCGCCCCGCCGCCTTCACCCGGAAAACCTCCACCGCTTCCTCGCGACCCTTCACATGGCGCGAGCCGATCGGCTCGCACTCGATGCCGTCGGCAGCCGCGACGGTGGTCGCCGCGGCAACGATCTCGCCGCCCTCCGCTTCCCCCTGTAGGCGCGAGGCGACGTTCACCGCGTCGCCGACCACGGTGTACTCGAGCCTCCCGCCGCCGCCGACCGTCCCCGCGATCACCGGGCCGGTGTTCACGCCGATGCCCACTCCCATATCGGGCAGGCCCTCGACGCTCCAGCCTTCCGCATTCAGCTCGGCCTGTCGGGCCTGCATCGCGATCGCACACCGCAACGCTCGCTCGGCGTGGTCGACGAGCGGTTCGGGTGCGCCGAAGACCGCCATCACCGCGTCCCCCTGGAACTGGTCGATCGTGCCGTCGTGCGCGGCCACGACCTCGGCCATCGCGGAGAGATGCCGCCCGACGACGGCCGCGACCTCGCGGGCCTCGAGTCGCTCGGCGATCGTCGTGAAGCCGCGGATGTCGCTGAACAGGACCGTGACCTCGACCTCCTGCGGCTCGATCGCGGACTGGGGATGCGCGGCGAGACGGTCGGCGAGCTGCTGGGGCACGAACGACGCGAGCGTGTTCCGCGAGGCGGTCTGCTCGACCACGGCCGCGTGCATCCGCTTGAACTCGTCGACGAGCCCGGCACCGCCCCCGCTGTCGCCCGCCAGGCCGCGGAACAGCTCCGTCACCTGCCGGTCGACGGATTCCTGCGTGGTGCCGAGCGCCTCGGCGATCTCGGCGTACCCGAGGCCCTTGGCCATCATGTCGAGCAGCTCGCGGTCGCGCTCGGCCGCGTCGCCGCGCCCCGAGAGCCGCTCGGCGATCGTGGGGTCGACGGTGCTGCCCCCCGCGTGCACCTCGCGGATCGCGCGTGCCAGCTCGTCGCCCTGGGCGATGCGATCCTTCAGGAGGTACGCGAGCCCACTGTGCCCGCGGCCGAGCAAGGCGAGCGCGTATTCCTCATCGTCATGAGCGGAGAGCACCACAACCCCGGTGTCGGGGTGTTGCTCGCGGATCGCGTGCGCGCAGTCGATGCCCTCGAGCTGGAACGACGGCGGCATCTTGATGTCGGTCACGACCACGTCGGGCACGTGCTCGGCGGCGGCTGCCAGGAGCGAGGGCCCGTCCTCGGCGACGCCCACGACCTCGATGTCGTCGTAGGAGTCGAGCAGCGCGCGCACGCCCTCGCGCACGAGCACGTTGTCCTCGCCGAGCACGACCGTGATACTCACGCCGCTCGCCTTCCGGCCTGGGGGTGCACGTGTACCATCCGCGCATGCTGCGCGTCGTGTTCGCGGAGGACAACTACTTGGTCCGCGAGGGCACCGTAGCGTTGCTCTCGAGCGTCGACGACGTCGATGTCGTCGGCACGGCCGAAGCCTACGACGACCTGCTCGCGGCGGTCGAGGCGCACTCTCCCGACGCCGTGCTCACCGACATCCGGATGCCCCCGACGGGCACCGACGAGGGGATCCGAGCGGCCAAGGCGATCAGGGCCGAGCACCCGAGCGTCGGCGTGGTCGTGCTCTCGCAGTTCGCCGACGAGGAGTACGTGTACGACCTGCTGAAGGACGGCGCGGGGGGTCTGGGCTACCTGCTCAAGGAACGCGTGGCCGACGTGGACGAGGTGGTGCGCGCCCTGACGGAGGTCGCCCGGGGCGGCAGCGTGCTCGACCCCAAGGTCGTCGAGGCGCTGGTGGCGGCGAAGGACCGCATGGCGCACTCCCCGCTCGCGACGCTCACCGACCGCGAGCGCGAGGTGCTGAGCCACATGGCGCAGGGACAGAACAACGCGGCGATCGCGAAGTCGCTGTTCCTCACCGAGCGGGCGGTCGAGAAGCACATCAACTCGCTGTTCCACAAGCTCGACCTGACCGAGGAGCCCGCCGTGCACCGCCGGGTGATGGCCGTTCTGGCCTTCCTGCGGGAGACCGAACAAGCGTAGGCTCGCCTCGCTTGTCATTGCGCCCTCCGCGTGTCGGCGATGTAGACGCTGCACGGTGCGTAGCGCAGGACGAGGTTCGGCACGCTGTCGCGCACCCGCCACCACGAGCCGTGCGTGCCTCGGTTGCCGACCACGATGGTCTCCGCGCGCTCTTGCTCCGCGACGTCGCAGATCGTCTCGGCCGGGTCACCCTCCTCCATCCGCGTGTGCACCCTGAGCTCCGGGTAGCGGGCCTCCATCGCCGCGAGGTGCCGGCCGGGGTCGGCAGCCCGGGCGGGGTCCACCACCGACCGCAGCCCGTCACCGCTCCCCACGTAGAGGATCACGAGCTCCGCACCGCGGTCGCGCGCCAGCCTCGCCGCGTCGTCCACCGCGAGGTCAGCCGCCGGCGAGGTAT
The DNA here is from genome assembly GCA_050692855.1 of Actinomycetota bacterium. Classification (GTDB taxonomy): domain Bacteria; phylum Actinomycetota; class UBA4738; order UBA4738; family HRBIN12; genus JAOUEA01. Next base: position 23,046 of record JBOGVO010000066.1, on the reverse strand, counting down.
CGGTTCCCACCACGATCGTCGTCATCGATCTCGCCTCCTTCCGATCCCACGGTAGGCGTCGCGGCGCCCGGCGACGACGGCGCGGCCATGCGGAAGCGCGGGTGGTGCCAGCACCACTCTGACGGTGATGTTCCGGCGCGGAAGCGGGCAGGGTCCCCCCCTTGGACTCCGGTCGTCGAAGTGCCACGCTCGTCACGTTGGACACATACGTCGAGGTGCGGCATGGAGGCACCCACAGCGAGACGGCTGGCGTGGATCCTCGGTGGGCTCGCGCTCGCGACCCTGGCCGCCGGCGCGGCCCTGGGCGTTGCGACCGACACGTTGTCGGATCAGCTCGACACGCCTCCGGTAGTGGACGTGCTGTTCGCGACCGTGCTCGCGACCTTCCCGGTGATGGGCGTGCTGATCGCCACTCGACAGCCCGAGAACCGGATCGGCTGGTTGTTCTGCGCGATCGGGCTCGCGACCGGACTCGCCACTCTTGGCGGCACGTACGGCGACGCGAACCCGCCACTGCCCGGCCGGGAGTGGGCGACCCTGACCGCATCGTTCGGTCTCGTCGGGCTCGCGCTCCAGACCCTGGTCATGCTGCTGTTCCCGGATGGACGGCTCCTCTCCCCGCGGTGGAGGATCGCCGTCTGGATCGACGTGGTCGCGGCCGTCACGCTGGTCGCGGGATTCACGCTCACGCCGGGACCGATCCCGGGTCAGGAGGACGTCGTCAACCCGCTCGGGGTCGACGCCCTCGACGGGTCGCTGCTCGACGAGGGGGGTGTCGGGTGGGTCCTGCTTCCGATCGCGCTCATCGCCGCCGCGGTCTCGATGGTGATGCGGTTCCGGCGAGCGGCCGGCGTCGAGCGACAGCAGATGAAGTGGTTCGCCCTCGCGGCCGTGTTCCTCGCCCTGGGATACCTCCTGTCGGCCGTAACCCACGAGACGCCGCTCCAGGACTCGTTCCTCGTGGCCTTGGTCGTGCAATTCGGCGTGGCGGCCCTTCCCGTGGCGGCCGGCATCGCGATCCTGCGCTACCGCCTCTACGAGATCGACCTCGTGATCTCGAAGGCGGTCGTCTACGGCGTGCTCGGTGGGTTCATCACGCTCGTCTACATCGGGTTCGTCGTAGGTATCGGTGCGCTCGCCGAAAACGTCGGCAATGCGTTCCTGTCCGCGATCGCGGCCGCGGTCGTGGCGATCGCGTTCCAGCCGGTGCGCCGGTGGGCACAGCGACTCGCGAACCGCGTCGTGTACGGCAAGCGCGCGACGCCGTACGAGGTGCTGACCGAGTTCTCGGAGCGGATGGGAGGAGCCTACGCGGCCGACGACGTGCTCCCCCGCATGGCGCAGATCCTCGGACAGGGCACGGGGGCCTCCAGCGCGACGGTGTGGCTGATGCTCGACGGGCGGATGCGGCCCGCGGCCTCGTGGCCCATGGAGACCGCTGTGAAGTCGCTCCCGACCGGTGCGGTGGAGGTCTCGCATCGGGGCGAGATGCTGGGAGCCCTCTCGGTCGAGATGCCCTCCAACGATCCGATGAACCCCGCCACGGAGAAGCTCGTTGGCGACCTCGCCGCCCAGGCGGGGCTGGTGCTACGGAACGTGCGGCTCGTGGAGGATCTGCGCGAGTCCCGACGGCGCATCGTCGCGGCCCAGGACGAGCGGGCGAAGAAGCTCGAGCGCGACATCCACGACGGGGCACAGCAGCAGCTCGTGGCCCTCGCGGTGAAGCAGCGCCTGGCGGAGTCGCTCGTCGGGGAGGACGACGAGCAGGCCCGGTTGATGCTCGCGGAGATCCGTGCCGAGACGAACGACGCGCTCGGGAACCTCCGCGACCTCGCCCGCGGCATCTACCCGCCGCTGCTGGCGGACCAGGGCCTGGGAGCCGCCCTCGAGGCGCAGGCGCGGAAGGCGGCCGTGCCGGTCGGGGTCGACACCGACGGCGTCGGCCGTTACCCGCAAGAAGTGGAGTCAGCCGTCTACTTCTCGGTGCTGGAGGCGCTGCAGAACGTCGCGAAGTACGCCCGGGCAGAGCACGTGGACGTCCGACTCAACGAGGGCGGCGGCGAGCTTCGGTTCGAGGTCGAGGATGACGGTGTCGGTTTCGATGTGGCCGATGTGCACGCCGGCACCGGCTTGCAGGGCATCACCGACCGGCTGGCCGCACTCGGTGGAGAGGTCGACGTGCGAAGCATCCCTCGTCAGGGCACCATCGTCGCCGGCGTGATAGGGAGGACGACCGTGAACACGACGGAGGCCCGCAGATGACCGCCCGCCGAGTCGCCTGGGCGATCTGGGCCGTCACCATGATCCTGCTCGTGGCGTGGCTGTTCCTCGATCTGCGCGACTCGGCGCCGGCCGGCGTGTTCGCCTACGCGGTCCTGCCGCCGACGATGCTCGCGTACGCGACCGTCGGTGCGTTGATCACGTCCAGGGCTCCCGACAACCGGATCGGCCTGCTCCTGGCGTGGATCGGGCTCGCGCTCGCGGTCTCGTTGGCCTCGGGTGTGTACGCCAGCTCGGTGTTCGACGACGGCGTCGATCTGCCAGCCGCCGGTGCGGCGGCGTGGATCGGACGTGCCGGGTTCGGGTTCATCCTCGCACCGATCCCACTGCTGTTCCTGCTCTACCCGACCGGACGCGTTCCCGGCCCGCGGTGGCGTCCGATCCTGCTCGTGCTGCTCGCCGCGCTCGCGATCAACCTGACACTCTTCGCGCTGACTCCGGGCCGGATCGATGCCGTCTTCGCCGAGTTCGACGCCACGGTCATGAACCCGTTCGCGCTTCCGCTCGCGTGGAGGGGCGTCGTGGAGGGTGTGACCGGGATCGCGGGTCTCGTCGCCTTCGCCTGCTCGGTGCTCGCCGTGGTCTCGCTCGTGCTCCGATTCCGCCGCTCCCAGGAAGAGGAGCGTCAGCAGATCCGCTGGCTCGCGTTCGTCGGTGCGCTGCTGGTCGCGATCCTCGTGCTCGGGTTGGCAAGCTGGGGCATCCGGACCGCGCTGGGGTTCGAGGTCGGCGAGACCGACGTCGTCGGCAACCTCACGTTCTTCGGATTCTTCCTCGTGCTGATGTTCGGGATCCCCGCTGCCTGCGGTATCGCGATCCTGAAGTACCGCCTCTACGACCTCGACGTCGTCGTGAAGAAGACCGTGGTCTTCGCGGTGCTGATCATGCTGATCATGGCCGTCAGCGTGCTCATCTTCGTCGTGGTGGGCAGCGTGCTGACGCGGGGTGCTCGTGGCGAGGACACCCAGGCCGGCGGCATCGTCACGCTCGTGATCGGCATGCTCGTCTGGCCTCTCTACCGACTCGCGAGGCGCATGGCCGACCGGGTCGTCTACGGTGGCCGCGCCAGCCCGTACGAGGTGCTCTCCGACTTCACGGAGCGGGTCGGCGAGACCTACTCGACCGAGGACGTCCTGCCGCGCATGGCGCAGTTGCTCGGCCAGGCCACGCGCGCGCGGATCGCCCGGGTGTGGCTGCACGTAGGCGGGGAGCTTCGCGAGGCCGCGGCCTGGCCGGGCGAGGCCCATCGCCGTCGCGCCCTGCGCGTCACGGGCGACGCCCTGCCGGACTTCGGCGAGGAGGCCTTCGAGGTGCGTCACCGGGGGGAGCTGCTCGGCGCCCTCACGGTCGAGATGGCATCGAGCGACCCGATGAACCCCTCGAAGGAGCGGATCCTGCGCGGACTCGCATCCGAAGCCGGGCTCGTCTTGCGGAACGTCCGCCTGATCGAGGAGCTCCGCGAGTCGCGGCACCGGATCGTGGCTGCCCAGGACGAGCGAGCGAAGAAGCTCGAGCGGAACATCCACGACGGCGCGCAGCAGCAGCTCGTCGCGCTCACCGTCAAGTTGCGCCTGGCCGAACAGCTCGCAGGGCACGACCCGGAGCGTGCGCAGACCATGCTCGCAGAGCTCCAGACCCAGGCCACCGAGACGCTGGAGGACCTGCGCGACTTCGCGCGCGGCATCTACCCGCCGCTGCTGGCCGACCAGGGCCTCGCCGCGGCCCTCGAGGCGCAGGCGCGGAGGGCGACGGTGCCCACCACCGTCGAGCCCGACGGGATCGGGCGCTACCCGCAGGAGATCGAGTCGGCCGTGTACTTCTCGTGCCTCGAGGCGTTGCAGAACGTCGCCAAGTACGCGGGGGCCACGTCCACGACGGTCCGGCTCAGAGAGCGAGACGGGTTATTGACGTTCGAGGTCCTCGATGACGGCGTGGGGTTCGACCCGATCGTGACCGCCCGCGGCACGGGCCTTCAGGGCATGACCGACCGGATCGCGGCGATCGGCGGGGACCTCGAGATCCGGTCGACGCCCGCCGCAGGCACCGTCGTGTCGGGTCGGCTGCCGACGTCGCTCCGGCAGGAGATGCTGCCATGACGGAGGCGAGACGCTCCCGCTTGCCGTGGCTTCTGTGGGGCGGCGGCGTGCTCATGCTCGCCGCGACCGTGACGCTCGTGGCGATCAACGACAGCCTCTCCGAGGACCCCTACTTCGTGCCGCTCGCCGTCGCGATGATCCTGGGGTACCCGACCGTCGGCGCCGTGCTCGCGTCGAGGAACCCGGCCAACCCGATCGGTTGGCTGATGATCGCGATCGGCATCGCCTTCGTGTTCACCGGCGTATCCAGCGAGTACCTGACGTACGTGTACGAGACCGCCCCGCGACCGGACCCTGCATTTGGCCCCGTGGTGGCGCTGTTGTCGGACATGCTCTGGCTGCCGATCATGGGCGGCTTGGCGCTGCTCGCGGTGTTGTTCCCCACGGGCCGCGTGCCCGGCCCGCGATGGCGGTTCCTGCCGTGGACCCTCGGAACGGCCATGGCCCTGGCCGCTCTCGGCACAGCGCTGAACCCGAGCCCGTTCGAGGACCTCGGCCTCGACGTCACGCTGAGCAGCCCCTTCGGAGTCGAGGCGCTCGGGCGGGTCCCCGAAATCCTGGGCGGTGCGGGCGCCGTCGTGGTGGTGTTCCTGTCGGTCCCGGCGGCGATCGCGGCGCTCGTCCTGCGCTACCGAAGGTCGACCGGCGAGGAGCGCCAACAGATCCGATGGCTCGCGTACGTCGCCGCCACGCTGGTCGTGGTGGTCGTGGCCGGCATCGTGACGGCGCTCGTCATGGGGCCCTCTTACGACGGATCGCCGGCCGCGGACCTGTTCTTCATCGTGGCCTTCGCGCTCATCGGGATCGGCGTCCCGGTCGCGATGGGTGTCGCGGTCCTGAAGTACCGCCTCTACGAACTGGACGTCGTCGTGAAGAAGACGATCGTGTTCGGCGTGCTGGTCGTGCTGCTGATGGCGGTCTCGGTCGGCACCCTGCTGGCGCTCAGCAGCCCGCTCACAGACCTCGCACCCGACGAGACGCAGGCCGTCGGGCTCACCGGCCTCATCGTGGGCCTGTCCGTGTGGCCGCTCTGGCGGCTCGCGCGACGGATCGCGGATCGGATCGTCTACGGTGGCCGGGCCACCCCGTACGAGGTCCTCACCGAGTTCTCCGAGCGGGTCGGCGAGACGTACTCGACCGAGGACGTGTTGCCACGGATGGCCCAGCTGCTCGGCGAGGCGACGGGCGCCTTGGTGGCGCGCGTGTGGGTCCGGGTCGGATCGGAGCTCCGCCCGGCGCAGACCTGGCCCGTCGACGCCGACCGCGTCGATCCCATCCGTCTGCCGGACGACACCCTCCCCGACTTCCACGCAACCCTCGGCGAGCACGGGATCGAGGTGCGACACCAGGGCGAGCTCCTCGGCGCCCTGTCGGTACAGATGGCGGCGAGCGATCCGATGGGCGCGGGGCGGCAGCGCATCGTCCACGACCTGGCCTCCCAAGCCGGACTCGTGCTGCGGAACGTTCGCCTGATCGAGGAGCTGCGCGAGTCGCGGCGCCGCATCGTCGCCGCCCAGGACGACCGGCGCAAGAAGCTCGAGCGCGACATCCACGACGGCGCCCAGCAGCAGCTCGTCGCGCTGTCGGTGAAGGCACGACTCGCCGGCGGGCTCGCGGCGAAGGACCCGGCGAGGACCGAGGAGATGCTCGAGGATCTGCAGCACGACCTGACCGAAGCACTGGAGAATCTGCGAGATCTGGCGCGAGGTATCTACCCGCCGCTACTCGCCGACCGGGGGCTGTCGGCCGCCCTCGAGGCGCAGGCGCGGAAGTCCCCCACGCCTGTCAGGGTCGACGCCGACGGGGTCGGTCGGTTCCCGCCCGAGACCGAGACCACGGTGTACTTCTCCGTGCTCGAGGCCCTGCAGAACGTGGCGAAGTATGCGCACGCGACCTCGGCCACCGTACGGCTCGTGGTCGGCGACAGAGCACTCCACTTCGAGGTCGCCGACGACGGCCGCGGGTTCGACGCGACTGGCACCAGCTTCGGGACCGGTCTGCTGGGGATCGTCGACCGCCTCTCGGCCCTCGGCGGCGAGGTCGAGATCGCGTCGACCCCCGGGAGCGGCACGACGGTCCGCGGACGCCTCCCCATCACCCGCGACGCGTCGATGTGAACGCTCACGCTCCGCCAGGGGGGGCCGGCGTACGAGCCACCGGAGAGCCTCCTTCCCCGACCGGTGTTCCGAGGAGGAAGATTCGACCATGCAGCATGGCGACGGCGAGGAGCGCGCGACCGTTTCGCGGCGGGCGGTGCTCGCCGATCCGTGGCAGTCGCGAGCATCGTCCTGATGACGATCCCGTTCGCGGCGAGGCTCGCGTCCGGACAGGGGATCGGCGCGGAGGACACCGTCCTCATCGTGCCCGGGATGCTCGGCGGCCTCGCCTTCGCCGTGGTGGGCGCCTTGATCGCGTCGCGCACCGGGAACGCGGTCGGATGGGTCTTCCTGGGCATCGCGGTTTCGTTCGCGATCGTGGTACCTGCGCAGAACTGGGTCGACACGGCGGTCGACCAACAGCGTCCCCTCGAGCTCGTCGGGGTGGCGAACTGGCTCAGCCGATGGCCGTTCTTCGTCTGCCTGGGACTGCTGCCGGCGGTCTTCTTCCTCTACCCGACCGGCTCGCTCCCATCGCCCAGATGGCGGGGTTCCGTGGCGCATCTACGGCGCGTCGCTCATCGTGACCGTGGCCGGCTTCGCCGTGCAACCGTTCAGCTGGCACGAGATCGACGGCGTCGTGCTGACGAACCCGGTGGGCATCGAGCCCATCGAGCTCGTCCTCGAGGTCGCACTGGCCGTGACCGGCCTGCTCCTGGTCGCCAGCGCCTTCGTCGCCCTGACCTCCTTGATCTTCCGCGCGCGGAGCGCCGGTCCGGAGGAACGACAGCAGATCCGCTGGCTCGGCGCCGTGGGCAGCATCGGCGGGGTGCTGTTCGCGTCGACCATCGTCGCGGGCATCACAAGCGGCAACCGCGAGACCGGGTTCGCCGCGGCTGCCGCGAACGTGCTCATCGTGCTACTCGTCATCACGATCGTGGTGGGCATCCCCGTCGCGACGGCCGTGGCGATCTTCCGCTTCCGCCTCTACGACCTCGATCTCGTGATCAAGAAGACCGTGATCTTCGCGATCACGGTCGCGCTGATCATGGTCGCCGGCATCGGGGTGCTGCTGCTCATCAGTGGCCCCCTGACCGATCTCGCGGCGGACGAACCCCTGGCCATCGGACTGACCGGTCTCGTGATCGGTGCCTTGACCTCGGCGCTGTGGCGTCTAGCGCGCCGCATCGCCGACCGGCTGGTCTACGGAGGACGGGCCACCCCCTATGAAGCGCTCACCGAATTCTCTGGACGCCTCGCCGATGCCTAGGCGATCGACGATGTGCTGCCGCGCATGGCCGCGGTCCTCGGCGAGAGCGTTCGAGCCGCAGAGGCTCGCATCTGGCTGCGCGTGGGCGACTCGTTCCTCCCGGCGGCGGCGTGGCCGCCTGACGCGCCGGCGACGCCGCCCGTGCACGAGACGGCCAACGCCCTTCCCGACCTGCCCGGCGACGCGGCGGTCGAGGTCCGCCACCGAGGGACTGCTCGGCGCGCTCTCGATCGTCTCGCACCAGAACGACCCGGTGGGGCCCGCGTGACAGCGACTGATGCGCGATCTCGCGGCCCAGGCCGGATTGGTGCTGCGGAACGTTCGGCTGATCGAGGAGCTCCGCGCCTCACGGCAGCGGCTCGTCACCGCGCAGGACGCGGAACGACGCAAGCTCGAACGCAACATCCACGACGGCGCGCAACAGCAGCTCGTGGCGCTCGGGGTCAAGCTGCGGCTCGCCGATTCCCTGATGGAGCGGGATCCGGCGAAGGCGCACGAGATGATGGCGCAGCTCCAGGTGCAGACGCGGTCCGCGATCGACGATCTCCGCGACCTCGCGCGCGGCATCTACCCGCCGTTGCTGGCCGACCAAGGCCTCGAAGCGGCGCTCGAGGCACAAGGGAGGAAGTCCCCGACGCCGGTCACGGTCACGGCCGACGCGGTGGGCCGCTATCCGCAGGAAGTGGAGGCCGCCGTCTACTTCTCGTGCCTCGAGGCCCTGCAGAACGTGGTCAAGTACGCCCAGGCATCGCGCGTGACGATCTCGCTCGGGCAGCGCAACGGATCACTCGAGTTCGCCGTGGCCGACGACGGCAGAGGGCTCGATGCGGCCGGCGTCATGCACGGTTCGGGCCTGCAGGGCATCTCGGACCGGATCGACGCGATCGGAGGTTCGGTGACGATCGAGAGTTCGCCGGGGGCCGGCACGACCGTGACCGGAGCGGTCCCGGTCGCCTGACGTCGAGCTCGGCGTGCCTCACCCGCCCGATGCTGCGGTCCACGCGTCTTCGAGCCGGTCCGGACCGAACACGGCCTTGGGGATGTACGCGGCTGCGCCGCACTCGGCGGCCCGCGGCGCATACTCCTCCTCCTCGTACGTCGAGAGCAGCAACACGACGACCGTACCGTCGCCTCCAACGAGGATCTGCCGGGTCGCGTCGAGGCCGTTGATGCCGGGCAGGTTCACGTCCATCAGCACGAGGTCGGGAGTCAGGTCGGCCGCCATCGTGACCGAGTCCTCGCCGGTCTCGGCCTCGCCGACGACGTCGAACCCGTCGGTGGCTTCCACGACCATGCGGGCCGCCATGCGGAACGGCTCCTGGTCGTCCACGATGAGCACTCGAACGGTCATGGAATCACGGGCCTCCACAGCAAGCGTCCCACGAGGAGACACCGCTGCCAGTGATGCCAGCACCACTTTCCGGAGGCCTGCTAGCGGCGCGGATCTGCCGCCCTTCTCGAGCCTTCTGGAGGATTGCCACGACGTCCAGACCGTGATTGACTCCGCGGACCCCGACCCGAGGAGCCGTCATGTCTCTCCGTATCCGCCGACGAGCCTTGCTCGCCACCGCGATGGCCCTCGTCGGTGGTGCGACCCTGGCCGGCCCCGTCACGCCGATCGCCGCTGCGCCGCCGTCGCCCGACCCGGTGATCGCGGCCGTGGGCGACATCGCCTGCCAGTCCTTCAGTCAGAGCGACGGTGAGGGGGCCTGCCGCTCGGACGAGGTGGCCGCCCTCATCACCGACCTCGCGCCCGACCGCTTCCTGGCCCTGGGCGATCTCCAGTACAACAAGGGGGCGCTCGACGAGTTCCTGCGCGTGTGGGACCGGCAGTTCGGCCAGCTCAAGCCCATCACGATGCCGACGCCGGGCAACCACGAGTACGGCACCGACGGGGCTCAGGGCTACTTCGACTACTTCGGACCCGTCGCCAACGGACCTGAAGGCTATTACTCGTTCGACCTGGGGGCATGGCACGTCGTGTCACTGAACTCCGACATCTGCCGCGACGACCCCGGCTGCGGTCCGGGCACCGCGCAGTACGAGTGGCTCGAAGCCGATCTGGCCGACGACGATGCGATGTGCACGCTGGCCTTCCAGCACCATCCGACGTTCGACTGGCGCCAGTGGCAGAAGTTCGTGGACCCGGACGATCCCCGCCCGAACGGCGGCTCGGAGAACGAGATGTACCTCGACCTGTGGCGGCTGATGGACGGGCACGGCGTCGACGTGATGCTCGCCGGTCACAACCACATCTACCACCGCTGGGCGCCCCAGGATGTCGACGGCACGCGTGACGCGCTCGGCATCCGGCAGTTCACCGTGGGCACGGGCGGACGCTCGCTCTACCCCTTGGGGAAGAAGCCCCGCCCGGCCAACCTGCTGGCCGTTCAGAACAAGGCCTTCGGTGTCCTGCGGCTGACCTTGCACGACGAGAGCTACAGCTACGCATGGGTCGGCCTTCCCACGGACCCGGCGTTCCGCGATCGCGGTACGTTCGACTGCCGCTGACGAGCCGTCACGCGATCAGGCCGCGATCTCGGCCAGACCGAGGAACGCCCGCTCGAGCACGAGACGGGTGTTGAGGTTGAGATCCTCGGCGAGCTCGGCGCGGGTGGCCTCGACGCCCACGAGACCGCGGCCGGCGCGCACGACGGAGAGCTCGGCGTCGGGCGTGAGGTCGGGGTTCATGAGCGTCTCGCGCGGCATGCCGACCTGCGTCGCGACGCGATCGCGCAGCACCGCGGAGACCGCGAGCAGCACCCAATCGACGTAGTCGCGCTCGGCGCGGCGCTCCCTCCGCTTGGAACGGGTCTCGAGACGCCTGATGGCGCCTCGATACATGTCCTCGGGTCGGCCGTGGGCGTCGAGGAACGGGGCCAGCTCGTCGTCGGACACCGCCTTCATGCCCTTCTTGTACGTCGCTGCGGCGTCGAGCACCGCGTCGGCGGCCGCCAGGGCGCCCGCGGGACCTCGGGTCGCGAGCTCGAGCGCCTCGAGCGCGGCGTCGCGAAACGCCAGACCGTCGTCGTTCGACGCGAGCCGACGCGCCCGCCCGAGGTTGCCGCCGGTGAGACGCGCCGCGAGCTGCGCGCGGGTCGCATCGACGCCCTCACCGGTGAGCACCTCGACGACGAACGACTCCGACAGCGCGGTGAAGGTGACCACGTGACACCGGGAGCGCACCGTGTCGGGCAGCTCGTGCGCCCTCGCCGACAGCAACAGGATGACCGCGTCGGCCGGTGGCTCTTCGAGCACCTTCAGGAGCGTATCGGCGGCGGCAGGCGAGAGCCGATCGGCCTCACGGATCACGAAGATCTTGCGCCCGGGTTCCGGAGCCGTTCGTGATGCCGGGTGCCAGACCTCCTCACGCACGGTGTCGACGTGGATGTCTCGACCCTCGGGCTCCACGAGGAACACGTTCGGATGCTGGTCGTTCAGCGCGATCCGGCAGTCACGACACCGGCCGCACCCGCCGTCGGCGCAGACCAACGCGGCGACGAACGCACGCGCGGCGAGCGACTTCCCGCTCCCTTCGGGACCTGCGAGCACGTACGCGTGATGGGGACGCTCGGCGGCGCTTCGCAGGAACGCCATCGCGCGCTCCTGGCCGGGAACCCGATCGAGGACCTCGCTCACACCGGGAGACTAGCGGCCGCGGGCGACATCCCGGCTTCCTTCACCCTCGCGACGCGTGCCCATCGTCGTCGTTCTCTCCGAAGTCGGCCACGGCTCTGTCGAGGGCCGTCCGGACGTCCTCGAAGACCTCGGCCGGCGACTTGTCGGCATCGATCACGACGAACCGCTCGGGATGCTCCTCGGCGATCTTCAGGTAGGCGTCGGAGACTTTGGCGTGGAAGTCCTGGCCCTCGAGCTCCATGCGGTCCGGCGCCTCGGTGGAGCGCAACAGCCCGCGCTCGGGCTCGAGGTGCAGCAGGACCACCAGGTCCGGGAAGAGCCCTTGTGTCGCCCAGACGTTCAGCGTCAGCACGTCCTGCTCTCCGAGTCCCCGGGCACCCCCCTGATAGGCGAGCGACGAGTCGACGTAGCGGTCGCAGATCACGATCTTCCCTTCGGCGAGCGCCGGTCGGATCACGTTGGCCACCGACTGGGCACGGGCAGCCGCGAACAACAACGCCTCGCTGCGAGCGTCGAGCTTGCCCGTCCCCGGGTCGAGCAGCACCCGTCGGATCTTCTCCCCCAGCTCGGTGCCGCCCGGCTCACGGGTGACGAGCACCTCCCGCGACCGTTGGACACGCAGGTACTCCTCGGCGAGCCGGATCTGCGTGCCCTTGCCCGCGCCTTCCACGCCCTCGAACGCGATGAACAGCCCGGTGGCCGGCGGCCGCTTCAGCTTGGGCACGAGCGCGAGGGGTTCGGGACGCGAGAGGCGATGTCGTTGCAGCAGGCGCCTCGTGTTGAGTCCGGCCCCCACCGCCAACGCCCCGGCGGTCCACAGCGCGAGGCGCGTGCCCGACAGGTCGAAGCGTTGCCCTCCCACATAGAACTCGTAGTCGCCATAGACGGTCGACAGGATAGGGAACACTGCCAGGCTCAGGAAGAGACCCATGCGCGAGAGCGTCGTGAGTGAGGCGAACGTGCGACCGCGGAACTCGTCCTCGACGTTCTCCTGCAACAGCGTGTAGCCGCTCACCCAGGCGAGGCCGCAGAACGCCCCGAGCCAGACGGTGACGACAGCTGCGAGTGGGAGGTTCGGCATCGAGGCCAATACGAACAGCGTGAGTCCGGCCGCCACCAACGCCCAGACGAAGGTGAGGCCCCGTTCCACGAACTTCGCGATCTGGTTCGTGGACGCCATGCCGAGCGCCATCCCGACGCCGAAGGCGGTCACCATGACCCCCCAGGCGGCCGTCGTCGCGTCGAGCGTCGTCACGAAGATCGGCCCCATCGCGAGCACCGCGCCCACCGCGGCGAACGCGACCACGATGCCGGCCGTCATCGCGGACGCGATCGAGTCTTCCCGGAGGAACCTGACGCCGTCGACGATGTCGCGCCAGACCCTCGAGAGGTCGAGCTTCGAGCTCAACCCTCCAGCCGTCCTCGGGGGGAACGCGATGCGGCTGACCATGAGGGCGGAGAACGCGAACGTCGACGCATCGAGCAGCAGCGCGAGCGACTCCGGGCGCCCTCCCACCCAGGGGACGCGCGCTGAGATCCATTCGCTGAACGCCGCCAGCACCGCGAAGACCCCCCCGCCGAGCGGCAACGTGGCGTACGTGCTGACGAGCGAGATGGCGTTGGCGTTCGCCAGCTGGCGCCGGGGCACCATGTTGGGCAACGACGCGTCGCGGGCGGGCGTCCACAACAACGAGAGCCCCTCCTTCAGGAAGGAGAAGAGGTAGATCAGCCAGAGCTGCGACATGAACGCCATCGCGGCGAAGAGCACGCCTCGGGAAAGGTCGGAGGCGATCATCACCTTCTTGCGGTCGAACCGGTCGACGAGCACGCCGGCGATCGGGCCGAACAGCACCGCGGGCAGCATCCGCACGATCATCACGCCGCCGACGGCGAGACCGGCGTTCGATCCCGAGATGGTGGCGACCAGCGAGGTCACCGCCACGAAGCCGACCCAATCCCCCAGCGAGGAGACGGTCATCGCCGCGAGCAGGCGGGAGAACGCCGGGTGGGTCAGCAGGTCCCTGAACGACGCGGCTCGGGTTCCGCGGAGTTCGGCGACCTCGTCGGCGACCGACGCCACGACGAGCTCAGGCCTCCGGAGCGGAGATGGGGTCGGGCGCCGGGTCCGCCGCCGTCGTCTTCTGGGCGGTCGTCTTCTGGGCGGTCGTCTTCTGGGGCGTCGTCTTCTTGGCGGTCGTCTTCCTGCGGGCGGGCTTCCGCTTCGCGGTCGTCTTCTTCTTCACGCTCGACTTCTTCTTGGAGACGGCCCGGGCGGCCCGGGCGGCGGCCTTCGCCTCACGCGCTGCGGTCTCGGCCTCGACGTCGCCGGGCTTCGTGACGTTGAACTCCAGGTCGAGCTCGGCGCCGCATCCCCAGCACCTCAAGGACTTCGGGCGGCGTAGCAAGAGCGATCCGCACTCGGGGCAGGGGCGGTCCCTCTCCGGGGGATTGCCGACCGCGCAGTCGCAATCGGGGTAGCGGCTGCAGCTGTAGAAGATCGACCCGAACCGGCTGCGCTTCTCGATCAGCTCGCCCTGTCCGCACTGGGGACACGTCACACCGGTCGAGACCGGTGGATCCTTCTTGATGTACCGGCAGTCGGGGTATCCGCTGCACCCGATGAACGGGCCGTAGCGGCCCACCTTGCGCTGGAGCTGCCGTCCGCACTCGGGGCACGTCTCGTCGAGCATCTCCGGCTCGGGACGCACGCTGCCGTCCATGTTGCGGATGTAGCGGCAGTCGGGGTAGTTCGTGCAGCCGATGAACTTGCCGTAGCGACCGAGCTTCACCTCGAGCTTCCCAGGCTCGCGCCCTTCGGTCGGACACAGGGGGCAATCCTCGTCGAGCTCCTCGACGAAGCGTTCGAACGCGTGCTCGGCCTTCTCGAGCGCGCGCTCGAAGGGACCGTAGAACTCCTCGAGCATGGTGATCTTGCGGAGGTCACCTTCGGCGATGTCGTCGAGCTCCCGCTCCATGTACGCGGTGAAGGTGACGTCGACCACGTCGGGGAAATGCTCGATCAACTTGTCGGTCACGACCTCGCCCGTGTCGGTGGGCTTGAAGCGCTTCTCCTCGAGCGTCACGTACTCGCGGCGCTGGATCGTCTCGATGATCGACGCGTACGTCGACGGCCGGCCGATGCCGAGCTCCTCGAGCGTCTTCACGAGCGAGGCTTCGGAGTAGCGCGGCGGCGGCTGGGTGAAGTGCTGCTCCGGCAGCACCTCGAGCATGCGCAGCACCTGCTCGGCGGTGAGCGCCGGAAGGGTCTTCTCGGCGTCCTCGTCGGGGCCCTCGTCGCGACCCTCCTTGTAGACGCGGATGAATCCGTCGAACGTCATCGTCTGCCCGGTGGCGCGCAAGCCGTACGTGGTCTCACCCGCGACCCCGTTCGTCACGGACGCGACGCCCGCGATGTCCACGCCCACCTGGTCGAAGCGAGCCTCGGCCATCTGCGTGGCCATCGTGCGCTGCCAGATCAGGGTGTACAGACGCAGCTGGTCGCGATCGAGTGCCGAGGCGACACGGTGGGGGGTGCGCATCACGCTCGTGGGACGCACGGCTTCGTGTGCCTCCTGCGCCGTGCGACTGCGGGTCTTGTACCGGCGTGGCTCCGCCAGCGTGTACCGCTCGCCGTACTCGCTCCTCACGAGCTCAGCGACCTCGCGGAGCGCGGTGTCGGCGATCGTCACGGAGTCGGTCCGCATGTAGGTGATCAACCCGACCGAGCCCTCACCCGGGAGATCGATGCCCTCGTACAGGCGCTGGGCGAGCGTCATCGTCTTGCGGGCGCTGAACCCCAGCTTGCGAGCGGCTTCCTGCTGCAGGGTCGAGGTGGTGAACGGCGGAGCGGGCGAGCGCTTGCGCTCCTTCTTCTCGACGTTCGTGACGCGGTAGGCAGCGCGGCGGAGGCGCTCGACGTGGACCGTCGCATCGGACTCGGCGCCGAGGAGCACGCCCTTCTTGTCGGGGGACGTCGCGAGCTTGCCATCGGGCACCTGGGTGAGCCGGGCCGTGAACGGCTGCTCGCGGTCGTCGGGCGTCAGCCGGACGTCGACGCTCCAGTACTCGACCGGCACGAAGGCGCGGATCTCGCGCTCGCGCTCGACGATCAGGCGCACGGCGACCGACTGCACACGGCCGGCCGACAATCCCGGTCGGACCTTCTTCCACAGCAGCGGTGAGATGCGATAGCCCACCAACCGGTCGAGGATGCGGCGGGCCTCCTGGGCGTCGTAGAGCTTCAGGTCGATCGCGCGAGGCTGGCCGAACGCATCGAGGATCGCGTCGCGGGTGATCTCGGTGAACGTGACGCGTTTGGCGGTGGCGGGGTCGACACCCAGCAGCGTGGCCACGTGATAGGCGATCGCCTCGCCTTCGCGGTCGTAGTCCGTGGCGAGGATCAGGTCGCCCGAGCCGCCCTTGAGGGCCTTCTTCAACTCGCTCACGTGACGCTTGGAGTCCTCGGGCACCACATAATCAGGGGTGAAGGCGTGCTCCACGTCGACGCCGAGCCCCCCGTAGCCCTTGCCGAGGTCCCGGATGTGCCCATAGGAAGCACGGACGGCGTACTCGCCGCCCAGGTACTTCTCGATCGTCTTCGCCTTCGCGGGCGATTCGACGACCACGAGGGTCTTGCCGGTGGCCATGACGCGGAGCCTTTTTCGGGTCGTTGAGGAAGGATGTCAAACCGGGCTCCGACGCCCGGAGGGTCTCGATCGAAGCTGCGGAGCCCGCGGCGACGGTACCATCGGCAGCCAGCTCCACATCGGAGCGCTTCGAGCCGGCATCCGTTCCGAGGTTGCGAGAACGCGCTGGTACCGTCTCCGTATTCCCGAGCCCGGAGTCGAGGTCCGCATGCTCGATTGGCTCCACCAGTTCGTGATCGACACGGTCGCCGGCTACGGCTACGCGGCGGTGTTCGTGCTGATGGTGCTCGAGTCCGCCTGTGTGCCGATCCCGAGCGAGGTCACCATGCTGTTCGGCGGAGCGTTGGCGTCGACGGGTTTCGCGGCAGAGGGAGAGCAGCTCTCGCTCTTCTGGGTCGGCATGGCCGGTACGGTCGGGAACCTGGTCGGCTCCTGGCTCGCCTACTGGGCCGGCGCGATCGGCGGTCGACCGCTCGTCGACCGGTTCGGGCGCTACCTGCTGATCAGACCGCACGAGGTGGACAAGGCGCACGAGTGGTTCGAACGCTACGGTGACGCAGCGGTCTTCTTCTCGAGGCTGCTCCCGGTCATCCGCACCTTCATCTCGCTGCCTGCCGGGGTCGTCCGCATGCCCTTCTGGCGCTTCACGGTCTACACCCTGCTCGGTTGCCTGCCCTGGACGTTCGCGCTCGCATGGCTCGGCTACGAGTTGGGCGACCGTTGGGAGACCGTCGAGCACGCGCTGCAGCCGTTCTCCTGGGCGATCGCCGCCGTGTGCGTGGTCGCTGCCGCGTGGTACGTGCGCCGGAGGTGGACGACGGTCCGTGCGGAGTACGCGGCCCTCGATGCCGCGAAGGAAGGCGGCCGCCCTCGGGCCACGAGCGACGGCTGAGCTTTGACGACGACCGCAGGTGGAGACCCCGCAGGCGCCGTAGTCCGGCTCACGCCGATGCGTGATTCGCCGGGAGGCGCTGCGACTAGCGTAAACCGGGCCATGGATGGCCCGATCGCCGCAGCGTCTCGTCGCGAGCGGCCACTCGTGCGACGAGCCGTCGTGGCGACCGTCGCCGCTGCGGCCATGCTCTTGGGGGGCGCTCTCCCGCGGGCCCACGCCGCGCCGACGGTGTCCGCGGAGCTCCTCGAGGTCACCCCGACGTCCGGATGGCCCTCGCCGAGTCCCGACCCCACGGGCCTTACGTTCATGCGCTCGAAGCGGAAGCTGCTCGTGTCCGACGCGGAGGTCGACGAGACCCGGCGACTGTGGGCCGGCGGCAACCTGTTCATCACGTCACAGCGTGGCGCGTTGGTCCGGACGAGGTCGGTCCTGCCTACATCGCCCGAGCCCGAAGACATCGCATGGCGGAACCGGACCCGCACGCTCTACCTGGTGGACGACGACCGGAACCGTGTCTATCGGATCCGGCCCGGCCGGGACGACCGGATCGGGACGGCCGACGATCGGAGGAAGGTGCTCCTGAGGACGAGGTCGTTCGGAAGCCGTGACCCCGAGGGGCTGGCTTGGCGCGAACGCGGCCGGGCGCTGATCGTCACCGACGCCCGGCTGGGCCGCGTCTTCATCGTTCGGGCCGGCCGGGATCGTCGCTTCGGCACCAGGGACGACCGGGTGGCGAGCTTCTCGACGCGGCCCCTCGGGCTGAGCACACCCGAGGACGTCGAGTTCGACCCCGGCTCGAGTCATCTGCTCCTCGTGAGCAGCGTGGAGGACGTCGTCGCCGAGACGACCATGCACGGGCGCCTGGTCCGCACGATCGACTTCTCGGCCGCCGACGTGCGGAGGGCAGCGGGCATCACCATCGCGCCGAGCCGAGCCGACCGCGCCGTGACGCACCTGTTCATCATCGGCAAGGGGGTCGACAACGCGTCCGACCGGCACGAGAACGACGGGGAACTGTTCCGGTTCGTGTACCCGGCGTGAGCCGCGAGCGGGGCCGGCCGCGGAAGAGGAGCATCCCCCGGGCGTGACCAGACCTAGACCGCGAGCGTCTCGATGCGAGCGGGCTCGAGCCGGACGGGACGGCCGGCGACGTCCGCGCCCACCGATCGATCGGACCACGGGTTCCACAGGCGGATCTCGGTGTCGCCGGCCACCCTCCTGACCCCGGAGAGCTGCGCCCCGCCCGGGTCGAGATCGAGCAGCGATCCCCTCGACGGGAGGTCCCCACCGCCTGCCGCGGGCACCTCCACGATCGGCAGGGCGAACCGCTCCCACGCGGCGAGCAGCTCCTCCCGATCACCCGAGGGCGGATCCACCCAGAGCGCGAGCGCGACGTCGGTCCTGCCGAACATCTGCGCCATCGGGGTGGGGGTCTGGGGCCCGGCCGCCCACGGGCGTGTCGCGAGCTCCTCGGCGCTGATGCGACCGACGCCTCGGAGCAGGGTCACCGCCAGCGCCCGACCTTCGACCACTTCGTACTCGAACACCCCTTCGTGCAGCACCGCGGCCGAGCCGGCGACGACGAGATGGCGAGCCGGCCAGGTCGCGGAGGCGGCTTCGACCTCGCCGCCCTCGCCCACGAGGAGCCTGGGCACGAGCTCGAACGGAGCGCCGGCGAGCGCCGAGTCGATGGGTCCGGCCTGCTCGACATGCAGGCGCAGGCGGTGGTCCGGACGCTCATTGTGGATCGACGCCTCCAGGCGCAGGAACGGCTCTTCCGCACGGCGTGTGACGTGCACGGCGACGCGCAACCCGGGCCAGGTGGCGACGGCCTCGTGTTCCGCGAGCTCGACCCGTTCGGGCGGGCTCGGCACCTGATCTGGCTCCGCGCCGCAGTAGTTGTAGAGGTCGCCGACGTCGGGCTCATCGAGCACGGCGATCGGGACCCCGTCGACGACGATCCCTCGCTCGGTCGCCTGGAGAGCCACGGGCGCATGGACGGGCTCACGCCTCGACGCCGACACCGCGTAACCGAGCGGCGGCACCCCCTCGCGCTCGAACGGGGAGGGGTTGAACCGCAACACGCCGCCATCGGCCGTGCGGCGGGCGAGCGATGCGAGCGCCTCGTCGACGATGCTCTCGCCGGCCTCGCGCACCGCCGCGGACCGCTCGTCGACGTCGATCGCGACCTGGTCGTGGGAGCAGCCGCAGACCGAGTCGTGCGCGCCGTTCCAGAGCATCAGCGTCCACGCACGCTCGAGCTCGGCAGCGGGCCACGGGAAGCCCGGGACCAGCGCGGCAAGCGGCTCGGCATACCGCTCGAGCAGCGACTCCACGCGTCCGCGCTCGCGCTTCTGATGCACCCGAGCCGAGTACACGTTGGGGAGCAGATGGGCACGCGCCGATGACCGAAGCTCGCCGGTCCACACAGGCAGATCCTCGTCCGGCGGAGCCTGCCCGATCGCATCCGCGAGACCCGCGATGCGCACGTCGACCGAGCGCAGGAACGGCTGGGCCTCGGCGAGACGAGCCGGCAGCGACGCATCGGGCCCCGCGTGGTCGTAGCCGACCATGATCACCGTGCGGTCATCGACCATGAACGGTCGCACGGTTTCGACGATCCGCTCGAGCGCTCCGGCGAACTCGTCGGGCGCGGTCTGACCGCCGAGCGACGCCCCGCTGAAGTAGCCGGACATCATGTACTCGGTGAGCACCTCGCTCCCGTCGGGCGATCGCCACCGGAACTCGGTGCGGTCGATCTCGCGAGGCACGCCCCGCCAGACCATCGCTCGGTCGAGCCCGCCGTTGCGGAGGATCTGCGGCATCTGCCCCACGTGGCCGAACTGGTCGGGCATGTAGCCGAGCTCGAGCGGTCGCCCGAGCTCCCGCGCGCGGGCGAGGCCCATCTCGAGGTTGCGGATGTGCGACTCGCCGCTCGTGAGGAACTCGTCCATCTGCGTGACCCACGGGCCCGCAGACAGCTGTCCGGAGCGCACGAGCGCCTCGAGCTCCGGCCCCCGCTCGGGGCGACGCGCGAGGTAGTCGTCGATCATCGCCGTCTGGCCGTCGAGGTGGAAGTGCGGAGATCCGATGCCTCCCAGGTCGAGCAGGGTGTCCATCATCGCGACCAGTCGTTCGGAGAAGACGCTGAACGGCTCGTACCACTCCCGGTCCCAGTGGGTATGCGGCACCAGCGTCACGTCGACGGTCGCACCGTCGCCCATCTGCCAGCCTCCCGTGCCAGCGCTCCGGCCCGCGCGTGCTCGGCGCTCTCCGGGGGGATCTAGAGGTTCACCAGCATCGTCCAGCTCTCGCCGTGCTCGCCGACCTTCTCGAACCCGACACGCTGGTACATCATGCGGGAGCGGTTGTGCACCGCGACCGACAGGGCGAGGGCCTGGAACCCTTCCTCGCGCGCCTGCACCATCGCGGCGCGAAGCAGCGTTCCGCCGATGCCCTTCCGCCGGTGCAGAGGCTGCACCGCCACCGAGAGCTCCGGGGTCTTCTCGTCGACGAAGCCGTAGCCCGGCTCGACCTCGGTGAACTGTCGATACCACACGGCGCCCACGGGCATGCCGTCGATCTCGGCGATCACGCCCCCGTCGCCGGGCCTCCCCCACCCCTCGTGGTACCGGCGGAGCACCGGCTCGTCCAGCACCTCTTCCATCGACTCACGGGGCCAGTCCGGGTTCCAGCGAGCGGCCTCGAACAGCATGGTCTTGAGGAACTCGGCGTCCTCCGGCGTGGCCGGTCGGATGTTCACGTGCGGTTCGCCTCCCGGTGGCTCTCGGCTTCTGCGGCAACCGTACCGTAGCGTGCCGCCAGGGCGGGAGCGAAGCTCGAACCGTCGTGCTCGGGCCGCCCTGCTCCGGCAGGCCCTCAGGTCCTGTTGCCGTCCACGCGGGCGGCCGCTGCGGCATCGGCCGAGCGAGCCGAGGCCCGGGTGGTCTCCAGCCGATGGGCGACGCTCGTGAGCAGGACCCGCTCCTCGAACAGGAAGAGGCTCTTCACGAACAACGCCGTCTGGTTGTGCAAGGGCAGCTGCCACCATCTGGCAACCATGAACTCGGGGATCACCACGTTCACGATCGTGTCGGGTCGCATCGTGTAGCGACGCACCTCATCGAGCATCGGCATCGACAGATCGCGGAAGGGCGCCTCCACGATGTCGAGCGGCACTCCCTCGATGACGTCGAACCATGCCTCGCCGATCGAGAGCGCGGCCTCGGGATCGAGATCGAAGTAGACGGCGCGGGTCACCGTGGCGTCGAGCGTGCGAGCGTAGTTCACCGCCCGGACGGAGACGTCGTTCACCGCTGACAGCAGCACGAGGGTCACCGTGCGCTGCGGGATCAAGGGCTTGCCGCCGGCAGCCGACGGGGACCCTGCCTCGAGCACGACCGGCACATCGGTCACGACGACGTTCGGCGTGCGCAGCAGGCTGGCCTTCAGCCGCACGAGGTCGCGGCTCCGCACCAGGTACGAGAAGAGCCCCTGAGGCCGGAGCAATTCAGGCACCACGACGGTGACGAAATCGTCGGGCTGCCGTTCGATCGACTCCACCACCGTTCGGACCTGCGCGGTCAGGTTCGTGTGCGGGATCGGCATGAGATCGGGGATCCCCGGGCCCACGAACGTTCGCCACCTCGTCTGCACCTCGCGGGACACCCCACCGTCACGGCATGGGAAGACCGGTCGGATGTCCTCCGGCCGGAACGAACGCAGGTAGCCGACGGCCTCCGAGGTGGCGACGTCGAAGTCGCGCACGAGCAGCACAACGTGGTTGGCTCCCTCCGCGCCCGGTCGCACCCGGCCGGCTCCGAGTTGCCGCCGGACGTTCATGTAGTGCCGGTGGATCGAGTAGAAGACCGGCACGAGCAGGGCCATTATCAGGATCGAGAGCCACGCGCCGGCGCCGAACTTCGA
This sequence comes from Actinomycetota bacterium, assembly GCA_050692855.1. Classification (GTDB taxonomy): domain Bacteria; phylum Actinomycetota; class UBA4738; order UBA4738; family HRBIN12; genus JAOUEA01. The sequence continues at coordinate 1,198 of JBOGVO010000066.1, read as the reverse complement.
GGCGACCACCACGACGAGCACGAGCGCGGTCACGATCGCGCCGACGATGTTGATCACGATGGAACGGCGCCACCCGGGCATCGCGGCGTCGCCCTTGCGCCCTTCGGCGATCCAGTGCTTGACCATGCCGGTCTGCGAGAGCGTGAACGAGGTGAAGACACCGACCACGTAGAGGTGGATCAGCGCGTTCAGATCGGCGTCGAAGAGGTAGATCATCAGCGACGCCAGCACGCCCAACACGATGACGCCGTTGCTGAACACGAGTCGATCGCCCCGGTTCACGAACTGGCTGGGCATGTAACGATCGCGAGCCAGGATCGACGCGAGCCGCGGGAAATCCTGATAGGCCGTGTTCGCTGCCAGGATCAGGATCGCCGCCGTGAAGGACTGCACAACGAAGAACCCCACGCTGCCGTTCCCGAAGATCGCCAGCGCGATCTGCGCCACGATCGAACGTTCCTCGCTCGCGATCACCCCCTCGACGTGGGTCGACAGCCACGAGATGCCCATGAACATCGCGATCGCGATCGCGCCCATGATCGCGAGCGTGGCGGCCGCGTTGCGCGCCTGTGGACGGCGGAACGCCGGCACCCCGTTCGAGATCGCTTCGACGCCGGTGAGAGCGGTCGCGCCCGACGAGAACGCTCGCAGCAACGCGAAGAGACCGACGGCGCCGGCAGCCGTGGCGGCCTCGTGGAGCGGCTCGACGTCGACCGGCACGGAGGGGCATCCCCCGATGCACCTGACGAAGCCGAGCGCGACCAACGCCATGATCGACAGGATGAAGCCATAGGTGGGGATCGCGAACAGCGTGCCCGACTCGCGAGCGCCGCGCAGGTTCGCGACCGTGACGAGCCCGACGAACACGATCGACAGGATGACCCTGTGCTCGTTCGCCCACGGGATCGCCGACCCGATCGCGAACACGCCGGCCACGATCGAGACGACCACCGTCATCATGTAGTCGAAGAGCAGCGCGGCTGCAGCCACCAGGCCCGCGAAGGCGCCCAGGTTGTCCTTGCTCACGATGTATGCGCCGCCCCCGCTCGGGTACGCGCGCACGGTCTGCCGGTACGACACGACCACGACCGCCATCAAGGCGGCGATCGCGGTCGCGATCGGCATGACGTACTCCTGTGGGGCGGAAGACGCCAGGAAGAGCACGATGAGGATCTCGCCGGTCGCATAGGCGACCGAC
>JBOGVO010000065.1:0-5247 GCA_050692855.1 Actinomycetota bacterium | reverse complement strand
GGCGACGGTGGATCGGGAACACGCCGATCCACCGTCGCGGTTCGCCCGGGATCCGAGGCTTGCCTCAGACTGGCAGTTCTGCGCACGACACTTCGAGGTGGAAGGGCCGCTTCGCACCTTGCCCCCGCTTGTCGTATGTGGAGACGAAGACGCCCCTGGTGCTACTCACGCGCCCGACCGTCGTGATGAAGCCGGGCTTCGCCTGCCCGGAATGAGTCGTCTTGCCGATCGTGGCAACGTACGTGCACTGCCTGACGTTGATCGGGAAGAGCACCTCGTAGCTGCCGCTGCCAAGCCCATCGCTGGTGATTCCCGACGTGGTCGATCTGGCGAGCTGGCCGCCCGACTTCACCACCGCGCCCATCACGATCGCCGGCACCGCCGTCCCTCTCGGCGCAGGTGCCGCACCTCTCCCCGATGTGTTCGAGTCGGCGGCGCCCGCGATACCCAGCCCCAGCGACCCAGCGGCGACCACCGTCATGGCGGCCGACACGATCCAGACGATCGTCTTCCCTTTCATGCCCTTCCCCCTTCGTCCGTCGGGCGGCTCAACGTACCCCACGGATCCCAGAGGCCGGAAGTCGGTCTTCAGCCTCGCGAACCTGACGGTCCCTCGTGCAGGGCAGCGGTCCTGTCCAGTGGTGCTTCTCGAGGGCCCACCGTGTCGATCGCTTGCTCATCTCATGGAGGCGGGGGTAATGTCCAGCCAACCTGAGGAGGGAGGCCGCACCGTGCCTGAGTACATGGACGTGCACCGCAGCATGAAGGGGGTGACCCCGGAGGCGCTCTTGGAGGCTCATCAAGCCGATCTCGCCATCCAGGACGAGGAAGGCGCGAACTTCAAGCACGCGTGGGGAGACCCGGTCTCGGGGATGGTGTTCTGCCTGTCAGAGGCGCCCAGCATGGACGCGGTCAAGCGGATCCACGAACGAGCCGGTCATCCGGCCGACGAGGTGTACGAGGTTCCCGTTCAGGCCTGATCGTTCGGCCTGATCGTTCCTGAACCCGCTACGCGACGCGGACGCTCGTGACCGGCGCGAGGCGTTCGTGCACCTGGAACCAGGACGCGCCCGCGTCGGGCGATCCGAACACGTCGCCGCTGGTGGCTCCGAAGTAGAGCTGCATGTCGTCGCCCTCGCCGGATCGGCCGAACGCCTGGCGGAGCACGGTGAGGTAGGCCTCGTCGGCGGGCAGGCCGTCGCCGTGCTCGATCCACGTGGCTCCCGCGTCCCTCGTCTCGTAGACGCGAACCTCGGCGTCGGGCGTCACGCGGTCGACGTCGGCGACCAGCGGGATCACGTATGCGCTGTCGGCGTCGGCGGGGTCGATCACCAGCGGGAACCCGAACCCGCTCGGTAGCCCGGCTCGGATCTCCTGCCAGCTGGAGCCTTCGTCGTCGCTGCGGTAGACGTTGCCGTGGAACTGCATGAACAGGCGCTGAGGCCGGGTGGGCGCTCGGTGCATGTTGTGCACGCACAGGGTGTTGGTGCCCTCGCGGGCTTCCTCGGGGATGTACTCGGGCACGAGGCCGGTGTAGCCGGTTCGCCAGGTCTGCCCGGCGTCGTCGGTGATCCACACGCCGGCCGCGCTGACGCCCACGGCCAGCCGCTGGGGGTCGCCGGGCCACGGGCAGATCGAGTGCAGGCAGAGCCCGCCGGCGCCGGGCTGCCAGTCGCCGGCCTGGTGCTCCTTCCAGAGAGGCTCGTTGAGGGACCACGACTCGCCGTTGTCGGTCGAGACGAACAACGCCGCCGGTGCGACGCCGGCGTAGAGCACTCCGTCGTCCTCACCGGGCGTGACGACCCAGATGCGCTCGAGGGTCGTCGCGTCGCCGTCGGATCCGCCTTCGGGGAAGACGGGACCGGTGGCCTGGGTCCACTCGCCGGTGGGGTCGTCGGTGTACATCAGCCGCGGTCCGTAGAAGCCCGACGTGTGGCTCGCGAAGTACCGGCCGGTGCGAGGGTCGCGGATCGCGTACTCCACCACGTCGCCGGGGAACGCCCTGGTCGCGATCTCGAACGGCTCCCCGGCCGCCGGGTCGCCTTGCAGCACGAACAGGCCCTTCTTGGTGCCCACCAGCAGTTCGGTCGTCGCCATTCAGCCTCCCGAGATCGACGGGAGCACCTGCAGCACGTCGGCGGGTGCGACGGGCGAGTCCTCCCTGATGCGTTCTCCGTTCAGGAACACGCTCACGTGCGGGCGGACCCGGCCCTGCTCGTCGAGGATCCAGCCCACGATCGGCGGATGGCGCGATTCCAGCTCGCGCAGCACCTCGCCCACGGTCGCGCCGGGGAGATCGTGCCGGGCGTCGCCCCCCGCTCGCTGGGAGAGGGGAGCCCTGAGCGTCACCACCGCCATGCCGAGGAGACTATCGCGGGCGGCCGATGGAAGCGCTTCCGGTTCCTTGCCCTCGAGAGGGTGAGATCTACCCACCAGATGGGTGAATATCACCCACGAGCATCGACCGACGGCTCGCCGTGGCCGGGGCCGTTCAGCCGAGCGCGGCGGCGAGGCACGGCAGGCGCTCCAGCTCGGCGGTCGGGATCGCCGCCAGGAACGCAGGGTCGTCCGGTCGCTCGAGGGCGACGTCGGTCGCCTTGGCCACCTGGTCCCTCGTGAGCGACATGAGGAAGACGGCCACGTCGCCGACGGTGACGCCGCGGCGGTCGAGCGCCTCGGTGTCGAGCCAGAGCTGCGTGGGCCGCATCTGCTCGACGACCGGGTGGCCCGGCTCGCCGAACGCCTCGTCGATCGTGCGCGAGAGCGACGACACCTCGTACTGACGAGCGCCGGTCACCTCGGGGTCGCGCGCCATGCCGTGGTCGGCCGTGAGGATCATCGCCCACGCGCCGGGGCCGACCCGCGCATCGAGGAAGCTCACCAGCCGGCCGAGCTCTCGGTCCTGGGCCCGCAGCCCGTCGAGCAGCTCGATGCCGTCGGCGCTGTAGCTGTGCCCCAGCGAGTCGAGCATCTTGTAGTTGACGTAGAGCAGGTCCGGGACCTCGTCGCCGCCGAACCCCTCACGCTCGATCACGGCTTCGACCAGCTCGGTCTGCCAGATCGACCTGGCCGGCGTCTCCCATCCGCCGAGCAGGCTCGCGATGTCGTGATCGCGCCACAGCCCGTCCTCGGCGCCGTCGGCCTGGTCCAGGGCGACCACGCCCCGACGGAACGCGGCCGCGAGCGCCGGGTCGTTCACGTAGCTCGGCATCGTGTAGTAGGGGGCCATCTCCTCGGAGAGCCGCCACCGCGGGGCGGAGTCGTCGCCGCCGGTGGCCATCTCCTTCGGCTCGCGGGTGACCGCGAGGTCGCGGTCGCCGCCGGGCGCGAACGAGCCGCGGCTCATCATGAGCAGATGGGCGGAGAGCGAGCCCACCGTCCCGAGGAGGGGCTCGTTGCCCAGCGCCCGGTCGTAGCGATCCCCGAGGGTGGGCACGCGCAGGACCCGCGGTCCGAGATGCAGCGGCCGCTCGATGCGGCCGCCGGCCCACACGTACTCGTCGGGGATCCCGTGCGTGCGTGGGAAGGCGCCCGTGCCGATCGTGGCGTGACTCGGGGGGGTGTTCGAGGGCGACGCGTCGAGCGCGGCGTGCGTGAACCAGGCGGACCGGGCGGCGAAGGCGCGCAGGCGCGGCCAGCCCTCCTTCCAGCGGTTCAACAGGTCCATGCCCGCCGAGTCCCAGATCACGGTGACGACCAGGCGCGGCGGTTCGCGCTCGGCCTCGGGGCGAAGGGCGACCTCGAGGGGTGCCCCGTCGGGCGCGTCGAATCCGTGGAAGCCCAGGATGGACGCGGTGGTCGGCGCGATGTCGGCGAGCGTGACCGGCGCCGGGAACACTCCGGGGGTCACGACCCCCGGAGCGTAGATCAGGAGCGGCACGTGCTGGGTCGTGTCGAACGGCGACGCGTGGGAGAGCCCCGCGGCCTGGAAGTCCTCGGGGGCGATCAGCTGGATCTCACCGCTCCGGCGTGGGTCGGTGCCTCGATAGATGCGCCGGAGCACGTCGGGGTCCAGGGCTCGGCACACGCGCGCGGGCAGCGCCTCGACCGCCGAAGCCTCGTGCTCCGCTCGTGGCGCCGGAGCCGGGGCCGGCGTGGCCGAGGTGCAGGCCGCGGTGAGCACGAGCACGGCGAGCCCCCACGATCGAAGCCGCACCCGTGGGCGGCCACCCCTCGGGAGCCGCTCCCCGCGATCTCCGATGCCGAGCACGCGTCCACCCTACCCACCGTCCCGGCGCCTCCGGGGAGAAGCGTCACGCCTCAGCGAGCGGGCCGCCTCCGAACTCGAAGTGCATGCCGTCGGGGATCAGGAAGTCTCCGCCCCAGTTGAACCCCAGGTCCTCGAAGATCGCGACGATGCGCGGATCCATCGTGGGCGTTGCGCCGAACGCGTTCTCCGGCGCATTGATGTCGACCGCCGCCCCATAGGCATGGAACGAGGGCGGGTTCGTCGGGCCGCGCGCCACCGTACGGGCGTTGAAGCAGCCGGCGGTCGAGTGGATCAGCGAGCCCAAGCCCTGGCGTTGCACCCGGTGCATCGCCAGGACGAGGTCCTGCATGAAGGTGCGGTGGCAGGTGAGCTTCCCGAGCAGCGGCACGCGGCGGGTGACGAGGTTCGCGTCGGTCCAGGCCGGATGGATGCGGAAGAACGCCGGGTCGGCGGGGTCGAGCGCCGCGGCGAACTCGCCGAACGTCTGTTTCAGCACGGTGGGCGGGTTCACGCCGTTGGCCACGCGCATGAACGGGCTGTCACCGGGAGCCTCGACGCGCAGCGGCTCGTCGGCGGGGATCAGCGGGCGCACCATGCGCTCGAACGCGTCGAGGCCGGGCTTCCCTTCGGGGAACGCCCACAGGTACCGGTCGTCGACGATGCCGAGGCGCGTGCCCACCTCGCGGGAGACGAGCATCTCGCTCCAGCCGATCAGCTCCTCGGGCACCACCGCGCCGACGCGCACCGAGCGGTCGCCGAACTCGATCGTGCCGCCGACACCGAGCCGGCGCAGGATGGCGCTGCGCGTGCCGAGCACCGCCTGCCCGCGTGCGAGCGCCTCGACCACCTCTCCCCGTGCGCCCGCGGGAAGGAACGGCGCGACCTCGACCGGGTTGGCCGAGAACGCGTCGATCGGGATCGCGAACGGCGGCCGGGGCCGGTCGATCACGGCGCCGCCCGCATCGAGCGAGCGGGTCATCCAACGCGTGTCGCCGGCGACGACCACCGTGACCTCCAGCCCGCGCACGGTGCGGACC
>JBOGVO010000064.1:0-2036 GCA_050692855.1 Actinomycetota bacterium | reverse complement strand
CCATCGCATCGCCGTGACCCAGCTGCGGATCCATGACCCGGCGAAGACCTACATGGCGAAGAAGCGAGCGGAAGGCATGAGCAAGACCGAAGCCCTGCGCGCCCTCAAGCGCTGCTTGACGCGGGTCGTCTTCAAGACGATGACATCGACGAACCAGCCGAACGACCGCTTGACCGCGGTCGCGGCTTGACATAGGAGCAACGCATGCGATTCGGATTGAGCCTGCCTCACTACGGCTTCTCGCTGCCCGGTGACGCTCCGATCTCGTTCGAGACGTTGGCGACCTGGGCGCTGCGGGCGGAGGAGCTCGGATTCGATTCCGTGTGGATCTCGGACCACTTCTTCTACTCCTTCGCTCGGTACGGCGCTGATCCCGAACCGATCGCCGCGATCGAGCCGCTCACCGCGCTCGCCGGGCTGGCGGCAGTGACCGAGCGGGTTCGATTGGGGACCCTCGTGCTGAGCGCGCCATTCCGGCATCCGTCGATCGTCGCGAAGATGGCCACGACGATCGACGGCATCTCGGGAGGCCGGGTCGATCTCGGCGTCGGAGCGGGCTGGCTCGAGCAGGAGTTCATCGCCTTCGGATATCGGTACGGGACGGTGGGGGAGCGCTTCGATATGCTCGAGGAAGCCCTCCGTGTGCTGCAGGCGCTGTCCCTCGGCGAGGCGGCGACGCTCGAGGGCCCGACCGTCTCGCTCCGCGAGGCTCGGCTCCTGCCGAGCCCGCTCCAGTCCGGGGGGATCCCGGTGTGGGTCGGAGGGAAGGGGGGGCCACGGCTGCTCCGGCTCGCCGCGAGCTACGCGCACGGTTGGAACGCCGTCTGGCGCTGGTCCCCCGGCGAGTTCGCCGACCGGGCCGCCGCCGCCCGCGCGGCATGCGAGCGCGCCGGGCGCGACCCGTCGAGCTTCCACCTCTCCGTGGGCCTCTACTCGTTGCTCGGTGAGACCGATGCGGACTTCCGCGACGTGTTCCGTCGTGGTCGCGCGTCGATGCCCGGCGACGCGATGCGCGGCGAGACGGAGACGACGTGGCTCGCCGACACCCTGTCGGGCACGCCGGACCGGGCCATCGACCGGGTTCGCGGGTTCGAGGCGATCGGGGTCGAGGAGATCGTCGTCGCTCCATGGGTGCTGCCGTTCTCCGTGCCCGAGCCCGAACAGCTCGACCTGTTCGCGGAGCGCGTGCTCGCCCCGCTGCGCGCGGAGCGTTGACGGTGACCGAGAGAGCGACGATCGACCCGTTGGACGCAGCGGTCGCGATCCTCCGAGACGCCGGAGCCCCGTTGCACTGGACGGTGATCCAGGATCGCGCGTTGCGCGCCGGTCATCTCGACCCGTTCACCGACCCGGACGTTCGCCGGACGTTGCTGCGAGCGCTGGCTCACGGCGTGAAGGAAGGCGTGCTCCACAAGGCCGGCACGGGCGTGTACGAGCTCGTGGAGCCGGAACCCGCGGGCTAGGGCTTGGGGTTCTTCGGTGGGCGGCCGCGGCGCTTGGGCGCGCCATCCGGGGCGGGCGCCCCCGCGACGACCGCCTTGCGCCGGCCGGGGCGCGGCTTCCGAGCCTTCGCGATGAGCTCGCTGACGTGGGCGCTACAGAGATCCTTCACGTAGTTCCCTCGCGAGACCTTGATCGTGATCGTTTCGGCAGCGGGCCTGCCGCACACGTCGCACACGAGGATCGTCTTCTCTGCCATGCCGTGCCTCCTTGTCGTCTCTCGAGCCGCGTCAGGATAGCCTCAACACGATGGATTCGGCTACCGCAGCGGGGTTCATCCTCCGCGATCAACGACGGTAGGCGATGGGCGAGAACCGCTCGAGTTTCTCGAACCGATGCTCGGCCTCGACCCACCGCACCGTGCCCGAACGCGACCGCATCACCATGGAGTGCGTGGTCGCGCCGTCGGGCCAGTAGCGCACGCCTCTCAGCAGGGAACCATCGGTGATCCCGGTGGCGGCGAAGAAGACGTCGTGACCGTCCACCAGATCATCGGTCGTGAGCACCGCGTCGAGATCGAAGCCATCGTCGACGAG
>JBOGVO010000063.1:0-10157 GCA_050692855.1 Actinomycetota bacterium | reverse complement strand
ACCGACTGCAGCTTCTCGAGGCGACGCTCGACGATGGCGAGCCGGTTCCTGAGGTTCAGCACCTCCTGCGCGAGGTCGGCGTCGTCCTGCTGCACGACGTCGACGAACTCGATGCGGTCGGACAGATCCGCGAGCGACGTGGCGCCGAGGTAGAAGCCGATGTCGGAAGCGGGGCCCTCCATGAACATCTCGGCGGCGCGCTCGTTCAGCCTGATCTCGATGCGTTCGAACCTGGCCTCGGCCGCGTCGCGCTCCTCGCGCGTGGCCTGCAGGTTCGCGGTGACCTCCTCGAGCCGTCCGGTGGCCTCCTCGAGCTTCTGCAGGGCCTCGGCGAGCCGCGCGTCGATCGCGCTCAGCTGCCCTTGGGCGGTGTCGAGTTGCTGCTCGACCTGCCGGCGGTGCCGGCGAGCCTCGTCGAGGTCGTCCTTCGGCGAGGCTCCGCCGCTGGTCGCGGCCAGCGCGACGAGAGCGACGAGCGCGGTCGAGACCGCGACGACGCGGAACGCCACGGGGAAGTGGAGGCGCGTTCTCGGCATATGTGAGCGGATACCCATATCGGACCCGGGGGAAGGTTGGCAACCCGGCCCGACGCCTGCACAGGCTCCCCCGGGATCGGGCCCGATGCAACCATCCTCGGGCCTTGCCCACGGAGCCTTGAGCGGTCCGGGCACGGCGGAGCGTCCCGAGAGACCGGGAGGGCACGCGAGCCACGCTGCGCGGGCGCTACCCGAGCAGGCCGGCGATCAGGTGCGGCTCGTGCAGGGCCTGCGCCCAGTGGTGCCGCTCGAGCGTGGCTCGGGCCTCGTCGAGCGCCTCGACCCCGCCGACCTCGTCGGCGCCGAAGAGCGTGCCCGCCCACCAGACCTGCCCCGCGTGCACGTTCGCGAGCTCCCCGGGCCCTTCCTCGACCTCGATCGCCGAGCGCGCCTTCGTCCGGGCGGTCGCCACGTCGCCCTCGGCCAGGGCCACGACGCACTCCGCGCTGAGGATCGCGGTGGCGGAGCCGGGTTCGCCGTCGGCGAGCTTCGTCGACGGCTCGCTGAGCACCGACCGAGCCGCCGATGGGTCGCCCCGCATCGCGTGGGTGCGTGCGAGCTCGGCGGCGGTCCAGGGAACGAGGGCCCGTTCCTGGAGGTCCCGGCAGAGCACGAACGCTTCACGCAGATCGGTCTCGGCTTCCTCGAGCCGCCCCGCCACCCGGTGGGCGGCTCCACGGTCGCCGAGCGCGCCTGCCAGCTCCCAGCGGGCCCCGAGCTCCCGGAACGTGCGGATCGCCGATCCCGCGTGATCCAGCGCTTCGTCGAGCCGCATCAATCGGCGCAGCGACGCGGCGACCGTGCCGTGGGCGACCGCCGCCGTGAACGGTTGCCCCGCATCCTCCCCCACGGCGAGGGCTTCGAGCCCGATGGCGAGGGCGTCGGCCTCGTCGCCGATCGGCGAGGTGACGTTCGCGAGGCCGACCAACGAGCGCGACTCCCCCCAGGCGTCGCGGCGCTCCCCCGACCGGGAGACCTCCAGCGCCTCGCGGAACATGGCCTCGGCCTTCGGGATGTCGTTCGCCCAGAACGGCACCCATCCGGCCATGAGCAGGGTGCGAGCCAGCACCAGCGGCTGCCCGAGCCGACGCGCCGCCTGGAGCGATCGATCGAACAACGCGGAGGAGAGCTCGCTGTCGCCGTGGATCGTGAGCGTGATGTCGGCCAGGAACCGCGACGCATGGGCGCAGACGCGGTCCGAGACGTCTGCCCCCATCGACACGGCGCGTCGCAAGGCGGACTCGGCCGCATCGAACTCCCCCAGCCAGTACCGCGCCTCGCCGAGGACGCTGAGGATCCATGCCTCTCGTTCTCCCCAGCCCTCGTCGGGCCCGGCGAGCGCCAGCGCCCGTTCGTACAGCTCGGCCGCCGACCGTGACTCGATGCGCCGGCGAGCGCTGTGACCGGCCTCGGCGAGCGCGTCGACCGCGCGCTCGGCGAGCGTGCGGTCGCTCGGGTTCAGGTCGAGCGCCGCGAGGGCCGCCTGCTCCAGGTGGAACGCGACCGTCCGAGGGAACCGGCCCGCCTGCTCTCCCTCGGACAGCTTGTTGGCCACCCGCAGGTGGAGTCGCTGCCGCTCCCGCTTGGCGAGCGAGTCGTAGGCCACGTCGCGGAGCACGTCGGAGACGAACCGCCACACACCCGGACGTTCGTCGTCGCGGACGAGGAGCTCGTCCTCCTCGGCCTCGTCGAGCAGCTCCTTGCGAGGTTCGGCGAGCAACGAAAGCTCGTCGAGGTCGAACCGGCCCTGCGGGAACACCGACGCTCGCCGCACGAGCTCGCGAGCGGCGGGCGAGAGCTGGTCGATGCGCGCGGCGATCACCGCCTGCACCGTCGGCGGCAGGAGCCGTCCGCTGGCCGCCGGTCCCAGGGGGGGGAGGTCACGCTCCTCCCGGCGCAGCATGCCCACGATCTCCACGATGAAGAAGGGATTCCCGCCCGCGTGCTGGGCTACCCGCTCCGCGTCGTCGTGCGGCAGGTCGCCGGCCTCCATGGCGAGCTCCGCGCCATGGCCGAGGGTGAGTGGCTCCACCCAGAGGCTGACCGCGTCCGCGATGCCGCCCGCCCAGCTCGGACGCTGCTCGAGGAACTCCCACCGAGCCACGCAGAGCACCATCAGCGGCACCTTGCGAGCCTCCTTCACGAGCTGCTCGATCAGATCCAGCAGCAACGGGTCGGCTTCCTCGAGGTCCTCGAACACCAGCACGACCGGTCCCTGCGACGCCACACCCGTGAGCAGGCTGAGCAGGCCTCGGCGCACCTCGGCGGCCTGGTACCGCTGCTCCTCCCGGACCTCGCCGATGCCGAGGGCCAGGGCGAGCCGGCGCTCGGCCTCGTCGACGTCGTCGTCGCTTACCCACTCGCGCACGAACGATCGGAGCCGGTGGTGCACATGCTCGTCGGGCGCTCCTCGTTCCGCGCCGATCTCCCGGTAGACCATCTGCGCGAGCGGCCAGAAGGTGACCTCCTCCTCGAAGGCGCTCGAACGGCCCGCGAGCACCCGCACGCCCACGGGCAGGCCCGAGAGGAACTCCTCGACCACGCGCGTCTTGCCGATGCCGGGTTCCCCGAGCAACGTGACGAGGTGCGCGCGTTCGCGCACGCGCACCCGCTCGAAGGTGTCCTCGAGCAGCGCCAGCTCGCGTCGCCGGTTCACGAGCGAGGTCGACCGGCGAGCCGTCGACCCGATGACGCGGAGCGCCGGCCAGGCGCGCAGCGGGCCCTCGAAGCCCTTGGCCTCGATCAGGCGGAGCTCGTCGAACTCCACCTCGCCGCGGACCAGCTGGCGCGTGGTCTCGCCCACCAGCACCTCGCCGGGCTTCGCCGCCTGCTGCAGCCTGGCCCCGATGTTGACCTCGGCGCCGATCACGATGTTGCGGTCGGTCGGCGTGCCCACGGCGACCTGTCCCGTGTTCACGCCCACGCGGACCCCGACCGGCACCGGCAGGCCAAGCCGCGCTCCGATGCGCTCGGCGCGAGCGGCGATCGCGAGAGCGGCCCGCACGCCGCGCTCCGCGTCGTCGTCGTGCAACATCGGCACGCCGAAGACCCCGAGCACTGCGTCGCCGATGAAGCCCTCGGCCCGGCCGCCCAGCGCCGTGATCTCGTCGGTCACCATGCCGTGGAACGCGGCGAGCACATCGCGGAACCGCTCGGGGTCGAGGCTCGCCGCGAGCTCCGTCGAGCCGGCCAGGTCGGCGAAGACCACCGTGACCACCCGGCGCTCGGACGCGGCCGGCACGGCGACCGGCGCCCCGCAGTTGGGACAGAAGTTCGCGCCGTCCGGAAGCGGCTGCCCGCACCGCGGACAGGTCTCGGCGGTCACCGCTCGTACTCGATCAGTTGCACGGGATTGCCGTCGGGGTCGCGAACGGTCGCGAACCGGGCGAAGCCGGCGACTTCCCCCACGTGCTCGTCGACCCGCGCGCCCCGATCACGCAACCCGAATCTCGCCTCGTCGAGGTCGCGCACCCGGAACACGATGGTGCCGCTGCCCTGATCCGGCTCGTCGGAGCCATGCAACCCCAGCCGGACGGGCCCCGCGTCGAACTCCGCCCACTCGTCGCCCTCGCGACGCACCAGGGCCAGCTCGAGCACGTCGCGGTAGAACGCCACCGCGGCGTCCATGTCGCGCACCCAGTAGTAGACGTGGTCCAGCTCACCGATCATCGTGGCGATGGTCGCACGGGCTCCGGCCCGGCGTCAGCCCTGACCCAGGATGCGCGCCTTCTGCGCCTGGAACTCGTCCTCCGTGAGCACGCCTCGGGCGCGGAGCTCCGCGAGCCGCTCGAGCTCCGTCGTCACCGACGGAGAGGCCGCACCCCGCTCCGAGGCCGCGCCGTCGGGCCGCTGGGGAGCGGCGCCGGCCGAGGCAATCGGTCGGTGCCGCGACCGCTGTTGGTTCAGCTCCCCCTGATGGAAGATCGTCCGTTGCACGTCCTCGGGACGCCGGATGTGGTCGAAGGAGTTCGTGCCCGTCGTGCTCGCCGACTGGATCAGGAGCGTGCCCGCACCCACGATGCGGTCGAAGATGCCCTGCTCGAACCGCACGTCGTTCACCTGTTCGAGCGGGATCTCCATCGACCGCTTCGCGATGAAGCCTTCCCGGCTGATCACCCGATCGGTGGAGACGACGAAGATCGACGTGTACCACGCGATGACCTTCGGCAGCACGAAGCCGAGGATCAGCGCCAGCCACGCCGCCCAGACGATCCACACCACGACTCCGTCGACCTTGGTCCCGATCCAGGTGGCGACGGCGGTGCCGACGACCAGCGCGATCGCGGGGAGCGCCAGGGCGACCGGGTGAGGCCGGAGCTCGAGCACCACGTCCTCGCCCGGGATCAGCAGCTTCCGCGGGAACATGGGCGAGACGCTACTCAAGCCCGTGGCACCCGGCAAACGGCTCGGTCGACGGCCTCGCGCACGGAGCGATGAGCGGGTTCAGCGCACGTGTTCCACGTCGTCGGAGGCCACCTCGACCGAGCCCTCGGTCGTCTCGAGCACGAGGCTGCCGTCAGGAGCCAGGGCCCGTGCCACCCCCTCCCGGCTCGGACGGCCGGCCGAGGACACGACGACCCGTCGGCCGAGGGTCGCCGACACCGCCGACCACCGCGACGTCACGACGCGGGAGAGATCGCCCGGGGGAGCGCGATAGCCCTCGCTGAACCGAGACAGGAACCCACCCAGCAGCGCCCCCCGATCGACGCCCGCGCCGAGCCCAGCAGCACCCTGCACATCCTCGGGATCCTCGAGGTTGACTCCCGAGCCGATCACGACCCAGCCGAGGCTCTCGCCCTCGACGGAGGATGAGGCGAGCAGCCCTCCGACCTTGGCCTCGCCGAGCAGGAGGTCGTTGGGCCACTTGCACCGAACGGCCTGCCCCGTTGCCTCGGAGGCCGCCTCCGCCCAGGCCGCGCCGGCCAGGAGCGTCAGCAGCCCCGCGGAGGAGGGCGGGATCTCCGGCCGGAGCACGAGCGACACCATCAGTGAGCCGCCCGGGCGGTCGTGCCATGTCCGGCCGAGCCGCCCACGTCCGGCCGTCTGGTGCCCCGCCCCGACGAGCGTCCATTGGGGTGCGCCGTCACGGGCGAGCGCGGCGGCGAGCGCGTTGGTCGACCCGGTAACCTCCTGCCAATGCACGGGTGCCGAGAGGCCGGCCGCGGTGAGCGCTTCTTCGAGCAGCGTGGCGGACACGGTGTCATCGCTCCTCGGGGAGCCACAGGATTGACTCTCGTTCGGAGTCCGAAGAGTATCGCGGCTCGTGGCGGGCATCGGCCGGCGCGGCCGAGGCAGACCGCGACCCGACCCATGGAACGACGGCCATGAAACCCAGAGTGCTCATCGCGAACCGCGGGGAGATCGCCGTGCGCATCATCCGCACGTGCCGGGAGCTCGGCATCCCCAGCGTGGCCGTGTACTCCGACGCCGACCGCGACGCGCTGCACGTGGAGATGGCCGACCAGGCGTTCCGTATCGGTCCGGCGCAAGCATCGGCGTCGTACCTGTCGATCGACGCGATCCTCGACGCGGCCCGGCGGGCGAAGGCGACCCTGATCCATCCGGGATACGGCTTCCTGTCCGAACGGCCCCAGTTCGCGCGGGCCGTCGGCGAGGCCGGCATCACGTTCGTCGGACCCTCGCCCCAGGCCATCGAGACGATGGGCGACAAGGCCGCCGCCCGGCGGGCCGCGGATGCGAGCGGCATGCCGATCGTGCCCGGGACCCCCGAGCCCGTCGACGCGAAGCAGGCGAGGAAGCAGGCCGAGCGGATCGGGTTCCCGCTGCTGGTGAAGGCGGCGTTCGGCGGAGGCGGCAAGGGCATGCACATCGTGCGCGACGGCGGCCACCTCGAGGAGGCCCTGAAGCGCGGCGCCCGCGAGGCCCAGTCGTACTTCGGGCGGCCGGAGGTCTTCCTCGAGCGCTACGTCGACCGTGCACACCACGTCGAGGCGCAGATCCTCGCCGACGGTCACGGCACCCTGATGTTCCTCGGCGAACGCGACTGCACCGTGCAGCGTCGTCACCAGAAGCTGATCGAGGAGACGCCCTCCACCGCCATCGACGACACGATGCGCCAACGGCTCGCCGACGCGTCGATCGCGCTCGTCCGCGAGACCGGGTACGTGAACGCCGGCACCATCGAGTGCATCGTCGACGAGGACGGCGACTTCTACTTCCTCGAGATGAACACGCGCCTGCAGGTCGAGCACCCGGTCACCGAGATGGTCACCGGCCTCGACCTGGTCGCGCTGCAGCTCGCCGTCGCGATGGGCGAGTCGATCGAGGGACTCGATCCATCGGCGCGCGGCGCCGCGATCGAGTGCCGCATCAACGCGGAGGATCCGAGCCGCAACTTCCTCCCCGGGCCCGGTCGCATCACACGGTACGTCGAACCGGCGGGGCCGTTCGTCCGTGTCGACGCGGGGGTCGGGCTGGGCCGCGACGTGCCCGGGGACTACGACTCGATGGTCGCCAAGCTGGTCGTGGGCGGCACCGATCGCGAGGCAGCCCGCCGGCGCATGGTCCGCGCCCTCGACGAGTACCGGGTCGAGGGGGTGCCGACGACGATCCCGGCGCTCCGATGGGTGTTGGAGTCCGAGGAGTTCAGGAACGGCACCCACACCACCACGTGGGCGGAGCGAGCGCTCGCCGACGCCGACCTCGCGACCCAGGTCGACCTGCGACCCTCGGCACCCCAGTCGCTCGAGGCGCGCCCCTCCGACATCCTCGTGGAGGTCGACGGGCGCCGGGTTCCGGTGCGCATCTTCGACGAACGTCGCGGCGTGGCTCCCTCGCCACCCGAGTCCCACGCCACGGCGCACCAGGAGCACGTGCACGGGGAGATACGGGCCGAGATGCAGGGCACGATCGTCAAGGTGCTCGTCGAGAAGGGCCAGGACATCAGGGCCGGCGAGGTGATCTGCATCCTCGAGGCGATGAAGATGGAGAACCACATCGCCGCCACCCGCGACGGGGAGGTCACCGACCTGCCGATCCGCGCCGGCCAGGTCGTCGAGACCGGCCAGGTGCTCGCGGTGATCGACTAAGTGCTCTCAGTGACCGACGAAGAGGCTCCCAAGAACCGCGAGACGGCCTCGAGGTAGGCATCGGGCTCCTCCACGAACGTCATGTGCCCGCTGCGCTCGAAGACCACGATTTGCGCGTTCGGAACGCCGGCCGCGATCGCCTCGGCGGCCTCGGGCACGCAGGTGCGATCGTGCCACCCCGCGAGCACGAGCATCGGCGAGCTCACCTCGTCGAGCCGATCCTCCACCTCGATCGCGCCGCAGCCATCGACCGCGAAATGGCGGAGCAGGTCGGGCTGGAACACGATGCCCGCGGTGCGCTCCGCGTACTCCTCGATCCGAGGATCGAGAGGGTCCGCGAAGTGGAACGGCCACTGGTCGCGCATCAGGTCCTCGAACTCCTCGGCGCTCGACACGTCGGGCTCCCGGGCCCACGACGACGCGACCCGCTCTCGCAGTTCGGCCGGCTCGAACGCTCGCAGGTTCGCCTCGACCCGCTCGAGGAACCGCATCGACGGGATGCCGCCGCTCACGATCGTGGCCGCCGCCATGCCCGGGAAGTCCACGGCGTGCTGCAGCGCCACGAACGCGCCGTAGGAGTGCCCGAGCACGGCGTACCGGTCGAGCCGCATGGCGCGGGCGAGCATGATCACGTCCTGCGCGAACCGCTCGAGCGTCCACGTCCGCGGCGACGGGCGCTCCGACCGTCCGCAGGCTCGCTGGTCCACGAGCACGAGCCGCACCCCCACTTCGGTGAGCGGGTCGAGGTAGTCGGCGAACTCGTGGTGGTCGAGGCCGGGCCCGCCATGCAGCGCAAGCAAGGGCAGGCCGTCGTCGGACCCGCGTTCCACGACCCACAGGGATGTGTCGTCGATCGCCACCAGCCGACCCGGGCAGCTCACCTGGGAACGCCCCACGAGTCGCGACCCGTGATGCGGAACCCCCCTTCGCGCACCTTGTAGCGGCGGTTGACCGTGATGATCATCGCCGTGAGCGGCTCGGTGATCCGGGCGTTCGCGAGCGGACCGGCATCGACCCACCGCATGCCCGGCAGGGAATCCACCAGGTCCCCGACCAGCCGCTTCGCCGCTTCGTCGTCCGAGCACAGCAGGGTGTCGGAGTCGAGCTCGCGATCGAGGTCGGTGAGCGCATGCGCTCCGATGGTGTGGAACCCGGAGACCACCTCGACGCCGGGCGGCACGTGAGCGGCTGCGATCTCGGCCGCGGACCCCTGCCAGGGGCGGATCGCTTCCCACGGCTTGCCGCCGACGGCGGTCATCAGCGGGCTGGTCGCATCGAGCACGACCTGTCCGGAGCGCAGGGCGGGGCCGATCGACGCGTAGATCTCGATCATGCCTTCGAACGGAACCGTGACGGCCACGACCTCGGCTCCCGCGACGGAGCCGGCGTTCTCGGCGCCCGCGACCTGCACCTCGATTCCGAACGCCTGCCTCGCACGCTCGACCGCCTCGGCAGCCCGCTCGGCCGAGCGCGAGCCGATCGTGACGCGGTGTCCCGCACCGAGCAGCCGCAGCGCGAGCCCGAACCCTTCCTTGCCGGTGCCTCCGACGATCGCGACATCCATGGCCACGAAGCGTACGGGAACGTGCCGATCCCGACGCTGTAGGGTGCGCCGGCGTGGAGGCACTGACCTGGGTGATCGAGCTGGGAGTGGGCGTCTCGTGCCTCGCGATCGCCGTGCCGGCGTTCCGCTCCCGCCGGCACCGGCTCGTGGGGCTCGTGCTCGCCGTCGCAGGGATGGCGGCGACCGTCCACGCCCTCACGCAACTCTGGGATGGCTGATCGGCTCGTCGCGTCGGTCCGTGGGTCGATCGGCTGGGTCTGTCTAGGAGGTGGGGCGGTACTCCCCGAACACGTCGCGGAGCGTATCGCTCACCTCACCCAGCGTCGCACGGGCTCGCAGGGCTTCCTTCATCCCGGGGAGCAGGCTGCCCGAGCCGCGCGCGGTCTCGGACACGGACGCCAGTGCGGCGTCGACCGCCTCCCGATCGCGGCTCGCGCGCAGCACTCCCACGCGTTGGACCTGCGTCGCCGCCCCGGCTTCGGAGATGCGCTGCAATTCGACCGGCTTCTCCTCCGAGTCCACGAAGCGGTTCACGCCCACTACGACCCGCTCCCCAGACTCGACGCCCTGCTGGATCCGGAACGCCGCCTCGTGGATCTCGTCCTGGTAGAAGCCGGCCTCGATCGCGCGCACCGCGCCGCCCATCGCGTCGATCTTCTCGATGGTGCCGGTCGCGAGCGCCTCGAGCTCGTCGGTGAGCGACTCCACGTAGTAGGAGCCCGCCACGGGGTCGACGGTCTCGGTCACGCCGCTCTCGTAGCCGATCACCTGCTGGGTGCGGAGCGCGATCGTGGCGCTGTGCTCGGTCGGCAGCGCGAGCGCCTCGTCGAACGAGTTCGTGTGCAGCGACTGGGTGCCCCCGAGCACCGCGGCGAGCGCCTCGAGGGCGGTGCGCACGATGTTGACCTCGGGCTGCTGCGCGGTGAGCGTGGCGCCGCCCGTCTGCGTGTGGAAACGCAGCATCCAGCTCTTCGGATCCTTCGCCTCGAACCGCTCGCGCATGATGCG
>JBOGVO010000062.1:0-4847 GCA_050692855.1 Actinomycetota bacterium | reverse complement strand
CCCTTAGCACTCCCCCCGGGAGAGTGCTACGTATGATGTGAGCCATGGCGGAGCACGAGCGTCCCGAACTGGGCACCCGCAAGGGAGCGGTGCTGCACGCCGTGGTCGAGGAGTACGTGCGCTCGGGCGAGCCCGTCAGCAGCGAATCGATCGCCGACCATGCGGGGCTGGGGGTCTCGAGCGCCACGATCCGCAACGAGATGGCCGCCCTCGAGGAGCTCGGGTACCTCACGCACCCGCACACGAGCGCCGGTCGCATCCCGACCGATGCCGGCTATCGCCATTTCGTCGATTCGCTGCCCGCCGGCGGACGACTGCGGGAGGCGCAGCGCCGCCTGATCGTCGGATACTTCGCCGACGCGATCGTCGATCTCGAAGAGGTGCTCAAGGGAAGCGTGCAGCTGCTCTCGCGTCTCACCCAGTACGCGGGGCTCGCCGTGCCTCCGAGCGCGGTCGAGGAGCCGATCGTGCGGGTCGAGCTGATCGACATGGGGCCGACGATGATGATCCTGGCCGTGGGCCAGCACGGGCGCGTCGACAAGCAGATCGTCGACAAGCCCGATGGAGTCGATCCTGCGACCCTGAAGCAGGCGGACCGGCGCCTGCAGTCGCTGCGGGGCCTGACGTATCTCGATGCGCAGGCCAGATCGCTGCAGCTCGCCGCCGAGGGTGACTCCGCCCAGCGCGAACTGCTCCTGTTCGTTGCGGAGACCCTTCGGGTCGCGACCCAGGGCGAGAGGGCGGCCCACGTGGTCGTGGGCGGCGCGTCGAACCTGGCCGACGAGGCTCAGCAGATGCGCCGCGAGACGCTTCGGCGACTCTTCGAGACCCTCGAGCGCGAGCAGGAGATGCTGACCGTGCTGCAGGACATCAGCTCCACGCACTCCGGGCTCAACGTCACGATCGGCGGAGAGCACCCGTCCACGGGCGACTGGGAAGCCTCGATCATCACCGCCCCCTTCAAGACAGGGGAGACGATGCTCGGCACGGTCGGGGTGGTCGGCCCGACCCGCATGGACTACCTCTCGGCCATGGCCTCGGTGCGCGCGGTGGCCAAGCGGCTCTCGGAGCTCGCCACGGAGCTGGATCAGTAGATGTCGACTGTCCGCGACCTGTACGAGGTGCTCGGAATCACCCGCGAGGCGACCGACGACGACATCAGGAAGGCTTATCGACGGCTCGCGCGCGAGCTCCATCCGGACGTGAACGCGGAGCCGGCGGCCGAGGAGCGCTTCAAGGAGGTCGCGGGCGCGTACGAGATCCTGTCCGATCCCGACAAGCGCCGGCAGTACGACGCGTTCGGCACGACGGGCGGTCCCGGCGGCGCCGGCTTCACCGACATCCAGGACATCTTCGACATGTTCTTCGGACAGGGAGGGTTCGGGGTCGGGAGCCGCCGCAGGGGACCTCGCTCCCGGATCCACCACGGCGAGGATCTCGGTGTGCGCATCACCTTTGGCTTCCGCGATGCGGTGTTCGGGGCACGTCGCGATCTCGAGATCGAGCGGATGGTGGCTTGTGAGCGATGCCAGGGCAACGGGGCGGAGCCCGGCACGGCGCCGATCGCCTGTCGCACGTGCGGGGGGGCGGGGCAGGTGCAGGCCGTGCGCCGCAGCGTCTTCGGCCAGGTCATGACCGCCTCGCCGTGCACGACCTGTCGAGGCACGGGCCAGGAGGTGCTCGACCCGTGTGAGGCGTGCTTCGGTGAGGGCCGCCGCCGAGAGACGTCCGCGGTCACGATCGACATCCCCGCGGGTGTCGCCGACGGCATGGAGCTGCGGGTGGCCGGCAACGGCCACGCCGGCCTCGCCGGTGGACCGCCGGGCGACCTCTACGTCGGCATCGCGGTCGAGCCCTCCGAGGAGTACGACCGCCGGGGTCAGGACCTGTTCACCGTGCTCGATGTGTCGATGACGCAGGCGACGCTCGGCGCCGATCTGGAGATCGACGGGCTCGACGGCCCCGAGCACATCGAGCTCGAGTCCGGCACCGAGTCCGGCACCGTGGTTCGCATCAAGGGAGGGGGCGTGCCGAACCTGAACCGCCGGGGACGGGGTGATCTCTACGTCACGCTCCACGTCGTCACGCCCGACGACCTCTCGCGAGAGGAACGCAAGCTCTGGGAGCGGCTGGCGGAGCTCCGGGGGGAACGCTCGACCAAGCGCGAGCCGGCCGAAGGCAGGCTCCGCCGTCCGGAGTTCTGACGACGGAGCGGCGGGTAGGCTGGGCTGGCCATGGATTCGTCGTGCCTCTTCTGTCGCATCGCGGCTCACGAGATCCCCGCCGACGTCGTGCGCGAGTCGGATCGTGTGATCGCGTTCCGCGACGTGGATCCGAAGGCTCCCACGCACATCCTGCTCATCCCGAAGGAGCACTTGACCTCGGTCGCCGACCTGAGCGATCACCACGGTGAGGTGCTCGTCGACATCGTGCAGGCCGCGAGCCAGCTGGCCGGAGCCGAAGGCATCGCCGACTCCGGATGGCGGCTCGTGACCAACGTCGGCCCCGATGCGGGCCAGACGGTGTTCCACCTGCATTTCCACCTGCTCGGAGGACGCTCGATGGACTGGCCTCCCGGCTAGCTTCGGCTACAGTGGAGGGCGAGGCCGCCCTACGGCGGCCATCGCTGACAGAGCTGCCGAATCAGGAGGGAACGGGGCCACCGCCCCGAGAGACGAGACACGTGGCGAGCGCCACCACCCAAGTCAAGATCCTCGTGCCGGGCAACCAGCCGATGGTGGCCCTCCTCGGTCAGCGCGACGTCTTCTTGAAGTTGATCGAGTCGGCGTTCGACTGCCGCATCCTCGTACGCGGGAACGAGATCACCGTCTCGGGCCGCGAGCAGGAAGCCGAGCGGGTCGCGCGCATCTTCGAGGAGCTCCTCATCCTGCTCGAGCAGGGACACGACCTCACCGACTCGTCGGTGGGCCAGGCCATCGCGCTGGTCAAGGGCGACGGCGCGACGCCCGGCGAGCAGGAGATGCGACCCTCCGAGGTGCTCGGCGACCGCCTGCTCACCGCGCGCGGCAAGGGCATCACGCCCAAGACGATCGGGCAGAAGCGGTTCGTCGATGCGATCCGCGCCCACACGGTCACGTTCGCGATCGGGCCGGCGGGCACGGGCAAGACCTACCTCGCGGTGGCGACCGCCGTGAAGGCGCTCCAGGATCGCCAGGTCTCTCGCCTGATCCTCACGCGGCCTGCCGTTGAGGCGGGCGAGCGACTCGGGTACCTGCCGGGCACGCTGTACGAGAAGATCGACCCGTACATGCGACCGCTCTACGACGCGCTGTTCGAGATGACCGGCGCCGAGACGCTTCCCCGGCTGATGGAGCGTGGCACGGTCGAAGTCGCGCCGCTCGCGTACATGCGTGGCAGAACGCTGAACGATGCGTTCGTGATCCTCGACGAGGCGCAGAACACGACCCCGGAGCAGATGAAGATGTTCCTCACGCGCATCGGCTTCGGATCGAAGGCCGTGATCAACGGCGACGCCACCCAGGTCGACCTGGAGGGGCGGAAGAGCGGGCTCGCGGTCGTCGAGGAGATCCTCGACGTCGTCGACGACATCGCCTTCTGTCACCTCGGGGGCCGCGACGTCGTGCGCCACAAGATCGTCCAGGACATCGTGGAGGCCTACGACCGGTTCGGGCAGCAGCGCCTGCAGGTGGAACGGTGAGCGCGAGCGCGTTGAACGACGACGACGGTGGCCATCCGAGGGTCCTGGTCTCCACCCGGACGTCGGGTCCGCCGGCGATCGCGCTCGACGTGCATGCGCTGGCCGCGCTCGCTCGCGAGACGCTCGTGGCCGAGGGGCAGGAACGTTCGGAGCTCTCGCTCTCGTTCGTCGACGAGGACGAGATCGCCGCACTCCACGAGCGATACATGGGCGAGCCCGGCCCGACCGACGTGCTCTCGTTCCCGCTCGATGACGACGACGTCGACGAGCAGGGGGTGCGTGTGCTCGGCGACGTCGTGGTGTCCCCGGCGGTCGCGGCTTGGAACGATCCCCACGACCCCGAGGCCGAGCTGCGGCTGCTCGTGGTGCACGGAGTGCTGCACCTGCTCGGGTACGACCACGAGGAGGACCACGGCCGTGCCGAGATGTGGGCGCGACAGGAGCGCTACAGCGGGGTGACGGGGCCGTGATCTGGATGTGGGTGCTCGTCGCGGTGCTCGTCGCGCTCGGCTCGCTGCTCGCGCTCGCCGAAGCGTCCCTCACGCGCATGACCCGCGTGAAGGCGCTCGCGCTCGAGGACGAGGGCCGTCGAAACGCGGCGACGTTGGTCAAGCTGGAGTCCGACCCGGCGCGCTACTTCAACTCGGTGTACCTCGCCGTGATGATCGTGCAGAACGGCTCGGCGATCCTCGTGGCGATCCTCTCCGACCGCGAGTTCGGGAGCCTCGGGGTCACGATCGCGTCGCTCGTGTTCACCCTGCTGTACTTCGTGTTCGTCGAGGCCATGTCGAAGACGTTCGGCGTGCTGCACTCCGATCGGGTGGCGCTGGCGCTTTCGCCGCTGGTGTGGTTCCTCGGACGACTGCTCGCCTGGCCCACCCGGGCGCTGATCGGTCTGGCCAACGTGCTGCTGCCGGGCAAGGGCATCAAGGCGGGTCCGTTCGTGAGCGAGGAAGAGATCCGCTCGATGGCGCAGGTGGGCTCCGAGGAAGGCTCGATCGACGAGGGTGAGAAGGAGCTGATCCACTCGATCTTCGAGTTCGGCGACACGATCGTGCGCGAAGTCATGGTGCCGCGCCCGGACATCATCGCGATCGAGGACGACAAGGCGCTCCGAGACGTGCAGGCGCTGGTGCTCACGCATGGCACGTCGCGCATCCCCGTGTAC
>JBOGVO010000061.1:0-7785 GCA_050692855.1 Actinomycetota bacterium | reverse complement strand
GTCCGGACCTGCTCGTGCTCGACGAGCCGGTCGCGAGCCTCGATCCCCTGGCCAGGCGGACGTTCCTGTCGGAGCTGATGGGCGAGGTGGCCACACGGGAGCTCACCGTGCTGCTCTCCTCGCACCTGATCGCCGACCTCGAGCATCGTTGCGACTACCTGGTGATCCTGTCGGACTCGCGCGTCCAGGTGCTCGGCGACGTCGACGACCTGCTCGCGACGCACCGCGTGCTCGTGGGGCCGGCCGGCGCGCCGGAGCCGGTCGGCGCGATCGTCTCCTCGCGCACCACCGACCGCCAGCGCACCCTGGTCGTGCGCTCCGACGTCCGTACGCCGACACCGCCGGGGTGGGTCGCCAAGCCGATCTCGCTCGAAGACCTGGTGCTCGCCTACCTGAGCGAACCGGGTGCGGGGACGCTCCCCGGACCCGAGGGACCGGCGTGATCTGGCTCGCCTGGCGCCGCCGGCGTGGCGCGGTGATCGCGACGGCTGCCGCAATGCTCGTCGCGGGGGCGCTCTTGCTCCTGACCGGGCGCACGATGTGGAAGGCGTTCCACGACGGCGGACTGGCGGCGTGCATCGAGGGCCTCGGGGGCGCGCGCTGGGTGCCGGCCTCGGGCGGTTGTCAGGACGAGGCACAGGCGTTCGCAGCGCGCTTCTTCACGATGCGTCTGTTGGGCCTCGCCCTGTTCACGTTCGTGCCGATGGTCGTCGGCATGTTCTGGGGCGCGCCCGCGATCGCGCGTGAGCTCGAGGACGACACGGTCTCGTTGGTCTGGACCCAGGGGGTCTCGCGGCGCCGCTGGGCGTGGACGCAGCTCGCGTTCGCGGCGTTCGTCGCGGCGGCGGCGATGGGCGTGCTCACGTGGATCGCCACGTGGTGGTACGGCCCGCTGAACGCGGCCACGGGCGATCGGTTCCAGTGGCTCATCTACGACCAACAGGGGCTGGTGCCGGTCGGCTACGCGGTCTTCGCCACACTGCTCGCGGCGTTCATCGGGGCGACGACCGGTCGCACAGTGAGAGCGATGGCGATCACCGCCGCCGGGTTCATCGTCGTCCGCTTCGGTGTCGCCATCTTCTGGCGTCCTCGGTTCGCGACCGGGCTCGAGCGGACGTATCCCGTCGTGACCGAACGTGTCCCGAACCGCCTGCTCGGCGACTGGCTCTACGGCGGCGGCGGGCCCGGGGTCGGGGTCGTGATGAGGGCCAACGGAGAACGCGCCGCCGGGGGCCAGCGCGTCTGCCCACCGACCGAGCCGGCGTGCTTCGCCGACATCGGCAGGGACGCGTTCAACCTGGAGCTGTTCCATCCCGCGAGCCGGTTCTGGACGTTCCAGTCGATCGAGACGGCGATATTCCTCGCAATCGCACTCGCCCTGGCGGCGCTGACGGTCTGGTGGGTGAGGAAGCGTCTGACCGGACGACACAGCCCAGCTCGGGCCGATCCGATCCTCCACCGGTTCCGTGCGAACATCGAAGGATGCCGGATCGCGTGCACCGCGAGACCGACGAGCGCCCGCTGGCGCCGCTCGCGTGGACGCGTCGCCGCTTCCTGGGCACGGGACTCCTCGTCGGGGGTGCGGCGGCGCTCGCGCCGATCGGGGCGGTCCGGGCGAGGCCATGGCCCACCGATGTCGTACCCGGCCGAGGCCTCGATCGGGCGATCGCCGACGAGATGGCCATCGGCAGGCTCCCGGGCGTCTCGGCGGCCGTGGTCCGAGGTGACGAGGTCGTGTGGGCGCGGGGATACGGGTACGCGAACCTCTGGCGTCACGAACCGGTCCGTCGGAACACGTTGTTCATGGTGGCGTCGATCTCGAAGACCGTGGTCGCCACGGCCGTGATGCAGGCCGTCGAACGCGGGTCGTTCGATCTCGACACCTACGTGAACGACATCCTGCCGTTCCCGGTGCGCACGCCAGTGCATCCGAACCGGCCCATCAGCGTGCGGCACCTGCTGACCCACACGTCGAGCATCCGCGATCGCTGGCCAGTCTGGGACGACGTCTACGCACACGGCGATTCCCCGATCACCCTCGGCACGTTCCTCGAGGGTTACCTCGTGCCCGGCGGCGAGCACTATCGACGGACGAACTTCTACGACACGAAACCGGGCTCGAGGTACCGCTACTCGAACGTCGGAGCGGCCGTGGCCGCGTTGCTCGTCGAGGTGGAGAGCGGCGCCGGCTTCGACGCCTGGTGCGAAGCCAACATCTTCCAGCCGCTCGGTATGGATGGGGCCGGATGGCACCTCGCCGATGTGCCGGCGGGCGATGTGGCGATGCCGTACCGCTGGTCGCGGGACGAAGGACGCCACGTGGCGATCGGCCAGTTCGGCTTCCCCGACTACCCTGCCGGCACGCTCCGCACGACCGCTCCCCAGCTCGCAGGACACCTCGGCATGATGATGAACGGCGGACAGTGGCGCGGCGCCCGCTTGCTGCAACGAGCTACGGTCCGAGAGATGCTGCGCTCGCAGATCCCCGACACCACCTACGGGCAAGGGTTGCTCTGGTACCGGACCCGCTCACGAGGGCGAACGTTGATCGGCCACGACGGCGGGGACAAGGGCGTGGCGACGGTCGCCTTCTACGACCGCCGCGCCGACATCGGAGTGGTGGTGCTCGCGAACGGGAACTGGCGCCGCGTCGGCGTTCGATGGCCGCTCCAGCGGATCATGCATCTGTTGTTCGATCGATCTCCGGGCGGACGAGGATCCGAGGTTACGACGACGCCTGCATCCAGCACCACGCCCGCACGATCGAAGCCAGCTCGCCGGCCCGATCCTCGACCTCGTCGAGATCGGCGAAGCGCATGAACCGAGCCGTCGGACCGTCGCCCTCGCATCGCAGGTTCGAGCGGAGGGTTCGGCATCGGTCCGGGCTTCCTCACCGCCAGGCCGTGAACCTCATCGCGGTCGTCCCAGTACCCGGTGCGATATCCGCCACAGGACGACCCCCTATCGATCGGAGGGAGACATGGTCACCGTCGGACTGTTCGTACCGCTCAAGGCGAAGCCGGGGAAGGAGGGCGACGTGGCAAGCTTCCTCGAAGGCGGGCTCGCGTTGGTCGAGGAGGAACCGGCCACGACCGCGTGGTTCGCGATCCAACTCGGACCGTCGGAGTTCGCGATCGTCGACTTCTTCCCTGACGACGCGGGGCGTCAGGCACATCTCTCGGGCCGCGTCGCCGAGGCGCTGATGGCACAGGCTCCCGACCTCTTCGAGGGGTCGCCCGAGATCAATCAGGCGGACGTCATCGCCGCCAAGCTCCCCGGGTAGAGGTCGCTCGCCGAAGGCCAGTCTCGCGTGCCAATCGGTTGCCTGGCGTATCGTCACCGAGCATGGACGACCGCAGCTACATCGAGGAGAACACGCGGGAGCGTGAGCGCATGCGATCGCTCGTCGAGAGATCGAGCGAGGACGACCTCGCCTCGCCGGTGAACGAGTATTGGACGGTTGCAGGCGTGCTCGGCCACATCGCGTTCTGGGACGCCCGGATCTTGGCGCTCGCCGACAAGCTCGAGCGCGGCGTGCCGTTCTCACCGTCGGACACCGAGCCGGAAGACGTGGATTGGATCAACGACGCCTCGCGCCCGTTGATCCATGCGATCCCGCCACTCGACACGGCAAGGCTGGCGCTGCAGATCGCCGAGGACACCGACGCTCGGGTCGCGACCCTGCCGCCCGAACGCCTCTGGCCGCGAGACCCGGACAGCCCGCTCTATGCCGTGCGCGCGTCGCACCGCGGGGAGCACCTCGACGACATCGAGGAAGCGCTTCGAGCCCGATGAACCCCGGGTCTCCCTTCGAGCAGGAAACGGTGGGGGATCATCGGGGCAACGTCCACCATCGCCTGACACGATGGTGGCGTGAGGACGATCGGGAACATCCTGTGGCTGATCCTTGCCGGCATCTGGCTGGCGATCGGCTACACGATCGCGGGCGTCGTGATGTGCATCACGATCATCGGCATCCCGTTCGGGATCCAGGCGTTCAAGCTCGCCGGGTTCGTGCTCTGGCCCTTCGGGAGGAAGGTCGTCGCCAAGCCCGAGGCGCTCGGCGTGCTCGACATCGTCTTCAACGTGCTGTGGCTGCTGTTCCTGGGCTGGGAGCTGTTCCTGGTGCACCTCGCCGCCGGGGTGCTCCTGTGCATCACGATCATCGGCATCCCGTTCGGGATCCAGGCGTTCAAGCTGAGCCTGCTCGCGCTCTGGCCGTTCGGCCAGACGGTCGTGTCGAGCGACGGAGACCCCGACACCTTCGCGTGACCGGCCCGGTCAGAGGATCCGGAAGATCACGGGGAAGTCCTCACCGTGTGAGGGCGGTCAGTCGGTGGCCGATCCGAGCCGGTAGGTCGCGGCGACGAACTGCCCTTGGCGCTCGACACCGACGAGCGTGAGGTCCGAGGCGAGCAGACGTCTCGGCAGCAGCGACGCGCCGGCGCCGAGCGTTACGGGAGCCACGCTCAGCTGGATCTCGTCGAGGAGCCCACGGTCGGCCAGCTGGCCGGCGAGGTCGCCGCCTCCGACGATCCAGACGTTCTTCCCGCCGGCGGCCTCGACCATCTCGGCGTGGACCGGCCCCGCCTCGCCCTGCACGAACCGCAGGTCGGCGTCGGGGATCGCCGGGAGCTCTCGGTGCGTGAACACCCAGCAGGGGGTGTCGCCGTAGTACTCCCGCCACTTCTCGGGATGGTCGAGGAACTGGTCGTGCTCGAGGACCCACTCGTACGTCGTCGAACCCATCGCCATAGCCCCGACCTCGCGGAAGAACTCAGCGAATCGCTCCTCGTGCCCCGCGTCGTCGCCGTCCGCGGGCACCTGGAAGAGCCAGTCGAGCGAGTTGCGTTCGTCGGCGATGAACCCGTCGATGCTGGTCGCCGTGTAGTACTGCGTGATGCCCATGGCTCAGGATAGGCAGCTCGCAGAGGGCCCCTACCGAGGCTCGCGGCCCCGGATCCCTCGTGGATCCCGGATCGCACGAGCCAGTCTGGCCACCGCCCTTTGCTCATCGGCGTATCGCTCGGCCAGCCGCTCCTGATGGAGCTCGAGGTACCTGCGAACGATCTCCGGATCGTCGGCCGTGAGCACGGCTCGGATCTCGTCGAACGGCATCCGCTGGACGCGGAGGGTCTTGGCGGCCCGCAACGCCGAGAGTGTCATCCCGAGCGCTCCTTGGGCGTGAGCATCAATCCCAGCCCCGCCGCGAACATGGGGATGCCGAGCGGGATCCCGATGATCGTGAAGATCAGCAGCCCTCCCGTCATGAACAGGATGGAACCGAACACGATCCCGCTCAGGCTGGGCAGCTCGGGCCCGACCCATCCCTTCGTCGTCATGTCATCCGATCGCTTCGACATCAGCTCCTCCTTTCGTGCTTCTGCAGACGAGACGAAGGAACCCGAGGTCCTGTGACACCCTGGGCTCGTGATCGTGGTGCGAGCCGCCGAACAGGGCGACCTTCCCTGGATCCGAGATCTGCTCGATGACCGCTGGGGCGGACAAGCGGCAGGTCGAGAAACGAGAGATCGGGCTGATCGATTCGGACTCGCACCGGATCCCGCGTCAGGTACGCTCTCGGCATCACCCAAGGAAGAGGAGTCCGATGGGTGTCGTGACGGTGATGGTCCGTGGTCGCGGGGTCTCGCGGATCCCGGAGCGGAGGCTCGCAGCCTGAGGGCCAGCACTTCATCCGCAGTGGCATCGTGGCGGCGGAGCTGGTTGATGGGGCAGAGATCGGTCAGACCGACACCGTGGTGGAGATCGGAGCTGGCTGGGGACGCCTGACCCGACCACTCGCGAGGCGAGCCGGTCGAGTGATCGCGGTCGAGATCGATGACAAGCTCGCGGCTCGACTCGTTCGCTCGTTCCGGAACGAAACGAACGTTTCGATCGTCCACGGAGACATCCTCCGGACGGAGTTGCCCGATGGGGAGTGGCGTGCGTTCGGCAACATCCCTTTCGGGGCAACGACCCAGACCCTCGGTCGACTCCTGAGCGATCCGACGACCGGCCTCCGGCGAGCCGACCTGCTGGTCCAGCTCGAAGCCGCCCGGAAGCGTGCATCCGTCGAACGGAGCACCCTGGTTTCTCTGACGTGGCAGCCCTGGTGGAAGTTGACGCTCGAACGGCGCGTCCCGCGACGAGGATTCGAGCCTCCCCCATCGGTCGACGCGGGACTCCTCGTCGCCCGACGCAGAGGCCGGCCGGTCCTGGATGCCGACGAAAGGATCGCCTACGTGACGTTCCTTCGTCGCGTTTTCGACCGTGGGGGCTGGCCGGTCCGACGCTCGCTGCGTGCCGCCATCCCGGTCAAGCGATGGAAAGCGCTCGCGCGTGGACGCGGGATCGCGCTCGATGCTCTTCCGGCGGAGCTTGACGTCTGGGATTGGGTGGTCGTCTTCAAGGAGACGCAGCGATGGGGACTCCAACATCCGTCGCAGAGGCGTCGGCCCGCCTGATTCGCGATGAGTTCCTATCGGTCGGCAGGTCATCAAGGTGGGGGACCGAACGTGCATGGTGCGACCGAGTCGGAAGGAACAGACACCATGGCCAAGCTGATCTATTCGATGATCACGTCGATCGACGGCTACATCGCGGACGAGGACGGCAACTTCGACTGGGCCGAGCCCGACGAGCAGGTGCATAGCTTCGTCAACGACCTCGAGCGATCGATCGGCACCTCCCTGCTCGGACGGCGCATGTACGAGGTGATGGTCGCCTGGGAGACGATGGACCTGACGGATCAACCGTCATACATCCGTGACTTCGCTGAGATCTGGCGGACCGCCGACAAGGTCGTCTACTCCACTACGCTGGAGACGGCCTCCAGCGAGAGGACACGGATCGAGCGGGCCTTCGACCCCGCCGCGATCAAGCGGCTGAAGGCGTCGGCTGACCGAGACGTGTCGATCGGGGGTCCCCACCTCGCGGCCCAGGCGATGAAGACCGGACTGGTCGACGAGATCCAGCTGTTCGTCGCGCCCGTCGTGGTGGGGGGCGGCACCCGGTGCATCCCCGAAGGCCTCCATCTGCAGCTCGAACTCGTCGACGAGCGCCGGTTCACGAACGGCATGGTTCACCTCCGGTATCACGCCATCGGTTGACCGCCGATCTCCAGGAGTAGGCTCGACGTATGGAAGCCTCGACCGTCTGGAAGTTCCTGCACATCGCGTCGATGTTCGCGGCCGTCTCGATCTTCGTCGGCCAGGGCATGCTCTCGGGGGCCGTGGGACGGTCGGGAGACGCCGCTGCGCTCCGGCGTGTGCTGGCCTCGGAGGACCGGTTCGCCCCGGTGGGCGGGGCGTTCTTCCTGTTCGGGATCGTGTTCGGGTTCCTGGCAGCGACCACCGGAGACTTCGACCTGACGGCGACCTGGCTGCTGATCGCCTACGCCCTCGCCCTCTTCATCCTGGTGAACGGGCTCACCTACCACCGGCGGCAGGCCGAGCGGCTGAAAACGGCTGTCGAGGCAGCGCCCGATGACCGGCCTTCCGACGAGATCCGGACCCTCGCCGGCGCGCCGAGCGCAACCGTGATGAACGTGATCGACGGCCTCGCGTGGCTCGCGATCATCTACGTGATGGTGGCCAAGCCGTTCGCCTGACGGTTCGCGAACCACGTCACCTCATCGTTGTCACGAACGGTGCGGCTATCTCGTCGAGAGGGGAGGATGAGACCGTCGACGAAGGGGGAGCACCGTCGTGGATGAGCCGTACACCGACCTGAGGCCGTTGATGTTCTCGATCGCGTACCGCATGCTCGGCAGCGCCTCGGAAGCCG
>JBOGVO010000060.1:0-7408 GCA_050692855.1 Actinomycetota bacterium | reverse complement strand
CTGCTGCTGAGCCTGCGCCTCGGCCTGCAGGTCGGCGAACTTCTGCTTCTCGGCGATCGAGGCCTGGATCGAGGTGTTGGTCGCCGCCTGGTCGTCGATCTCCCCACGCACGCTCGAGAGCCGCCCGGTTTGCACCAGGTAGAAGCCGAAGACCGCCACCAGCAGCACGGCGCCCGCCAGGGCCACCGCCGCCGTGCGCCGCCGGTACCGGAGGGCCTGGAGGACGTCGGGGGGAAGCAGGTTGACCTGGCTCATGCGTCCCTCCCGGGGATCGCGAGACCGACGGCGACGGCCAGCACGGGCTCGGCCTCGGCCAGGGCTTCCTCGGACAGCGACAGCTGCGACCGTGCGTGCAGGAAGACCTGGCCCGCGACGACCTGCACGGGGATGCGTTGGCCCAGGAGGTCGAGGAACCCGTCGAGCTTCGACCCGCCGCCCGTCACCACCACCCGGGCGATGCGGTTGCCCTGTGCCTGGGCCGTGTAGAACTCGAGCGAGGACCGGATCTCGTCGACGAAGCTCGCAGCCCGCTGCATCGCGAGCTCGCGCACCCGCGAGACGTCGGGGCGCTGATCGTCCTGCGCGGCCGGCTCCTCGAGCTCGACCTCCTCCCCCCGCTTGAGGCGTTCGGCCACATCGTCCTCGACCCCGATGCCACGGGCGATCGCGAGGGTGATGTCGCGCCCGCCCGAGGGCAGGATGCGGACGAACCGCACCGTGCCGCCCGCGTGCACCACGATGTTCGTGACGTGGGCGCCGATGTCGATCACGGCCTCGTCGCCCTCGTCCTCGAGGTCCATGCCGACCCCGGTCGTGCCCACCGATCGCACCATCGCGAAAGGCACCAGGTCCAGACCCACCGGCTCGAGCTTCGCGTCGGAGGCGGCGGAGATGACGGTGTCGACCATCTGGCGCTGCGCCGCCACCAGGAGCATGCGGAGCATCTTCCGGTCGTCCTGCTCGAACTCGCCGATCGGGTCGTAGTCGAGCACGGCCTCGTCGACGGCCATCGGGATGAACTCCTGCACCTGGAAGCCGAGCGAGGCCTTCAGCTCCTTCTCGGGCAGGTACGGCAGGGCGATCTCGCGCACGACGACCCGCTGGTTGCCGACCCCCATGTACACCCGCCTGCCCTTGAACCCGCCGCGATCCCACAGCTCGCGCAGGGCGTCGGCGACGGCCTCGGGCTCCTTCACCTCGCCGTTCTCCACGGCTCCGGCGGGCAGCGGCACCTGCGCGGCCTTCACGACCGTGGGCGGATCGCCCGCCGTGAGCTCCACGGCACGGACCGCCGTGGAGCCGATGTCGAGGCCGATGCGGCCCTTGGCCACTAGGACCCCTCCACGTGGACGGAGCGCTCCTCGAGGAAGCGCTGCAGCTCGGACTCGCGGATGCGGTACCCCTTGCCCACCCGGACCGCGGGGAGCTCGCCGCTCTTGATCAGCCGGTACACGGTCATGTTCGACACGCGCATGCCCGCAGCCACCTCCGCGACCGTGAGCAGCGCCCCGGTCACGAACGGTTGAGCGTCGGCCATGCCGTCTCCCTCCGTCACATGAGTCACTTCGGTCACATGGGTCACAACAGTGCTCAACAGTGCTGTTGAGCCTGCTCACGAAACACCAGCCCCCAGGGTGAGTCAAACACCTCGCCTGAGAGCTTTCCGTACGTGTGTTCGAGCCCGGAAAACCGGCCCTGACCTGGCGCTCAGCTGCCGCCGGGCTCAGACGAACGAGCGCAGGTACCAGTCGGCGATGGGCTCGCCCCAGAACGCGGCGACGACCGCGCCGGCGGCCATGTACGGGCCGAACGGGATCATCGCCTTGCGGTCTCGTCCGGAGGCTAGCGCGACGATGCCGCCGAGCCCCCCGAACACGACCGCCGCAGCGGCCGCGACGCCCACGAACCGCAAGCCGATCGAGCCGAGCACGACCCCGATCACGAGCGCGAGCTTCACGTCCCCCATGCCCATGCCGCGGGAGATCATGGCGACGAGGAACAGCACCCCCGCGTACGACAGCGCGCCGATCATCGCCCGGAGCGGGTCGGTGCCACCGTCGAAGAGCCGGGCGGCCACCACGTAGACGGCGAAGCCCAGGAACGCGGGATAGGTGACGCGGTTCGGGATGATGCGATGGCGGATGTCGATCCAGGAGATCGCCGGCATCAGGGCGAGGAACGCCGCCATCATCACCGCCACCCAGACGCGCTCGTAGGCGGCCGCCGCGGCCACGACGAGCGCCGCGGTCGAGAGCTCGAGCAGCGGGTAGCTGGCGGAGATGCGCTCGCCACACGACCGGCATCGCCCGCGGAGCAGCACCCACGAGATCACGGGCACGTTGTCGCGATTGGCGATCTCGGTGCCACACGCCGGGCAGCGCGATCGCGGCCGCAGCACGCTCTCCCCCGCCGGCACGCGGGAGACCACGACGGTCATGAAGCTCCCGACGGCCAGCCCGAACGGCAGGGCCACGAGGGCGCGGAGCCAGGCATCGCTCATCGGCGGGACGCTAGCGGCTGGCCGGCCCCGGGTGTGGGAGGCCGCCCGGGCGTCAGAAGTCGATCAGCCTCGATCGCTCGAGCGCGTCCACGGCGATCGCGCGGAACACCGGCTCGAGGTCGCTGCTGCCACTCTCGCAGAAGTAGTGGTCGCCGTCGGTGTTCTCGTCGGACGCGCACCCACCCGGGGCGTTGTCGTCCGAATCGTCGCTCGACATGTCGGCCGCCATCGTCGAGGCGAAGGCTTGGTAATACGACCTGCTGCTGGTGTCATCGCCGCATCGCGCCGACGCCACGCCGTAGGCGATGACGTAGACGCCCACAGCATCGTCCTGGGCGTCGATGGCGCGGTCGACCGCGTACTCGCACGGCTGGTTGAACCGCGGCTGGTTCGCCTCGCCGTCGGTCATGAAGATGATCACGTCGGGGACGTCGGGGCGACCGTCCTCGACGAGGATCTCGTGGGCCGTCGCCATCGGGTCACCCAGGTCCGTGTGGCCCGACCCACTCGGCGTGACGCGAGTGAGGTTGGTCGCGCGCTGGAGGCAGTTGATCCGGTTCACGATCTCGCTGCCGGGGTTGAGGGTCCCGCCGGTGTTGTAGTCGCTCGAGAGCCCCGTGACCTGCCACATGCGCCCGACGGCCGGGTAGTTCTGGATCGGGTTGGCGATGCACTTGTTCGTCGCGTGCGTGTACGGCAGGGCAACCAGCGCGACGTGCTGGAGCGCGGGATCGTAGAAGGTGAGCACCGACAGCGCGGCGTTCTTCAAGTTGGCCATGTCCCCGTTCGTCATGCTCGTGGAGCGGTCGAGCACCATCGCGACGTCGAGTGGGCTCGAGGGCTGACCGCAGAACCCCTTGCAGGACGCGCCCGCGACCGACCCCGTGGAGCCCTCGCCGATGCCGAGCACCGGGGCGAAGAAGAAGGGCACGAGGTTCGAGGCGCGCACGACGATCGTGTTGCAGAGCTCACCGGTGAAGGGGTTGCACGAGTGGAACGCGCGACCGCGCTTGCTGTTCCATCCGTCGATCCATCCGCCGCCGCCGTCGGGTCCACACGCGAACTGCACGTCGGTGCTGTCCGCTCCCCCGTCGCCCTCGGGGTCGGAGACCGCGCACCGGAATGAGATGTCGAGCGTGGCCGACGCCAGCTGGGGCGCGTTGGCGAGCGCGATCTGTCGCGCCACCGCCACCACGTCGTTCGCCTCGGCGACGCCCTGGGCGGGCAGCTTGCCGGCACCGGCGAGCGCCCCGAGGTCCACGGCCGTCTGCAGCACCTGGCGCTCGTGCCGCAGGCGCGCGAGGTCGACCGCGAAGGCCACCGATCCCATCAGCACCACGAGCAGCAGGGCCGTGATCACCACGACCGCGCCGTGCTCCTCCTGGAGCCGGTCGGGACGGCGGAGCATGCCTCGGAACCCGCGGGGTCGCTTCATCCTCACTGCCCTTCGAATCGAGCTTCCGACACGCCCCGCACCGCGAGGGTGTCGCCGAGCCCGACGAAGCTCGGCAGCGGCGTCATGTAGCTGTAGTCGTAGACCACGGTGACCCGGACGACGTCGCCCTCGACCCACGCACCGCACGTCCCGAAGGCCGTGGAGCCCTCTGGCGCGCACTGGATCGTGACGTCGAGCTTGGTCTGGTCGAGGAAGTCCGACGCGCCGCGCACCCGGGCCTCGATGACCCCCAGGTCGGGGTTCACGGCGCCGGCGCGGGCGCCCTCACGCGCGGCATTGTGGGCGGCATCCCATGCGTGGAAACCGAAGCCGAAGTCGATGATGCCGAAGACGAGCAGGAACAGGAGCGGAGCCACGAGCGCGAACTCGACGGCCGAGGCTCCGCGCTCCTCGCGCATCCTGGCCCGGCGCGACCGGTTCGTCGACCTTCGATCGTGTCTCAAGTCACGTCCACTCACTCCGCCGGCGCGTCGGCCGGATCCGGGCAGGTTCCCTATATCTGACATCGGTTTCGTATCAGCCCCATCGCTATCGGCAGGTCGTCGCTACATCGTGGGGCGTTCGATGTACGACCTTTGCCTTCGATGGATGGGCCGGCACGACCTACGACGGATCGAGCTCCTCCCACAGCACGGTCTCGAGGGCCGTGCCGAACCCCAGCACCTTCTCGATCCGCGAGTTGTAGACGATGTCGAAGCCGTTCTTGATGTCCATCGAGCCCGCGTAGAGCGCGCCCTCGCCGGGCACTCCCTTGTTCTTGAAGGCCATCTTCCCCGTCGTGTACAGGAGGCCTGCGACGCCGTCGTTCGGGTCGGTGAGGTCGGCTCGATCGAACTCGATCGCGTTCTTCCCGTAGATGCTGCAGTCGCCTCCGTTGGTCCCGCAGGTGCCGGTCGGCACGTAGAGGGAGATCACGATCAGGTTCGCTGCCTCGACGCCGGCGGCCAGCTCGATCGAGCTGGTGTTGCCGAAGTCGATCGGCGCGTTCGTGACGATCGTCGTGTCGCCGTCGAGCACGATGCCGTCGAGATCCACCACGGTGCTCTGGCTCGGGGACTGCTGCCAGATCGCCCAGTCGCCCGACATCGTCGTGCGCACGGCGTCGATGGCCACGTTGGCCGTCGACACGGCCGTCGCCGACGTGTTCGTCTCGTCGCAGGAGGGCACGCTCGGGTAGCAGTTGACGTCCGGGTAGTTCGCCGGGTCGAACGTGAACGTCGGCAGCGGGATCACCGGCGGCGCGGCCGTGTTCACGCCCGGCAGCGAGGTGCCGCTCACGCTGCCCGTGATCTGGCCACACGCGGTCGCATTCCCCAGCACCGAGCCCCCGGCGATCTGATAGCTCGTACCGGCCGGGCTACACGGGGTCCCGGTCGGTGCCGATGCCTTCGCATCTCCCTCGATCACGACGCCGTTGGTGGCGTTGATCGAGCCACCCACCCAGACCATGCCGTCCTTGCCGGAGCAGCCGGTGAGCGCGAGCTCCTTCGCGACGCGAGCGTTGTTCTCCATCGTCACGTCGCCCCCGGCGACGACGACCGACCCGCAGATCGTCGTGTTGCTGCCGACCAGCACGCCGACCTGCGAATAGATGTCCCCGGTGACCACGGGGTTGTTCTTGACCTCGAGGAAGTCCTGCGAGAACAACGCGTACCGGAACGTGGGCGCCGGCTCGAGCGTGACGCGCACGGTGCGCGTGATCTCGGCGGTGTCGAGCGCCGGGTAGTAGCCGGTCGAGGTGATCACGACCGAGCTCCCTGAGCCCGACCAGTCGACCAGGTATTCGCCGCCCTCGGCCGTGCACGGATCCGACGCCGGTGGGCAGGGTGACGAGGCCGCCCGATCGTTGGAAAGTTGCGCGATCATGTCGTTGACACCCGATTCCGCGACGGTGAGGGTTCGGGTCCACTCGATGCCTCGCTGGGACTGCTCGAGCGCCGAGTTCCCGGCCTGCAACCCGATCACCAAGAGCATCATCATCACGAAGAGCAGGATCACGGAGATGACGAGCGCGTAGCCGTCCTCCTCCTTGCGGAGCCGCCGCCCGATGCCGCTCATACTTCGGCGTTCCTCAGGTAGACGTCGGACGTGAGCGGCACGGTGGTCGTGTTCGTCTGCAGGGTCAGGTCGACCGTGACCTGGTCGGTGACGTCCTCGTGCACCGTGTACGTGAACACGTCGGCCGACCCGAGCGAGGACAGCACCGTCGTGTAGGTGGTGCCGCCGTCGTGCGATTCCTGCAGCTCGAAGGGCGGCCCGGCGCCGTCGACCCGCCACACCACGGTGGCCGGCACGCCGTCGAGATAGGTGAGCATCGTCACCTGCCCCGCGTCGCTCGTCGCCGTGTCGATCGACTCGCCCTGACGGAACTGCTTCGCCATGCGGTCGAGCGCGATGCGCGCGTCGGCGAACACGTCTCGGCGGTTGACGATCGTCGCGGTGTCGCTGAAGACCCGCATCGCGACCCCGATGACCGCGGTCGCGACGATCGACATCACCGCCATCGTGATGACGACCTCGACGAGCGAGAAGCCCTCTTCTCCGCGCCTACTTGGTGACATGGTTGCTCTCCGCGCTCACGTTGCCCGCCTGGTCGACGGCCACGACGTAGTACTCGTAGCTGTCCTGCTTCTTGAAGGTGTCCGTGCACGTCGTGCCCGACGTGCACGTGGTGACCTGCTGCCAGGTCGTCGAGGTCGTCTTGCGCTTCCAGACCTGGTAGCCGGCGAGATCGGCCGGCGCGGGGAAGGGCGCGCTCCACGACAGCACCACGGTCTTGTCCGATCCGCTGATCGACGACGTCGCCGACAGGCTCGTCGGAGCGTCGGGGGCCGTCGTGTCGAGCACGATCGTGTCCGACGACGGAACGCCCGGATCGCCGCCGTCGATGAACCGCACGGACACCGTCTTGGTGTCGTCGCCGCTCGTGAGCGTGTAGATGCGCGAGGTCTCGTACGGTTCGGGCGTCGACCAGGTCGAGCCGTCGTCCGAGAACTGCATCTGGGTGGTCGCGGTCGGGGCCGTGGCGCTGAGCACCAACGTCACCTGGGTCTGCGTGGTGTAGGCCGCCCCGCTCGCGATGCTGATCGTGCCGTCGGGGCCCGCTCCACCGCCCGCCGTGGCCACCACGGCCTGGCAGCCCTGGCCCTGGTTCGTGCCTTGGCCGCCGTCGTCGTCGGTGGCGGTGTTGACGATCGTGTACGTGCCCGGCGCGGCGTAGGTGTGGGTCGGAGCCGTGCCGCTGCCGGTGCTCGAATCGCCGAAGTCCCAGTCGATGCTCGTGACCGTGCCGTCCTCGTCGGAGACGAAGGCCGAGAAGGTCACGTCGAGGCCGGAGGCCGTGTACGTCGGGCACCCGACGACCGGGGGCACGTTCGCCGGCGCCTCGGCGCCCTGATACGGGATCGTCCCCCGCGTGAAGAGCGAGCCCATCGTCAGTCGCCGTGTGGCTC
>JBOGVO010000059.1:0-26709 GCA_050692855.1 Actinomycetota bacterium | reverse complement strand
GCATCACGTCGCCGCCATGGGAACGCGAGCACGATGCGGTCCGCGCCGGGCCCGGTCCGACCCCGAGCGGCGAGCCGCACCGACGACGCCCTCGCGATCGTGCGGGCGACGTGTGCCGCGACCCGCGCGGTGAACCGCAGACGCTGCTCGCCGAGCCGGGCTCCGGGGCGCGCGGTGCCGGGCAGCGACATCTGGGCGGCCATCCGCGCGAGCCTCGGTTCGGTGGCGCGGAGCCAGCCGGGCACGGCGAGCGTCATCTTCACGGCCGGCCTCGGGAAGTAGAGGTTCGGGCCGTCGAGCACCCGGAGCTCCACGATGTCGACGGGGTCGGGCATGCCGCGGCCAGCCTACCGACGCCGGCGACGCCGAGCGAACGATCGTCGTGCGCGGCGAGTCGCTAAGACGAGTGGCACTTCCACGGCGGGTCTCGCCGGGCGCCGATGGTGGACGTGGCCGTGACGGGCGGTGCGCCCGAGTGGGGTGAGCCCGTGAGCGACCAGGAGTTCGACCAAGGGTCCTGAACTTCGGGAGTCCCCGCGCTTCAGTTCAGGGCCGTCGCGCGTCGATGCTCCAGGCAAGGCTCGGTGGGGAGACCGCATGTCACGGGTGCTGGTGATCGACGACGAGACG
This sequence comes from Actinomycetota bacterium, assembly GCA_050692855.1. Classification (GTDB taxonomy): domain Bacteria; phylum Actinomycetota; class UBA4738; order UBA4738; family HRBIN12; genus JAOUEA01. Next base: position 26,079 of record JBOGVO010000059.1, on the reverse strand, counting down.
ATCGTGGCGACGATCCTCGGATACGCGTTCGAGGCGATGGGTCACGAGACGATCACGGCGGACGGCGGCGCCTCGGGCATCCACGTCGCGCGCGCGGAGCATCCCGACGTGATCGTGCTCGACCTGATGATGCCCGCGGTCAACGGTCTCGACGTGCTCGAGGTCCTGCGTCACGACGACGCGACGCATGACGTGCCGATCCTCGTGCTGACCGCCGTGGCGATGTCGCGCGAGCATCTCCGGTGCGTCTCGGGTGGGGCCGACGTGGTGATGACGAAGCCCTTCGACCCCCGCGACGTCGCGCAGGCGGTGGAACGTCTCCTGGCTCCGAAGACCCCCGCCCGCACCGGCACCTGACCGTTCCCCGCCGGAGCCCCGCGCCCGGCGGGCCGGCGGGTTCCGCATCCCGACCCGAGCGTGGGACGATGGTGTTCCGAAAGGATCGCTGCTGAACACCATCACCCTCGATCGTGCCCGGGAAGCCTTGGCCGATCACGCCTGGCAGGACGCATACGACGGCTTCGTGAGCGCTGCCGACGACGGTCCGCTGCCCGGGAAGGACCTCGAAGGGTTGGCCGAGGCCGCCTGGTGGACCGCCCACCCCGAGGAGCGGATCGAGGCGCTCGAGCGGGCGTTCGCCGCCCATTCCGAGGCCGGGAACCCGGCGCGCGCGGCCCGCGTCGCGCTCGACCTGGCCGACGAGTACAACGACCGCCTCCAGCACGCGGTCGGGAACGGATGGATGCGCCGCGCGATCCGGTTGCTGGATGGGCTGCCGGAAGGCGTCGAGCACGGGTACCTCGAGCTCGCGTATGCCCGGGGGAGCTTGGGGGGCGGCGAGGTCGAGGAAGCGACGCGGCACGCGGTCAGGGTGCTCGACCTCGGCACGCGCTTCGGCGATCGGGACCTGCAGGCGTTCGGACTGATGCTGCAGGGCATGGCGCTCATCTCCGTGGCGAAGGTGCGGGAGGGGCTCTCGCTCATCGACGAAGCCGCGGTCGCGGCCGTCGGCGGAGACGTGACGCCGCTCACGACCGGCATCATCTACTGCATCACGATCGACGTCTGTCGCGATCTGGCCGACTACGGACGAGCCGGCGACTGGACGGAGGCGGCGGAACGCTGGTGCGAGCGCCAGGCGGTGACGGGGTTCCCCGGCATCTGTCGCGTCCACCGCGCGGAGATCATGCGGCTGCGCGGAGCCCTGTCCGATGCCGATCGCGAGGCCCGCCGATCGATCGACGAGCTCATGCCCTTCGGCAAGCTCTGGCTCGCGGGGGCGGGCTACAACGAGCTGGGCGAGGTCCGCCTGCGCATGGGCGATCTGGACGGCGCGGAGGATGCGTTCGGCCAGGCGCACCAGCTCGGCCAGGATCCGCAACCGGGGATGACCATGCTGCACCTGGCCCGCGGGCGCCCCGAGGCCGCCCGCTCGGCGATCGTCGCGGCGCTCGCCGACCAGCAGATGCCGCTCTCGCGCGCCCGCTTGCTCCCTGCCCGTGTCGAGGCGACGCTGGCGGCGCACGATCTGGCCGACGCGAGAGATTCGGCCGAGGAGCTCCGCGACATCGCGGCGGCCTACGAGGCACCGGTGCTCCACGCCGAAGCGCATCAGGCGATCGGGGCCGTGCTCGTGCACGAGGGGGACGCGGCGGGTGCGGTCGCCGAGCTGCGGCTCGCGTTCCGTCATTGGAAGGAGGCCGACCTGCCCTTCGAGCGAGCCGAGTCCCGACGGTGGCTCGCACTCGCCTACCGCGCCGGCGGAAACGAGGCGTCCGCGGTCCAGGAGTTGCGCGCAGCGAAGGCCGGGTTCGAGCGCATCGGGGCGGTGCTCGAGGCGGAGCGCTGCGATCACCTGATCGAGGTCGGCGCCGATGCCGATGCGAGCCGCCGCGTGGCTCGGGCGTTCATGTTCACCGACATCGTCGGCTCGACAAACCTGCTGGAGACGATCGGCGACGAAGCATGGGAAGACGTGATGCGGTGGCACAACGACACGCTCCAGACGCTGATCAGGTCGCACCGGGGCGAGGTCGTGCACTCGACCGGCGACGGCTTCTTCGCGAGCTTCGACGACGGCGTCGAGGCGGCGACCTGCGCGGTCTCGATCCAGCGACGGCTGGCTGAGCACCGGCGGGAGCACGGCTTCGCGCCACCGGTGAGGATCGGACTGCATGCCGCCGAGGCCACGATCGTCGCCGACGACTATGCGGGCATCGGCGTGCACGAGGCCGCGCGCGTCGGGGCACTGGCCGAAGGCAGCGAGATCGTCGTGACGTGCGAGACCGTCGAGGGGCAGCCGTTCCCCTTCCCGGTGTCGGACGAGCGAGCGGTGACGCTCAAGGGCATCGCGCGGCCGGTCCGCGTCTGCAGCATCGACTGGCGCACGGCCCCGCCCTGATCGGGCGTGATCGTGATGCTCGGTCACGGCGGCGGGCCCCCCGACGCGGCTGGAGACTGCGACTCCGCCAGGCGCCGGCACAGCTCCCCGATGACCGCGAGCGCGGTCTCGGGCCGCTCCCGCAGGATCGACTCGAACTGACGTCGCTCGATCGACAGGACGCGGACGTCGCCGATCGCCACGAGGCCGGCGATCCGCGGCTCGCTCGTGATCACCGCCATCTCGCCGACCGCGTCGCCGGATGATCGCACCGCGACGACGCGCTCCCGGCGTTCGGCATCCTCACCTGCCTCGTCGCGGACGACCACCGAGACCTCACCGCTCACGATGATGTGCATCGCGTCACCGGGCTCGCCTTCCTCCGCGATGGTCGCGCCGTCGACGTAGGCGTGCTCCTGCGCGATGCTGGCGATCGGTTGCAGGTCGGGAGGCGGGAGCGTCGCGAACAGCGGGACCTTACGCAGGAACAGCACCCGCTCCATCGGGGACAGGGTCGCCAGGGTCCGGGTCATCGATGCTCCTTCCGTCGCAGGGGCGCCGGCGCCGGCCGCGAGGTCGGCGCACGCCCGGATCCACTCGTCGGGATCGTGTCTGAGTCGCTCGAGCAGCGCTCGCTGATCGGTTCGTTCAGGGAGGGCGTCCCAGATCGAGAGGAGCGGACGCACGACGTCGCGCCGCCCGACGCTCTCGATCACCTCGAGCGCGTTCGCCCGCTGCGAGGCGTCGGCGAGGCCGAGGTTGTCGATCGCCACCGACATCGCGCCGTCCCCGTCGAGCACGGCCGCCGCTCGGAGGCCGGCGGCCGCCTCGCGCCCCGACAGCTCGAGCAGCGAGTCCCTGAGGAGCTCTCGCCCTTCGTCGCCCCGGTCGTCGATCGCCGCACCGAGTCGATGATGCTCGACCGCATCGGCCACGCGCTGGACGGTGTAGCTCTGCAGCGCCTCGGCTCGCCCGTCGTGGGGCAGGCCCCCCAGGGCGTCGGCGGCGGCGACACGCACGGTCTGACTGTCGTCTTCGAGCGCCGGGAGCAGGACCTCGACCGCGCGGTCGGGGTCGAGGGTCGCGAGCGCCCGGGCCGCCTCCGCGCGGGGGGCGGCCACGGGGTCCTCCATCCCCGATCGCGCGACCTCGGCCAGCCGCGGAGATCGCAGTCCCGTCATGGCTCGGAACGCCCCGCCGCGGATGCCCGCGTCCTCGGCCGTGGCGAGATCTACGAGCATCTCCACGGCCCCGGGGTCGCCGGTGAGCCTCACGAGGACGGCCGCCGCCCGGGCCCGCACGTGCGGGTCGTCGTCGTGCATCAGCGGTCCCATGGCGTGGGAAGCGGCCTCGGCCTGCACGCCGAGCGTGCCCAACGCCTCGATCGCGGCGAGCCGCACGAGCGGTTCGGGGTCGCTCGCTCGCTCGAGGATCTGTGCGACCGATGCCCCGGATCCGGCCGTCGCGAGCGATCGGGCCGCCGTCGCCCGCACCTGCGGGTCGTCGTCGTGCAGCCCGTTCGCCAGCGCTCGCTCCACCTCGGGCCCCTCGACCTCCCCGAGGACGTGGGCCGAGACGCGGCGGATGCGCAGGTCGGGATCGGCGAGTCCCGCGATCGCGATGTCGATCGCGGACGAGTCCTCCGCGGCGAGTCCGAACGGGTCGCGTTCGGCAGGCGGGGCGTCGAACACGCTCGGCCGACCTTCCCTGAGGGCATGCACGAGCTCCCGTGGGTAGGCCCGCCGAACGCCGATCATCGCCGCCGTGGCGAGCAGGGCGCCGGCCAACCCGATCCCGTAGAGCACGCCGGGCGACAGGGCGCGTTCCCCGAGCAGCGCGACCACGCCGGCCAGCACGGTGCCCACCTGCGTCGGTCCGCCGTAGAGGAACGCGCGGGTCTGGTCCCGGCGATCCGCCGGCACCGTGTTGATCACGGCTTCCCAGGCGGAGCTGGCGCCGCCCGAGAGCCAGGCGACCTGGGCGAACCGGAAGACGCCCAGCACCGCGAAGGATGAGTCGAACGCCAGCACGCCGAAGGCCAGCGCATACAGCACCGGCAGCACGAGCATCACCGTCGGAACGCCGAAGCGCGAGAGGAGCCGGTTCGTCACGAACATCGAGAGCAGGAAGGCCAGCCCGGTCGAGATGCCGAAGAACAGCCCGAAGAAGCCGGCGAGGTCGTCGGGGTCGGGGTACCGGTCGGTCGCCGCGCGCGAGAAGGGCAGGTACAGCGAGAAGAACAGGAGCGAGAAGAGGATCGCTCCGAGCGCCATCCATCGCATGAGCGTCGACCGTCGGACGTAGCGGAGCCCGTCCCGAAGCTGCTCGATCGGGTCGGCCCCGCCGCGGCCGGGGCGGCGCCGCGCGGGATCACCGATCGAGAGCAGCTTCGCGCCGAGCACCACGACCGCGACCAACGTAGCCACCCAGACGAGGATCAGGTTCTCGGTGCCGATCGTGGACGCGAGCGGCTGTGTGACGAGACCGCCGATCACGTACCCGAGCACGCCGCCCCCGCCGATCAGCGGGAAGAAGCGCTTCGCCTGCCGGGTGTCGCTGACGATGCCGGCGAGCCCCCAGACCGACCACCCGATGACGAAGTACCCCACGCCCTGGAGCAGCCACAGCGCCGGCTCGGTCCAGGAGAGCTCCCCGGCGAGCGCGAACCGCCCGGCCGCCGCGGCCACCGCGAGCACGAGCGGAATCAGGATGCATGCGGCCCCCCGCCCGAAACGAGCGAGCAGGAAGCCGAGCCCCAGGGAGACGAGGAACATCGTGCCGCCGAGCACCAGGTACATCACGGGCAGCTTCTGGACGCCGTAGCGCGCGAAGAACAGCGCCTCGATGCCGCTCTGGCCGATCATCAGCCCCGCGGACGCGAAGAACGACGCCGAGACCGCCAGGCCGACCGGCAGCCCCTCCCCGGGCCGGAGCCCGACCAGGCGTGCCATGCGCGCATCACCCATCGATCGAACAGTATGAGGGTGGGAACAGGGCGGGAAGGGTCTGGCTCCGGTCCCCTCCGGGTGTCTAGCATGCGCGCCATGTCCTCCACCGATATTCACGACCGCATGCGGAAGCTCCTGCGGGCCGCCCCGTTGATCGACGGGCACAACGACCTGCCGTGGGCCCTCCGGGAACAGGGTGGCCGGGGGGCGATCGACCTCGATGTCGAGCGCGGCCGTCCCGAGCTCCAGACCGACCTGCCGAGGCTCGCCGCGGGGGGTGTCGGCGGGCAGTTCTGGAGCGTCTACGTGCCCTCCGACCTGCCCGGCCACGAGGCCGTCACACGCACGCTCGAACAGATCGATCTCCTGCACGAGGTGGTGCGGCGACACCCTGGCCGTCTCGAGCTCGCGCGCACCGCCGACGACGTCGAGCGCATCGCCGCCACCGGCCGCGTGGCCTCAATGATCGGCGTCGAGGGCGGCCACTGCATCGGCGGGTCGCTCGGCGCGCTTCGGGGGCTGGCCCGTCTCGGCGCCGGGTACCTTACGCTCACCCACAACGACGACACGCCGTGGGCCGACTCCGCGACCGGGCTGCATCCCCACGGCGGGCTCACGGGCTTCGGCGAAGAGGTCGTGCTCGAGCTGAACAGGCTCGGCGTGCTCGTCGACGTCTCACACGTGGCCGACGCCACGATGCGTCAGGCGATCGAGGTGAGCGAGGCGCCGGTGATCTTCTCCCACTCCTCGGCCCGTGCCCTCGCCGAAGTCACCCGCAACGTGCCCGACGACGTGCTCGATCTCCTCGGGCGCACCCGAGGCGTCGTGATGGTGACGTTCGTGCCCGCGTTCCTCACGCGCGAGGGAGCCGAGGTGAACCGCGCCGGCTGGGAGCACGCGGCCGGGCTGCGGGCGCGTCATCCCGACGAGCCGTCGAAGGTGAGCGAGGCGATGGACGCCTGGTTCGACGAGCACCCCGTGAGCGCCTCGGTGACCGACGTGGCCGACCACGTCGACCACGTGCGCGAGAGGGCCGGCATCGACGCGATCGGCGTCGGCGGCGACTTCGACGGCGCCGGCATGATGCCCGAGGGCCTGGCCGACGTCGCGGGCTATCCGGCGCTGTTCGAGGAGCTCGCATCGCGCGGCTACGCGGACGAGGAGCTCATGAAGATCGCGGGCCGCAACGTGCTGCGCGTCATGCGTGAGGCGGAACGGGTCGCGGCCAGCTGAGTGTTCTAGGCGGGCCCGGCTTCGTGTCAACGAAGACGTCGTGGGCCTGCTCCGACCTCAGGTCTGGTCGGGTACCTCGGGCGAGTCCAGATGCAGGGGCACGCTGGTGACGACCACGTGCGGCTCGAAGATCAGCAGCCGCTTGAAGTAGAGCGCGGTCTGCCCGTGCAGGAGGCTCTGCCACCACCGCCGGGGCACCACTTCGGGCAGCACGACCGTCACGATCGTGTCGCCGCGGGCCGTGTGCTTGCGGATCTCCTCGAGCAGCGGCGGACCGAGGTCTCGGAACGGCGCCTCGACCATCACGAGCGGCACCTCGAAGCCGCGCGAGACCCAGGCTTCGGCCACCTCCTTGATCTCGCTGTTGTCGGTGACGAGGAAGATCGCCTCGACCCCGACGGCGTTCAACGATCGCGCGTAGGCCACGGCCCGCGCCGTGACGTAGCGGGCGTTGCCGATGGGCACGATCACGAAGCTGCGTTCGGGCTCGAGCGGGCGGCCCGGCGACACCGGCTCATCGGGCAGCAGGGGCACGTCGGTGACGACCACGCCGGGCTCGAACAGCATCGAGGTCTTGAGCAGGAAGAACCGCCGGTTGTGCAGCACCTGCTGCAGCAGCGAGCGATCGCCGGCGTTCTCGGGCACGATCACGGTGAGGAAGCCGTCGACGGCGCGCGACTGAGCCCGGATGTAGGCGCGGAGGGTCTTCACGAGGTGCTCGTCGGCGCCGGGCAGCGGCTGCAGCTCTCCCAGGCGAGGCGCGATCAGCGCCCACTCCGCGGCCGCCAGCTCGAGATCGGACTCCGCCCCGATGTGGAGCGCGGTGATGCGTTCGGGGCGGATCGCCCGCAGGTAGGCGATGCCGTCGCGGGTCGCCGGCCCGAGGTCGGGCACGAGGAAGAGGAACGCGCTGTCGCCGACCTCGCCGATCGGCGTGGCGATGTCGAGGGTCTTGGCGACCGAGCGGTAGTGGCGGGCCACGAGCAGGAACTGGCCCACCACGAACGGCAGGGCCACGATCACCATCCAGGCGCCGAGCGTGAAGCGCGTGAGCACCACGATCACGAAGACGACGCCGGTCGTCGCGGCGCCGATCACGTTGACCGCCGCCTTGCCGTGCCACCCGGCCGTGCGCCGGCGCCGCCACCGCCGCACCATGCCCGCCTGGGAGAGCGTGAGGGCGATGAACACCCCCACCACGTAGAGCTGGATCAGCCGCGTGAGGTCGGCGCCGAAGAGCCAGACGAGCAGGGCGGCGAGGCCTGCCAGCACCGCGATGCCGTTGGAGAAGACCAGGCGGTCGCCCCGGTTGCGGAACTGTGAGGGCATGAACCCGTCGCGCGCGAGGATCGAGGCGAGCCGCGGGAAGTCCTGGTACGCCGTGTTCGCCGCGAGGATCAGGATCAGGGCCGTGAAGATCTGGAGCACGATGAACATCAGGCTGTCGCCGAAGACGGTCTCGCCGATCTGGGCGAGCACCGACGTGGACGCGGCGATGTGCTCGTTCGTACGCACGCCGAGCGCCGCCGCCAGGAGCGAGATGCCCAGGAACATCGGGATGCTCATGGCTCCCATGAGCAGCAGGGTCGACGCGGCGTTCTTCGACTGCGGTCGGCGGAACGCCTGCACCCCGTCGGCGATCGCCTCCACGCCCGTGAGCGCCGTGGCGCCCGACGAGAAGGCGCGCAGCACGAGCAGCACCGTGAGACCGGAGGCGGCCTCGAGCGGCAGAGCGGCGGTCTCGGCCCTCGGGCATCCTTCGGTCGTGCAGAGCCACGCGCCCCAGAGGAGTGTGAGGCCCACCACCACGACGAAGCCGTACGTCGGGATCGCGAAGAGCCGGCCGGCTTCCTTGGCGCCCCGCAGGTTCGCGAGCGTGATCAGCACGATGAACCCGATCGCCATCGGCAGCTTGTAGGGCGCGAGCGAGGGGGCGGCCGAGGTCACGGCGATCGAGCCCGCGGTCACGCTGACCGCCACCGTGAGCACGTAGGAGATCTGGATCGCCCCCGCGGCGACCAGCCCGGGGATGAGGCCGAGATTCTCCCTGGCGACGATGTAGGACCCGCCGCCGTGCGGGTACTCGCGCACCGTCTGTCGGTAGGAGACGATCACCACCACGAGCAGCGCGGCGACCCCGACCGAGAGCGGGGTCAGCAACGGCATCCCGGAGGCCCCGACCAGCACCAGCACGAGCAGCATCTCCTCGGTGGCGTAGGCCACGGAGGAGAGCTGGTCCGAGGCGAAGACCGGCAAGGCGAGGAGCTTCGGCAGGAGCTGGTGCTCGGCCGTGTGCGAGGCCAGCGCCCGGCCGAGCAGCAGGCGCTTCCAGGGGGTCCCGAGGTCTCGCTGTTGCACCTGCTCCTGGACGGGGATCCGATCCACGAGAGGCATCCGGCTCAACTCGGTCGCGAGGCGACCCCGTAGAAGAACTCGATGCCGGTCGTGCGGATGTCGGCGTTCCATCCGCGATCGGCGAGCCGGTCGGTGAGCTCGGCCGGCTCGTACATCACCTTCACGATGGTGTACTCGCGCCCGTCGCTCAGCCGGCGGCGGTGCGCGAACCCGGGGCCGTCCTCGACGTCCTCACCGGCGTTGGAGAGGCGTGCCTCGTCGCCGGCTACGTCGTCGCAGAAGAAGACGCGACCGTCCGGAGCCAGCCACGACGCGATCCGGTCCCAGAACTCCTCGAAGCGTTCCGGCAGGATGTGGGAGATCAAGAAGGCGAAGAAGATCAGGTCGAACCGCACGCCGTCCGGAGGTTCCCACGTGAAGAGGTCGGCGTGCACGTACTCGACGCCCGGGTCGCCGACCCGCTTCCGGTTGACCTCGAGCGCCGAGGCCGCCGTATCGATCGCGATCAGCCGCCGGGCGCGAGGCGCCAGCCGGCGCGTGAACAGGCCGGTGCCGGCGGCCAGCTCGAGCACCACGCCGTCGGCGTCGAGCTCGTCGGCCGCCGCCTCCAGGCAGGTGGTCTCCTCGAACCAGCGCCGGTTGCCCTCGGGCCCGAGGTCGTACCGTCCGCGCCGATACCAGACGTCGTCGTACTCCGGCGCCCGGTCCTCGTAGTAGCGCGCCTGCTCCTGCAGGATGCGATCGACATCCCCGTTCACTCGCCCCCCTTGGCCTCGTAGTACTCGTACGCGGACATGGCCTTCCCGCTCTCGGATCGCCATGCTCGCTCGTGCTCGGGGAGCTTCCCGAGCGCCTTCGCCATCTCCCGCACGTGCTCGGCGACCGATCCGCAGCACGAGCCGATGTAGCGGATCCCGGCCCCCCGCGCGTCCGCCGCGAACCTCCCCAGCTCGCCTCTCGGAAGGGTCATCGGCGTCAGCTCGTAGGGGAACTCGTCCCATGACGTGAAGTCCGGCCGCTCGGCCGTGGTCGCGTAGGCGACCGGTTGCGCCGCGACGGGCACCGCGCCGCCGACCGCGCCGACCATCTCGGCGGCCAGCGGCAGTTGTTGTGCCGGCGCGTTCAAGCAGTTCACCCCCACGATGTCGGCGCCGGCGTCGGCGAGCCGCTTGGCGCACGCGCCGGGGGCGTCGCCCTCGTACGACGCGGCCGGCAACGTCTCGAACGACATCGTCACCATGACCGGCAGGCCCGTGCGCTTCGCGCGCTCGACGAACAGCAGCGCCTCGCCCAGGAACGAGAATGTCTCGCCGATGAAGAAGTCCGGGGGACCGGCGTCGATCTGGTCTTGGAGCTGGCGGTCGAGCAGGGTCCGCACATGGTCCGCGCTCGCCGTGTCGGCCGGATCGTAGGCCCATGTGAGCGAGAGGTTGCCCGCGACGAGCGCGTCCCCTTCGGCGGCCACCTCACGCGCGATGCGGACCGCGTTGCGGTTGATCTCGTCCACGCTGCCCGCGAGCCCGACGGTGCCGAGCTTGTCGTCGCTCGCGTAGAACGTCATCGTCTGTAGCACCTCGGCGCCGGCGCGCAGGAACTCGCGATGGAGCTGGGTGAGCGCCTCGGGATGCTCGATCACGACCTCGGGCGTGAACGGCCCCGCCTGCACGTACCCGCGCTTCTCGAGCTCGAGCAGGTAGCCGCCGTCGCCGAGGACCGGCCCCTTGTTCAGCCGTTCCAGGATGCCCCTCGCCATCGGATCGTCTCCTCGTCGGTGGAGCCGAGTGTACCGGGGGGCTTACTCCGAGTGCGGGGCGTTCGGATGCAACGGCTCGTCGTGCGGTGGGTGGAGCTGCACGCAGCACCTCCCGGGAGCCGGCCGGAGCGCGACGTCCAGCGTGTCGTTCCCGAGGCCTGAGACGATGCCGTGCACCAGCTCTCGGTTCAGGCCGCAGACGAGGTCGCGGTTCTGTTGGGCGAGGGCGTGGTACGGGCAGCTCCGCATGCCCACGAACCCCCCGTCGTCGACGTACGGCTCGTACCCGCAGTCCGACAACAGATCGGTGGCGACCGCCATCGTGCGCTCGGGTCCGGGCGGGGGAAGCCGGAGCCGCTCCCGTTCCGACCGACCGAGCTCCTCCCCGACCGATCGCGCGGCGCGCTCGGCCGATGACGTCGCGGCCTCCCCGGGCCGCTGACCCTCGATCGCCCTCAGCAGGACCGAGCCGATCACGTCGTAGCGGCGTTCGGGGATCGACACGTCGAACTCGCGGTCCGAGGGCTCGTAGTACTTCGCGCTGCGGCCGGCCCCGCGTCCACCGCGGCCGGGCGGCCGGGCGTACGAGGCCACGAGGAGCCCCCGCTCGACGAGCTTGTCGAGGTGGAACGCAGCCAGCTTGCGGGAGACGCCGACCGCCGCGGCGACCTCCTCCCGGTGGGCGGGCCTGCCCTGCCGGCGGATGTAGAGATACATGCGACGCCGCAGGTCGTCCTCGAGGGCCGAGAGGGCGGCGGCGTCCCGATCCAGGCGGTTCAGCATGATCGGAAGCTTACACCAACAGATACTGGAGGAATCCACTCGCGTCGCACGATTCTGGTTCTAACGCTAATGAACCCTTCTGAATAGTCCTTGACACTCGGGGTGCGATGGGCGTAGAAGAGGACCCGTAAGACCAACAACGATAGGTCTTACGGAGGGAGGAGCCATGATCGAAGGGAAGCGCCGCACATCGCTGGCGGGCGCGATCGTCGCGTTCGCGTTGGTGGGATCACTCACCGTCGTCGGCGCGCTCGCGGCCGGAGCGCGCGCGTCGACGAGCGCGACGACGGTCCACGAGCACGGCCACGGGTCGTCCGAGCCGTCGAAGCGTCAGTTCCACGACGCGATGCGCAAGCTCTGGGAGGACCACGTCACCTGGACCCGCCTGTTCATCGTCAGCTTCGCGGCGGACCTGCCGGACCTCGGTCCCACGGCCGACCGGCTGCTGCAGAACCAGGTCGACATCGGCGACGCGATCCGCCCGTTCTACGGCGACGCGGCAGGCGACCGCCTCACGAAGCTGCTCACCGAACACATCACGACGGCGGTCGACGTGCTCACGGCGGCGAAGGCCGGCGAGAGCGAAGCCTTCGACGAGGCGTCGGCGTCCTGGTACCGCAACGGACGCCAGATCGCACGGTTCCTGCACGAGGCGGACCCCGACAACTGGCCGCTGCGCGCGATGAAGACGATGATGCGCGAGCACCTCGACCTCACGCTCGCCGAAGCCGCCCACCGGCTCTCCGGTGAATTCGAGCAGGACATCGCCGATTACGAGGCGGTGCACGTCGAGATCCTGCACATGGCGGACATGCTGAGCCGCGGCATCATCCGGCAGTTCCCCGGCATGTTCGCCTAGCGGCGGCGACGAAGGGCACCCACGGAAAGGAAGGAGCACGACATGGCATCGATCGACACGATCCGAGGCACGAGCGCCGGCAGCGCGATCCGCGTCGGCGACCCGGTGGACCAGGCGTTCCTGATCCTGCGGGCGGCGTTCACGCTGGCGCCGATCCTGTTCGGCCTCGACAAGTTCTTCAACGTCATGGTCGATTGGCCGAACTACCTCGCCCCCTGGCTCGATCGGCTCGTGCCGGGCACCGCGCAGGAGTTCATGTACGTGGTCGGCGCGATCGAGATCGTCGCCGGCATCGTCGTCGCGGTCTCGCCGATGTTCGGCGGATACCTGGTGGCGGCGTGGCTCGGGGGCATCGTGGTGAACCTGCTGACCGCCGATCCGCCGCGCTTCTACGACACCGCGCTGCGCGACTTCGGCCTCGCACTCGCGGCCCTCGCCCTCGCCCGCCTGGCGACGGGCGTCAGGCGGCGGTCGTCGTCGGTGGACATCACCGAGGACTCGTTGCCGTTGGCGTCGTAGCCTCAGAAGACGAAGCCGAACCAGGGCGACGGATCCCACGAGAACACCGCGTCCGCCCTCGCGAGCGCGTCGGGGGAGAGCTCCCGCACCTGCTGGGCCCGCGCCAGCTGGCGGAACGAGATGCCTCCCAGGTAGGCGGCGCCGAGAGCGCCGACGGCGCACGCGAGGTCGGGCGCGGCGTCGGTGAGGGAGCACGTGCCCTCGCCCCCCTCGACGACCAGCTCGTACCGGCCCGATGCGGAGGGCCGGAACCCGTCGTGCACGTCGAACACCAGCCGGCCGTCGTCGGCGTATCGGCGGCCGACGAGTGATGCCGGGACGTCGATCAAGCGGATCCACAGGCCGTCGGAGAGCATCGCGTGGAGGCGGCGAGGTTCCGCGACGAGCCAGAGCAGCTCCTCGTCCGCGGGCCGGTCCAAGACCTTCACGGTGGCGATGAGATCCACGTCGAGCAGGTACCGCCAGAGCGCGGCGGTGGCGGCCGGCGTCGTGGCGACCAGATGCTGCACCTTCAACTCGTTCATGGGCACGTTGTGCACCCATTCGTGCTTGACCTTGTAGACCGCGTACCCGTCCGCGACGCCGTCGTCGTCCTCGCGCAGTGCGAAGAACAGCGGCTCGTCCTCGTCGCGCTTCGGCTCGAAGAAGAGCCAGGTCCACCATCGGTCGTCGACCGCGATCATGCCGGGGCGCGATGCGGCCGCCGCGTCGTAGACGGGTCGCATCAGCGGCAGGGCCTGCTCGCGGGTCAAGGCCCGGACGTGTCCTTCGATGCCCACGCCCTCGACGAACGCCGATCGCTGGGGTGACATCTCGAGCTCGGTGCACATCGAGGCCATGCCGTAACCGAAGCGACCGTAGATCGGCGACTCGGATGCCCAGAGGTAAGCCAACGGCTCGCCTCGTTCCGCGGCCTGGTCGAGCAGCGTGGCCATCAGCCGCGTGTTGATGCCGCGGCGGCGATGCGACGGCAGCACCCCGACCGCCGTGACGCCCGGAACGGAGAGGCCGGCGCCCGGCACGGTCAACCATGTCGTGCACGCGCCCGCGGTGCCGACGATGGCCTCGCCGTCCATCGCCACGAAGGAGCGGTCGGGCTCCGCGATCAGACGCTCGTTCTCGACGTCCTCCTGGTCCCCGCTGCCGTGGAAGGCGCGATCCAACGCCTGGAAGAACGCCGGGAACTCGTCGGGAGCGATCGCTCGGATCGTCAGGTCGTCCATCGCGTTCGCGAGCCTATCGAAGTCGGCCGGCGCTCCCGGTCGGGGAGGCGGCTGCGCGGAACGCCGGAGGTGGATAGCATCGAAGACGTCCGATCGATCGGGTTCCGTGACACGAGGAGGCGACGCATGGATGAGACCACCGGCACCGAGCTGCGCGACGAGGACATGGTGACCCAGGTTCCCGGCGCGACGGGGTCGACCGAGACGGGCCCCCGTGACACCGACGGCACCGACGGCGACGGCACCGACGGCGACGGCACAGACGGCGACGGCACCGACACGGACGGGACCGACGCGGGCTCGTGACGCTCGCCGCACCGATCCGGGGGGCGGCGACCGGCTCGGCCCTCGTGCGGTGCACCGACGACGTCGAGCGGTTCCTGACAGAGGACTGGGCCCGGCGAGCCGACGTCTTCCGAGGGGCCGACGCGGCCGGATTCGCCGACCTGCTCACCCTCGACGACGTCGACCGGTTCCTGACCACCACGGCGCTCAGAACCCCGTTCTTCCGGCTGGTGCGGGCGGGTGAGCGCATCCCGGAGACCACCTACACACGGTCGGGACGAGCGGGGTCGCGCGACGTCGCGGGCATCGCCGACCCGGCCGCGGTCGCGTCGCTGTTCGAGCACGGCGCGACCATCGTGCTGCAGGGCCTGCATCGCTGGTCGGAGCCGGTCACGCGGTTCTGCCGTGACCTCGAGCTGGAGCTCGGGCACGCCTGTCAGGTGAACGCGTACGTCACGCCGGCCGGGGCACAAGGGCTCGACCTCCATCAGGACCCACACGACGTCTTCGTGCTGCAGGCGTTCGGCCGCAAGCGATGGGAGGTGCATCCCGCGCCCGGGGAAGGGGATCGTCCGTCGCTGGAGATCGAGGTCGAGCCCGGCGACACGATCTACATGCCGACGGGCACGCCGCACGCCGCGGCGGCGCAGCGCACGGTCTCGGGCCACCTGACGGTGGGTGTGCACGTGTCCACGTGGCGTGATGTTCTCGGCGGGACCTGGACGATCGCGTCCGCGGATCCGTCCCTCGACGATCCCCTGCCCGCCGGATGGCTGCACGACCCCGGCGCCCTCGCCGACGAGCTCGGGTCCCGGCTGCGAGCGGCGGCGGATCGCCTCGCCGCATCCGACGGGGGCGAGACGCTCGAGCGCCGAGCCGAGCGGTTCCTCTCGGTGAGGGCGCAGCTCGGGCGCGGCTCGATCGTGGAACGGTCGGCGCCGATCGAGCTCGACGACGACGCCGTGGTCCGCCGGCGGGCGGGATCGGTGTGCGAGGTGCGCCGGCGAGGCGATGAGCTCGTGATCCTGCTGGGCGACCGACGCGTGCGCATGCCGGCGTGGCTCGAGCCCGCGATGCGACGCATCGCGGCGAGCGAGCGACTGCGCGTCGGCGATCTCGACGACGTCGTGTCCGACCCGGCGAGTCGCGTGGTGCTCGTCCGCAGGCTGATCCGTGAGGGACTGCTGAGCGCCGGGGCCTCGTGACCGGCAGGGACCCCGTCACGTCCCGGCCCGACCGAAGCGACCGTTGCTCGTTGCGGAGCCAGGCGGCGGCGGAGCCGCTCGCCGGCACGGCCTCGACGATCCGACGGTGGCTGTTGGTCGAGCACGGGGGTCCCTGGGGACGTGACGGCCTGCTCGACGCCCGGCTCCCCGACGGGCTGGGGGCCGAGCTGCGCTCGCTCGAGCGCCGCACGCGCTGCCGGGTGCTGTTGATCCGCCGGCCCGACCGGTCGGACGGGGTCGGCGCGGCGTGCTTCGCGGTGGACACGGCCGAGGCCTGGATCGGCGCCACGACGCTCGGTCGCATCGAGGACGCGGCAGGGTTGGACCCGTCCGATCGAGCCGGGTTCCCGCAGGAGGTCGGCCATCCCGTGGCGGTGGTCTGCACCCACGGGCGCCGCGACGTCTGTTGCGCCGAGCGTGGCCGACCGCTCGCCGCAGCGGCCGCCGCGCGCTTCCCCCGGACGGTGTGGGAGAGCACCCACGTCGGCGGCGATCGCTTCGCCGGCAACCTGGTGGTGTTCCCGCACGGGTTGGTGTTCGGACGGGTCGAGCCGGAACGAGGCGCCGACGTGCTCGCGGCCTACGGGGAGGGTCGCATCTCGCTCGACCGGTATCGGGGTCGCACGAGCTCCGCGAGGTCCGCGCAGGCCGCCGACCGAGCCGCGCGCGCCCGGTTCTCGCTCGATCGCATCGACGACGTGCGGGTGCTCGCCGTCCACCGTGAGGGACGCCTCGCCCGGGTCCGATTGGGGCTCGACGACGGCGAGGTCCTGGTGCATCTCGTGCGCAACGAGCTTCCGGCGATGCGGCTCACGTGCGCATCGCGGACCGAGGAAGCGGCGGCGACCTGGGACGTCCAGTCGATCGCCCGGGCCTGAGGGCCGGGCGGCGGAGGCAGGGGAGCGTCCCGGCGCATCCGGCCGTCGGATGGGTGTACGTTCCCCCCGGAGGCCTCTGATGCGCGCACGTCGATCGAGGGCACTCGCGGCAGTCCTGCTCGTGCTCGCTGCCTGCACGTCGAGCCAGGAGCCGATGGTGGACGACGTCAGCCCGGCTCCACAGGTCGGGGCATCGCCCACGGTCTCGCCGGAACCCACGGCCACGCTGGCCTCCGGCGAGGAGCTTCCGGCCGGCTGTGACCGCCGTGCCCCGGTCGCCGCGCAGACGGTCGCGTTCGTCGCCGACGGCCGAGCGTGGGCGCTCGATCCCGATCGCAAGCGACTGACCTGCCTGTTCAAGGTGGATCGCCCCGGCCCGTTCGCGTGGGGGCCGCAGGGCGATCGGGTGTTGCTGGGCGGGCTCGAGGTTCGCGGCGTGACCGCCGACGCCCCCACGATCCCGGGCGTCGACTCGCGGCCGTCCGCGTTCGACTGGGGGCACCCGATCGGCCTGGCGGTCGTCTTCGCGCAGCCCGATGATCGCCGGCCGGAGAAGCGATTCATGGACGACGGTCACATCGAAGGGCTTCCCCAGCTTCCCGGCGGGAGCTACCTCGATGTCGCATACCACCCGAGCGGGCTCGCGCTCGCCTTCGTGATCGACCGAGGCGGCGAGCAGTCGATCTGGCTCTCGACCAACGAGGGCGGCGACCCGGTGCGGCTCGTCTTCTCCAAAGGCGGGACGAGATTCACATCGATCGCCTTCACGCCCGACGGGAGCCGGCTCGTGTGGACGGCCCAGCACGCGGCCGACTACCCGCAGATCCACTCGATGGACCTTGCCGACCGAACCGGGTTCACCGACGGGTGGCGAGGTGAGATCGGCCAGCGCGCGTCCAACCTGCACCTGGCGCCCTCGGGCCGGCTGATGGCGTTCGACGAGGGGTCGGCGTGCGAGGACCGCGAGGCCATGTTCGTCCTCAGCCCGAGGGTCGCTCGACCCGCCCTGCCCGACGCGCCCGGGCCCAGCACCGTCGTCGGATGGCTCGACCGCACCACTCTGCTCGTCGGCGTCGGAGGGTGCGGCGAGGCGCTCGATCTGACCGCCGTCGACGCGGTGGGCCGGGCGACCCCGCTCGTCCTCGGAGCCCAGGTCGCGGGCGCGCGCACCGTGACGACGTCGGCTCCCGATTCGGTCCCCGCTCCGCCGACCCAGGTCGAGGAGGAGCCGCCGCCCGGCGGCGTCGGGTGATAGGGCTTCGACTCGCGGCCGGTCGGCCGCGCATGGAAGGAGGGGTGTCGACGTTCGCGTGGCTGCTCGTGAAGGAACCGACGGCCGCCGGCGTCCGAAATCGCGTACCCTTGAGGCGAACGCGTCGATCGCCCACCGGGTGATCACGCGCGACGATGTCTCGCGATCTTCCGCACGCTCCGCCCTTCCCGGGCGTTCTCTGCGCCAGGCGCCTGTCCTCGACGCGCAGCGACCGTGCCCGCAAACGAGGCCACGACCAGGGCCACGACCAGGGAAGGAACCACGAACCATGTCCGGAGCCACCGCCAGATCGGTCGAGCACGACCGAACGACCTTCCGAGAACTCGGCGTCTCGGCGCCCATCGAACGAGCGCTCGGCATGCGCGGGATCGAGCGCCCCTTCGCGATCCAAACCATCGTGCTCCCCGACGCCCTGGCGGGCCGCGACGTGCTCGCGCGCTCTCGCACGGGCTCGGGCAAGACCCTCGCCTTCGCCGTGCCGTTGGTGGAGCGCCTGCAGCCGAACGGCCGCAGCCCGTCGGGGCTGATCCTCGCGCCGACGCGCGAGCTGGCGAGCCAGGTCACCGAGGAGTTCCGGGCGATCGCCGACGTCCGTCACCTGCAGGTCGCGGCCGTCTACGGCGGGGTCGGCATCGGCCCGCAGGCGAAGCGGGCCCGCCGGGCGGACATCGTCATGGCGACCCCGGGGCGCCTGCTCGACCTGGTGTCGCGGAAGCTCCTGCGGCTGGACCGCGTGCGGGCCTGCGTGCTCGACGAGGCCGACCGCATGCTCGACAGGGGGTTCCTGCCGGACATGACGCGCATCCTCGAAATGCTGCGGCCCGATCGCCAGACGATGCTGTTCTCGGCCACGCTCGATGGCGAGGTCGGCCGGCTCGCGAAGCGGTTCACCCGTGACGCCGTGCTGCACGAGAACGGCGAGCCCGGTCCCGACCTCACCCACGTGACGCACCGGTTCATCGCCGTGGACCATCCGCGCAAGACCCAGGCGCTCGTGCGCGAGCTGGCCGCCGACCGCGGCCTGACCCTGATCTTCGTGCGGACCCAGCGAGGCACCGACCGGCTCGGCCGGAACCTGCGCAAGGAAGGCTTCAGCGCCGGCGAGCTGCACGGCGGCATGTCCCAGCCCCAGCGCGAGCGGGCGCTGGGCAGGTTCGCATCGGGACACAACGACGTGCTGGTCGCGACCGACGTGGCCGCGCGCGGGCTGGATCTCGAGGACATCACCCATGTGATCAACTTCGATGCGCCCGCCGACGAGAAGGCCTACGTCCATCGCATCGGACGCACCGCGCGCGCCGGCCGGGGCGGCGACGGCGTCACGTTCGTGACCCCCGAGCAACGCCTCGATGTCGGTCGCATCGCGAAGCAGCTCGACCTGCACGCCGAGTTCGTCCGCGCCGGGTTCTCGCCCGATCGCCCGAGACGGGACGGCGGGCCTCCGAAGCGGAAGAACGACCGGCGCCGCCGCTCCTCGGGCGGCCGCCGCTCGGGCGCCGGGCGCTGAGCCGGCCGACGCTGCTCGCGACCGGCCGAGCGGCTACTCGACCGTGAACTCCGTGTGCATGCCCTGGGCGTAGTGCCCCGGCAGGTTGCAGATCAACACGTACGCGCCGGCGTCCAGGTTCGCCGTGAGCTCGGCGGAGCTGCCGCCGGCGATGTCCTCGACCTCGTCGATGTGCTCGACGCCTTCACCCTCTTCGTCGACGTCGCCGTCCTCGTTCGTGGGCAGCGCATCCGGGGCGAGGTCGGTCTTGAACACCACGAACTCGTGGGTCTGCTCCGCGTCGTTCTGGATGTCGAACGTCACCTCGCCCGCGGGCGCCGTGGATTCGTCGAGCGTGATCGAGAAATCCGCCTCGGTCACCCCCACGCCGCCGGAGTCGCTCGAACACCCCGCGGCTACGAACAACGCGGCTGCGGCGCCCATCACCGCGTACCGCCGGATCCTGTCCTGCATGCCCGCCTCCTCCCACGACCGGAACGATCTCTTCATCTCGAGTCTAGGGTCGGGCCTCCGCTCGACGGGCTCCGATGACGACGGGCTCACGAGCGCGTCATCCTCTCGTCATCCGACGTGCGCGCTGCGGATGACAGCTCGGTCATCCGCCTGGTGCGAAGGCGCCCGCGGTGTCTACGATGCAGAGGATGCCACAGGTGCTGGTCGTCGACGACGAACCACG
Source organism: Actinomycetota bacterium (assembly GCA_050692855.1). GTDB lineage: Bacteria > Actinomycetota > UBA4738 > UBA4738 > HRBIN12 > JAOUEA01. The sequence goes on along the minus strand of JBOGVO010000059.1, from coordinate 6,181 downwards.
GATCGTGGACTTCGTGTCGCGTGCCTTGGCGGCCGAGGGGTTCGCTGTCGACCGCGCCTCCGACGGAGTCCGCGCGCTCGAGATGGCACGGACCGGTCGTTACCAGCTCGTCGTCCTCGACCTGCTGCTGCCGGGCAAGGACGGCGTCTCGGTGCTCGAGGAGCTCATGCAGACGCGGCCGGAGCAGCGGGTCCTCGTGCTGTCGGCGCTGGCCGACGTCGAGAACAAGGTGCGGTGCCTCGAGCTGGGCGCGTCGGACTACCTGCACAAGCCGTTCGCGCTGAGCGAGCTCGTTGCCCGCGTGCGCGCCCGGCTGCGCCAGCCCGCGTCGGGCCCGGGGGAGCGGTTCGTCGAGCTCAGCGGCGTCACGCTCGACCTGGTCCGTCGCACGGCCGACGTGGGCTCGGGTCCGGTCTCCCTCAGCGAGCGCGAGTTCCTGCTGCTGCGCCACCTGATGCAGCAGCGGGGCAGGGTGTCGACGCGCGACCAGCTGCTCACGGAGGTCTGGGGGTACTCCTTCGATCCGGGCAGCAACGTCGTCGACGTCTGCGTTGGGCGGCTGCGCGCGAAGCTGGGGGCCGAGACGATCGAGACGGTGCGCAATGTCGGATATCGCTTCAACGCTCCGTAGCCGCTGGCTCGAGATCGCCTGGGGGCTCTTCGCGCTCGCCAATATCGCCGCGATCATCGGGCTCACCCGGTGGGAGACGATCCCGTTCCACTTCGTATGGGTGAGCCTGACGCTCCTGTACGGGTTCCGGATCTGGCGCCTGGGCAGCACCCTCGTGGTGCTGGGAACCGTCATGGCCCTCACGACGGTCGCGCTCGCCGTGACCGTGGTCGGGGGCCACGAGCAGCTCGACGAGCTCGCGGAGGTGCCCCTGATGGCCGCGATGTTCCTGGCCATCGTGTGGCACGCGCGCCGCCGCCAGGCCGCGATCGAAGAGACTCGCCGCCTCGCCGAGAACGAGCATCATCTCCTCGAGGCTCAGCGAGGGTTCGTCAGCGACGCGTCGCACGAGCTCCGCACGCCGATCACGATCGCCCGCGGCCATGCGGAGCTCGTCCGCGAGGCCGCCGAGCTCCGGCCCCAGACGCACGAAGACGTCGAGGTGGTGCTCGACGAGCTGAGCCGGCTCTCCCGACTCTCGGAGCGGCTGCTGATCCTCGCGGCCGCCGAGCACCCGGGGTTCCTCTCGGTGAGCCCCGTCGACCTCGGCCCGGTGATGGCGGGGGTGGAACGCCGGTGGCAGGGCACCGCCGACCGGACCTGGGGCGTGCGCGTCGACGAGCCCGCCACCGTCCGGCTCGACCGCGAGCGGTTCGAGATCGCCCTGGACGCCGTGATCGAGAACGCGGTGAACGCGACCGTCGACGGCGACCCGATCCGGATCGAGGCACGCGGTGACGGCACCGACCTGATCGTCGAGGTCGCCGACGGCGGCTCGGGGATCTCCGAGGAGCAGCTCGGGCGCATCTTCGATCGATTCACGCGGGCCGACGCCGATCGCGCTCGCGGCGGCGGCGGGACCGGCCTCGGAGCGCCCATCGCCAGGGCGATCGCGCGGGCCCACGGCGGCGATCTCACGGCCCGGAGCGAGCCGGGCCGCGACACGATCATGGCCTTCCGGATCCCGGGGTTCGAGCCGCGGGAGGCGACGTCAGCGCGTGACCGGGCCATCACGCAGCTCGCCTGAGAGACCTTCGGCGCGGCTCGAGGGTCGGATGGCCGATGCCCCCGACGCCCGACCGGGGGACACTGGCAGGATGAACCCTCCTCCCTGCCAGTACGTCGACGTCGCGCTCTCGCTCCAGCAGACCATCCGTGAACGGGCCACCCGAGAGGACGGAACCGCGCCCGGCCTCATCATCGGCGAGCCCTGCGGCGAGCCGTCGGTGGGATCCGTCGCCGCGGGGGACGGCACGCGCGAGCACTTCTGCGAGCGTCATCCACTGGAGCCGAGGATCGTCCGAGACTGACGACCGGGAACCCGCACATCATCCCCCGGGACGGCACGCGAGGGCCTGGCTCACGCGGCCTCGAGCAACGCCCGCTCGTCCGCGAGCGCGATCACGAGGTGTCCGCGCGCGTTGGGGTGCAGTGGCGCCGGGTCCTCCGGCCCCTGCACGTAGGACTGGTCCGTGCAGAGCTCGTGCCCCTCGAAATCCGGTTGGACCGATCGATAGCCGAACGTCTCCGCGCCCTGCGCGAGCACCTGGTTCACCGTGGCCAGCCGCTCGAGCAGCACCTCGAGCTTCTCCTGCGTGAGCCCGAGCCCCTCGAGACAGTCGAGCCGCGGGTCGAACGGCACGTAGTACCGGTTGATCACCACGAGCGGGTCGCCCGGCAGCGTCGCGAGCTGGCGCAACAGCTCGTAGTAGTCCTGGGTGAAGTCGTCGAGCGATCGCTGGAAGTAGGCCGTGAGCGCCCGGTTGTCGCAGGATTCGGCGGCGCCGCACAGGAAGACGAGCGTGCTCCAGTGCAGGTCGTTGGCCCCCACGTTCACGATCACCACCTCGGGCGCGGTCGCGCGCTTGGCGACCGCGAGCTGCGGCGGGATGCGCCGCCCGTCGGCGGTCTGGGCGCCGAGCACCCCGTGGTCGATCGTCGCGCCGCTGCACCCGAGGTTGTCGACGTTCCAGTCGTTGACCCTCCCGAGGGTCCGAGCGAACGCGAACGCGCTCCGCTCGCACGCCTCGTCGTCCGGTGCGGCGTCGGGCAGCGGCGGGCCGCCGAGCCCCGCCGCCGTGGAGTCGCCCATCACGATCGCCTGCACCAGCGGCTGCCCCGGGCCTTCGGCGGTGGGCACCGGGCGCAACGGCTCGCGCCCGACGAGCTCGTCGAGGCTCCCGACCTGTCGCAGGATGCCGGGGGCCGTGAAGGCCGTGGCCATGATCGCGCTCACGTTCACCGCCTGGACGAACAGCAGCCCGCCCAGCACGGTGATGATGGTCCGTCTGCCGTCGAAGCGCCGCCAGCCGGCGATCGCGCCGAGCAGCACGACCGCGCCGAGCGCGACGAACGCGATCTCCCATGCGAAGTAGCGCCGCCACCCGGCCGCCAGCGCGTCGCCCACCTCCTGCGCGGCGGAGGCACGTCCGGGCGGGGCGAACGCGTCCTCGATCTGGGCCGTGATGCTGATGTCGGTGACGACCACGCGCGGCCTGACGGGTCCCACGAAGTGCACCTGCGTCGGCAGCCGTTGCCCGAATAGCACGACCTCCCCGGGCCCGGACGTGCTGAGCGTTGGTGGTGCGGTGCCGACCGCCACGGTCTGCCCGAGCGTCGAGACCGGCTGGACGGGCGTGACCCCGAGGGCGAACGCGATCGAGGCCGCCGAGACGACGAGCAGGGTCGCGACGACGACCAAGCCCCGCAGGGCCTGCCGGTGCCACGGACGCCTCGCGTCGCGGGCGGGCGTCGTCGTCTCGTCGATCGTGGTGGTCACCATCCGACCCTACCCATGGTTCGCGACTTTCCTCCCGGCATCGATGCACGTCGTACCGTCGGGGCGTGAACCGCGTCTGGGTTCGGTTCGGTCCACCGCTGGTCGCGCTCCGAGGCGTCGTCGGCAGCCGGGCCCTGCGACGCACCTCGATCGCCTTCCTGATCTTCAGCGGTGCCGAGGCTGCGACCTGGATCGCGATCCTGGTGTTCGCCTTCGACCGTGGCGGGCCGGCCACGACCGGGCTGGTGGGGTTCCTGCTGCTGCTCCCGGCCGGCGTGATCGCCCCGGTCGCCGCCGCGCTCGGCGACCGGCGCCGGCGCGAGCGGGTGCTGGGCTACGGCTACGTGGCCCAGGCGATCGCCACAGGGCTCACGGGGGCGGCGATCGTCCTCGGCGCACCGGATGTGGCCGTGTACGCGGCGGCGGTCGTCGCGATGGCCGCGATGACCACCTCACGACCGGCCCACCACTCGCTGATGCCCTCGCTCGCCGCGACGCCCGACGAGGTGGCGGCGGCGAACTCGGTCTCGTCGATGGGCGACGGCCTCGGCGGCACCCTGGGGACCCTGGCGGTCACCGTGCTCCTGGCCGTGGCGGGGACGGGCCCCGTGTACCTCGTCGCCGCCGTGCTGCTGGGGGTCTCGGCCGCCGCCGTGCTCACGCTCGGCGCGCACACGCCGCCGTCCGATCCGGGGCCGTTGCGCCCGTGGTCCCTGCTCGCCGAGGCCGCCCACGGGTTCGCGTCGATCGCGCGAGCGCGGGGGCCGCGCCTGCTGGTGTGGATCGCGGCGCTGATGACGATCGCGTGGGGCGCGTTCGACGTGCTGCTGGTATCGGTGGCGATCGAGGTGCTCGATCTCGGCGAGGCAGGGGTCGGAGCGCTGCAGACCGCGGCGGGCATCGGGGCGTTGGTGGGGGCGGCGGGGTCGGTGGCGCTGGTCGGAGGCCGCCGGCTCTGGGTCGCGATGGTGGGCGCCATCCTGCTGCTCGCGGCAGGGATCGCGGGCTCGGGGGCGAGCGCGGTCCCGGCGGTGGTGACGGCCGCCGTGGTGGCGGGCGGCGCGATCACCGTGCTCGACGTCGTGGGCCGCACGCTGCTGCAGCGGGTCGTCGACGACGCCGTGCTCACGCGGGTGTTCGGGGTGGTCGAGGCGCTGTGGATGGCGGGGGTCGGGCTCGGCGCGGGCATCGCCGGCGTGCTGACCGGCATGGTCGGGATCTCGACCGCGCTCCTCGTGATCGGCGTCTCGCTCGTCGTCCTGACGGTGCCCGTCATCGGCGGCTTACGCCGCACCGATCGCGCGGCGGCCGTGCCCGAGCGCCAGTTCCGGCTGCTCCGGTCGCTCGCGATGTTCGCTCCGCTCTCGCCGACCGGGCTGGAGCGTCTCGCGTCCCAGCTCGACCGGCTGGCGACGCCGTCGGGGAGCGACGTGGTCGTGCAGGGAGAGACCGGCGACCGCTTCTACGTGATCGACTCGGGCTCGTTCGACGTGATCGTCGACGGCCGGGTCCTGCGACGGCTGCGCGAAGGCGATGCGTTCGGGGAGATCGCGCTGCTCCACGACGTGCCGAGGACCGCGACCGTCCGGGCGACGGACGACGGCGCGGTCTGGACGCTGGATCAGGAAGAGTTCCTGGCCACGGTCACGGGGCAGCCCCAGGTCTCGAGCGCGGCTCACGCGATCTCGGCCGAGCGCCTGCGCGACATCGGCCACGAGGGTGCTCGGTGAGCGACGCTCGCACGGGCTAGTGTCGTTCCGGGCGGATCGGGTGCCGGTGCCGGAAGGGTCAGTCCTGATCGCGCTGTACTCCGGCCGGCCCCGCACGGCCGACGTCGTGGCCGAGGAACCGAGCGTCGTGCTGCGCCTGAGCCGTAGATCGATCGAGCGGATGCAGCGGGAGGACCCTTCGCTCGCCTCCGAGCTGCATCGCTGGTTCGCGTCGATGTTGGCGGACCGGCTCGGCGAGACGTTGCACACGCTCGATGGGATGACCGACTGACCCAGCTCGGTGCGTGACGCGGCCGGCGACGGGGTGTGTCGCGGCTCGGATCCGGTCGGGGTCCGCTTCGGCGACTCGGCAAGGACCTCCCTGTTTGGTCGCAGGACCGACTACGGACGTCCTTGCCAAGTCGCCGCAACCGAACCCCCTATGACTCCACGACCCCAACGCGTGGCCGGCCGAGCTTCGTCGTGAGCACGAGTGCCAGGCCGGCCACGGCCACGATGGACCCCGCGAGGAACGTACCGCCCCGGCCGAACCCTGCCGCGACCACTCCGAGGGTGGCCGAGCCCAGGCCGAGGGCGACGTCGAGGAACGCGCTCGTGGTGCCCATCACGGCGCCGCGCTCGTTCGCTGGGACCCCCTCGACAGCGAGCGAGAAGAGCGCCGGGGTGAACAAGGCGACGCCGACGCCGAAGACCACCGTGCCGGCGACGAGGCCGGTCGGGGACTGCCAGGCCCCGATCACGGCCAGCCCGATCGCGATGAGCGTCAGCGCGATCCAGGTGCACCGCCTCGCGCCGAGCCGGTCGGGGATGCGGGCGCCCACGCTGCGGATCGCCACGACGATGCCGGCGAACAGGCCCAGCACCGGCCCCGCGCCGCCCATGCCGAGGTCGAGCGAGTACAGCGGCACGAACGTCAGGAACCCCGCCATGCCCCAGATCGCCGCCAGCAGCACGAGGCCGGGGAGCAGCCCTTTCCGGTTGATCAGTCGATGACGCTCGGTC